>CAZPPH010000155.1:0-7185 GCA_964588375.1 uncultured Rhodobacterales bacterium | reverse complement strand
ACGATGAACGTCGGCACCTTCGCCTTCATCCTCTCGATGGAGCGCGACGGCCGGCCGGTGACCGATATCTCGGCGCTGAACCAGTTCTCCCGACGCGATCCGACCCGGGCGCTGGCGATGCTGGTGCTCCTGTTCTCGCTCGCCGGCGTGCCACCTCTCGTGGGCTTCTTCGCGAAATACGCCGTGCTTCTCGCCGCGGTCGATGCGAACCTCGCCTGGCTCGCGATCGCGGGGGTGATCGCCTCGGTGATCAACGCGTTCTACTATCTCCGCATCGTCTACTACATGTATTTCGGCGAGGCGGTGGAGCCGGTCGATGCGGCGTCGCATCCGGTGCTCTGGGGATTCCTGATGGTCTCGGCCGCCGCGATGGTCTTCGGCGTCGTCAACCTTTTCGGCGTCGACGGGTTCGCGGCGACCGCGGCGGCGGCCCTTGTCAACTGAGCCGTCAGAGGCAGTCTGGCCCGAGGGGACAGACCGCATCATTCTCGACAATGTCGACAGCACCATGGCCGAAGCCGGGCGGCTCGCCCCAGAGCTTCACCGCCCCACATGGATCATGGCGCGCGACCAGACCGGCGGCCGGGGACGGCAGGGCAGGGACTGGACGAGCGGCGCCGGCAATTTTGCGGCCACCTACATGATGCGTCCCGAAGGCCCGGCGAGCACGGCCGCGCTGCGCTCGTTTCTCGCGGCGAACGCGCTCTTCGAGACCTTGTCATTCTGGATCGACCGCACGCGCCTCTCGGTGAAATGGCCGAACGACGTCCTGCTCGACCAGGGAAAGGTCGCGGGCATTCTTCTCGAAGCGAGTGGTTCGGGCGGTCATGTCGACTGGCTGGCCATAGGGTTTGGCGTCAATCTCGTCTCGGCACCCCCGCCGGACCCCGACCGGCCCATCGTGCCCGTCTCGCTTCGCTCCGAAGGCATCACGCCGCCCGGGCTGGAGGATTTTCTGACCCTGCTGGCGGTGAATTACGCCACCGAAGAGCGCCTCTTTGCAGATTTCGGCTTCGCACAGATCCGCGAGACCTGGCTCGAGCACGCCGCGCGGCTCGGCGAGACCATAACTGCGCGGACGATGAGGGAGACCGTGACCGGCGTCTTCGAGACGGTCGACGAGGCTGGACGGCTGGTGCTGGAAACGTCGACGGGCCGGCGCACCATCTCTGCTGCCGACGTCTTTTTCTGAGAAAGGGCGCCACCCCCATGCTTCTCTGCATCGATTGCGGCAACACCAACACGGTCTTCTCGGTATGGGACGGTCGTCGCTTTCTCGCGACGTTCCGGACCTCGACCGAGTGGCAGCGCACGGCGGACCAGTATTATGTCTGGCTTTCCACTCTCATGGAGCACAAGGGTCTCGACGTGACGATCGACGAGGTCATCGTCTCCTCCACCGTGCCGCGCGTGGTGTTCAACCTCCGCGTGCTCTGCGACCGCTATTTCAACACCCGCCCCGTGGTCGTGGGCAAACCCGATTGCGCATTGCCGGTCCAGCCCCGGGTCGACCCAGGCACGAGCATCGGCCCCGACCGGCTGGTGAACACCGCCGGCGCCTTCGACCGGCATGGCGGTGACCTCGTCGTCGTCGATTTCGGGACCGCGACGACCTTCGACGTGGTGGCGACGGACGGAGCTTACGTGGGCGGCGTCATCGCGCCGGGAGTGAACCTTTCGCTCGAAGCGCTCCACCAGGCCGCCGCGGCGCTGCCCCATGTCGATGTGACCCGGCCCCAGGGGGTGATCGGAACGAACACGGTTGCCTGCATGCAATCGGGTGTCTACTGGGGCTATGTCGGTGTCGTCCGCGAGATTGCCGAACGCATCAAGGGCGAATACGACAAACCCATGACCGTCATCGGAACCGGTGGCCTCGCCCCGCTCTTTCAGGATTCGAACGGTCTCTTCGACCGTGTCGAAGACGACATCACGATGCACGGTCTCACCGTCATTCATCGCTACAACAAGGAACATCCGATTTCATGAGCAGCGAACGCCTGATCTATCTCCCCCTCGGGGGCTCCGGGGAAGTGGGGATGAACGCTTATGTCTACGGCTATGGGCGCCCGGGGCAGGAGCGGCTCATCGTCGTCGATCTCGGCGTGACATTCCCCGAAATGGAGGGCTCGCCGGGCGTCGACCTCATCTTCCCCGACACCGCGTGGCTCGAGGAACGCAAGGACCGCCTCGAGGCGATCATCATCACCCATGCCCACGAGGACCACGTGGGCGCGGTGGGTCATCTCTGGAGCCGCCTCCACGCGCCGGTGCTCTGTCGCCCGTTCACCGCGATCCACGCGCGCCGGAAACTGGACGAACAGGGGCACGACGAGCGAACCGTCGAGATCTGCCAGCCCTGGCCCGAGACCCGCAAGCTCGGTCCGTTCGAGATAAGCTTCCTGCCGGTCTCCCATTCCATCCCCGAGGCCTCGGCGATCGTCATAGACACGCCCGCGGGCCGGGTGATCCACACCGCCGATTTCAAGATCGATCCGACGCCCGTCGTCGGAGAAGCTTTCGACCGCGAACTCTGGCAGGCGGCGGCCCGCCCCGGCGTGCGTGCGCTCGTCTGCGATTCGACCAACGTCTTCTCGCCCGAACCGGGCCGGTCGGAAGCCACCATCGCGCCGGAAATCGCGAAATTCGTCGCGGCACAGGAGGGCATGGTCATCGCCACCACCTTCGCCTCGAACGTCGCGAGGCTGAAGTCGCTGGCCATGGCCGGAGCCTCTGCCGGCAGGTCGATCTGTCTTCTGGGGCGGGCGATGCGTCGGATGGTGGAAGCCTCGATCGAAGCCGGTGTGCTGACCGATTTTCCCATGACCGTGAGCCCCGAGGAAGCCACCGCCATTCCCCGCGAAAACCTGATGCTGATCGTCACCGGGTCTCAGGGCGAGCGTCGGGCGGCCTCCGCACAGCTTTCCCGAGGCAAGTATCTCGGGCTGACCGTCGACGAGGGCGATACCTTCCTCTTCTCGTCGAAGACGATTCCCGGAAACGAGCGCGGCGTCCTCGAGGTGGTCAACGCCTATTCCGAACTCGGTGTCGACGTGCAGGACGATGCGAACGGGCGCTACCATGTCTCGGGCCACGCAAACCGGCCCGACCTCGCTGAAATCCACGAGATCGTCCAGCCGGCGATGGTCATTCCGATGCACGGCGAACACCGGATGCTGCGTGAGCACATGAAGCTGTCCGAAGCGTCAGGCCGGCCCTCCATCGTCGCCGTCAACGGCACGATGGTCGATCTGAGCGGCAACCGGCCCGTTGTTGCCGAATATGTCGAGACGGGCCGGATCTATCTCGACGGAGCGGTCCAGATCGGTGCGATGGACGGGGTCATCCGCGACCGGCTGCGCATGGCGCGCAACGGGCATGTCATGGTCACGCTCGTCATCGACGAAAGCGGAGACGCCCTCGGCGACCCGTGGTGCGACATCATGGGACTGCCGGAAAAGGGCCTTTCGCGGGCCCCGCTCGTCGACGTTATCGAGGAGGATCTCGGGCAATTCATCGGCCGGGCGAAACGAAAGACCCTGTCCGACGACAGCGCGCTCGAAGACGAACTGCGCCGGATCGTGAGAAAGAGCGCCGACATGGAAATCGGCAAGAAACCCGAGGTTACCGTGGTGATCAGCCGGCTGAGCTAGGGGGCCCGTGCCTCTGCGACGTCAGGCGCTTCGGGGTCAGAACGTGTCGCCACCAAACGCGGCCGGCGAAGATGGCGGGGCTCTGCCGTTTCGATCCCGGCATTCGCCCGCAAACTTCGCACGGCAGTCGTCATGGCCTGCGTCGGGGTGATCCCGGATTTCCGGTCTCAGCCAGGCTGGCGTGACCGTGGCCCCGGGGTCTGCGAGAGGTCTCAGCTCGCCAGGCGTTCCTCGAAGCTTTTTTCGATGAACGAGGGGAGGTGGTCGCCCATTCCGACGACGTTGTCCTCATCGCGGCCCCGGCCGCGCCCTGCACGACCGCGTGACCGCGGCGTCGGGCGCGTGTCCTCGTTGGCGGTCTTGTTCGGGGCTTCGTCGGCGGTCTCGGCCTGCACCTGTTCCGCCGGCTGTTCCTTCGCCGGGGCTTCCTTCGGTTTTCTGGACCGGGTGCGGCTGCGCTTGGGCTTCTCTTCGGTGTCCGGCTCGGCCGGGACGGGCTGATCCGGTGCCTGACCGAGCGGGCTTTCGTTCCGCGGGATCTCCTTGCCGAGGAGCCTCTCGATCGCGTCGAGGTTCTTTTCGTCCGAAGGCGTGGAGATCATGATCGCCTTGCCCTCACGGCCTGCGCGGCCGGTCCGGCCGATGCGGTGCACGTAGTCTTCCGAATGGGTCGGCACGTCGTAATTGAAGACATGGGAGACGAGCGGAATGTCGAGTCCGCGGGCGGCAACGTCCGAGGCCACGAGAAAACGGATCGTTCCTTCCCGGAACCCGTCGAGCGTTTTTGTACGCTGGGACTGCTCGAGATCCCCGTGGATCGGCGCGGTATCGTAGCCATTCTTCTTGAGCGATTTCGCGACGATATCCACGTCGGTCTTTCGATTGCAGAAGATGATCGCGTTGCTGCAGGCCTCGCCCTCGGCATCTATGAGTTTGCGCAGCACCTCCCGTTTCTCCGATGCCGCCCTGTCACGCCGCGAGGGACGGAACATCACCACCCTCTGCGCGATGGTCTCCGACGCCGTCGCCTGGCGAGCGACCTCGACCCGCGCGGGGGCCGACAGGAAGGTATTGGTGATCCGCTCGATCTCGGGCGCCATGGTGGCCGAGAAAAAGAGCGTCTGCCGGGTGAAGGGGGTCAGCGAGAAAATGCGCTCGATGTCGGGGATGAAGCCCATGTCGAGCATCCGGTCGGCCTCGTCGACCACCATGATCTCGATCCCCGTCAGGAGGAGCTTGCCGCGCTCGAAATGGTCGAGCAGGCGGCCCGGCGTGGCGATGAGCACGTCGACTCCCTTGTCGATCAGCACATCCTGCTCCTTGAAGGAGACGCCGCCGATCAGCAGCGCCTTCGTGAGCTTGACGTGTTTCGAATAGGTATCGAAGTTCTCGGCCACCTGGGCCGCAAGCTCACGCGTGGGGCACAGCACAAGGCTTCTCGGCATTCGTGCGCGCGCCCGTCCGCGAGCGAGCATGGTGATCATCGGCAGAACGAAGCCGGCGGTCTTGCCGGTGCCTGTCTGGGCGATGCCGAGCACGTCCTTGCCCTCCAGCGCGGGCGGTATGGCGCCCGCCTGGATCGGGGTCGGGATTTCGTATCCGGCCTCTTCGACGGCTTTGAGAACTTTGGGCGAGAGCGAAAGGTCGCTGAATTTGATCATGTAGGTCCGTTTTGCGATACGGACCGCTTCCATGGCCCGTGCGTCTTGGGGGAGAAGGTCCGCGTGACCCGGCCGGCTCGATGAAGCCGCTCCCAGATGTGGGGATAAGTAGTGCATGATGAAGTCAGCGTCAACGCGAAGCGACTGAAGGACCGGCCGAGACGCCTCGGGGGAACAAGTGCCGCGAGACCCGCAGATTGTTGCACCGGACCGCTCGCTCCGGGACGGCAGGAGGGATGATCTGCGGCCTTTCCCGGATGCGACGCGCCGCGTTTGGCCGCAGGGCGCTCCCGGGTTCAGCGGGCGAGCACCTCGCCGAAGATGGCACCGGGCACCGTGCCGCCGTATGTGCCGCGCCGCCCGATCATCTGGAGACGCAGCCCGCCCGCCCGCGCGGCGGCCTCCGCGGCGCCGCGTGTCAGCCGGATCGACCCGGCCTCCTGCCGGCTCCGGCCCACCCGCCGCCGGTCGAGAAGCTCGTAGGGGAGGGTGGTCCCGCGAGCCCAGACGCTCTCGATCTTGGGGTAGTTGAGATCGGACCGTGTGACGAACGTGAGAAGCGCGAAAGCCTCGGCCCCGTCTTTCGCAAGGCGCACCGCCCGCACCTCGAGCCGGGCCGGGTGGCGCCGGTCGATCGCAACCACTCCTGAGGCCCGCGACGCGACGCCGGTATGGGGGCTGACGCCAGCGTCGGGCCCTTCGGCGCAGGCGGCAAGAAGAAGAAGGAAAAGGAGCGCACGCATTCGGGCTTCCTGGCCCGCGGAAGCTTAACGCCAGGTTAAACCGCGCCGGCCGCTCACGGCATGACGAGGTCTCCGTCGAGCTGGAAGAGCCGGTCCGGAGCGGCCGCTGGCGCCGGGGCGGGCTTGATGTGCAGCGTGCCGGCCCCCCGGAGCCCTTCGAGACTGCCCGTCGCTCCCACGACCTCCCAGTAGCCGTTGTCGAGAAGGCGCATGCCTCCGTCGGAGCCGGGCACGAATACCGCGCGTACCCGCCATTGAACGTAGGCCAACCCATCTCCGGCATCGAAAGTCAGGTATCCGCGCGGGTCACCGTCCTGACCGGGATGAATGTCATGCCAGCCGTGTTCGGTCACAGCGGCCCCCGCGAGCGGGCCGGTGCCCTCGGCGGAGCCTTCGCGGCGCACCATCAGCACGAAGCGGCCACTCCCGTCCTCGAACTCCATGCGCATCTGTTCCTGCGGGACCATGACCGCCTGAAACGCGACCTCCTCGGCCTGAACCGCGAGCGCGGCGAACGTGATCGTGCCGGCGATGGCGGCTCCAACTAACTTGAACATGGCTTTCCCTTCTCGTGCCTTACGGTCGCCCGGAGAGAAGACCACGGCCGGACGGCGGCGCGAAATCACGAAGCGGGGAGGGCGGCGTGAGGATCGCGCAGTGAAGCGCGGGTCCGCAGGCCCGCCATCACACCATCATTTCCTTCGTCGCGCTGAGCGTCAGTTCGGGATAATCCCGCTCGATCCGGTCGATGTCCCACTGAAGCCGGGTGAGGTAGACGACATCGCCATCATTGTCATGGGCGATATGGGCCTTGTTCGCGGCGGCGAACTTCTCGACCTCCGCCTTCGGCCCCGTCACCCAGCGCGCCGAGGTGAACTGCGAGGGCTCGAAACGCACCGGCAGCCCGTATTCGCCCTCGATCCGGCTCGCGAGCACCTCGAACTGCAACTGGCCGACGACGCCCACGATGAAGCCAGAGCCGAACGCGGGCTTGAACACCTTCGCGGCCCCTTCCTCGGCGAACTGCATCAGCGCCTTGTCGAGGTGCTTGGCCTTCATCGGGTCGCCCGCGCGGGCGGTCTGGAGAAGCTCCGGTGCGAAAGAGGGGATGCCGGTGACCCGGATCGC
>CAZPPH010000154.1:0-7206 GCA_964588375.1 uncultured Rhodobacterales bacterium | reverse complement strand
AGGTACTGACCAGGCCTCCTGGCCCCCAAGGCCGGACAGTCGCGCGAAGGGGACTTGTGATTGCCTTGCCGCGCAAGCCGGCAAGGCCCGTCGATGCAACGCTTTCCGCCTGAACGGGCCGCCGAGAACAACAATATTGTCTTGGCGGCGAGATTGGCACACGATGCAGCCGCGGCGCGGCGCGCCGCTCATTTTGAACAGGCAAGGGGGGCCTCCCGATGGGAAAGCGGGACGAACTGATTGAGAAATACGCCGACGATCTCCGCAGCAAGTGCGGCGTTGAGCCGGACATGGAACTTCTGCGCAAGGTAACCATAGGCTGCGGCCCTGCGATCTACGACGCTGACGCCTCGACGGTGGCGGCGAGCCAGGATGGCGAGCTCGAGACGGTGAAGGACAACTTCCTCGTCAGAAAGCTCGGTCTTCCGGACGGGCCGGAACTGATGGACGCGATCAATTCCGTCATCGACACCTACGGACGGTCGGAGCGAAACAAGTACCGCGCCGTCGTGTATTACCTTCTGACCAAGCATTTCGGCAAGGAATCGGTTTACGGGTGACCGCCGACAGCTCGACTTTTAGGCAATGCCGGCTGGACATGACACCGCCGCGTTTCTATTTTCAGCGTCACTGGCCAGTATGGCCGGGACCGATACCAGAGCTTGCTGAGGCGCGGTGAGAGGCGCTCGTGGGTGACAGGGGGTTCCGGGCATCACCGGGGCCCCCTCGACATTCCAAGGTTCGTATCCTGGCCGGCAGGACGGCAACCTCATCCGGGACGCGATCAGGTGCAGGCCCATGCCTTCAGGACTTCAGGCCTCCGAGTTCGCAGACCACGCGCCACTCGGCCTCGGTAACCGGTTGCACCGACAGTCTTGAGTTGTTCACGAGAATCATGTCCGAAAGGCGCGGGTCGCCCTTGGCCATCTCGAGCGTCACGGGAGTGCTCATGTCAGAGACGGCCTTGATATCGACGCATTCCCAGCGCTCGTCATCCGTGGTGCTGTCGGGATGTGCCTCGGCGATGACCTCGACAATACCGACCACCGCCTTCTCGGTTTGCGAATGGTAGAAAAAACCACGGTCGCCGACCTCCATCTCGCGCATGTTGTTGCGGGCCTGGTAGTTGCGAACACCGTCCCATTCCTCACCGGCCTCACCCTTGGCCTTCTGCTGATCCCATGACCATGTGGATGGTTCTGATTTGAAGAGCCAGTACCGCATCAGCCGATCACCTTCTTCCATTCATTGAGTTCGACCGAGGCGAAGAGGCCGGCCACCGCGTAGGGGTCGCCGGCCGCCCAGTCTCGCGCATCGGCGAGGCTTTCGACTTCCAGAACGATGAGTGAACCGCACATGTCGCCATCCTCCCCCAGTAGCGGACCGGCGAGAGCGACCTTGCCCGACGCCGCGCCATAATCGAGATGTGCTTCGCGGTTGGCCTTGCGAACTTCGAGATGTCCCGGTTTGTCCCGGGCGACCAGAGCGACGAGCATGACTATTCCTCCTTCAGGGGCCGCGCGAGAAGTGCCTCGATTGCCGCCTCGACCGCAAGCTGTCCATGGGTGACCTCGGCGACGGTGCGCGAGATCGGGGCATCGATAGAGTGCTCCACCGAAAGCTGCGCGATGGCCGCGGCCGTCGCGATCCCTTCGGTCGTGACTTGCGGCAGCGGCTCGCCGCGACCTATGGCGATGCCCGCCGCGTAGTTCCGGGACTTCTCGGAGGTCGCGGTCAGTACGAGATCGCCGAGGCCCGAGAGCCCCGAAAGGGTCGGCGGCTCGGCGCCGAAGCGGGTGGCGATGCGCGTGATCTCGGCCATTCCCCTGGCGATGAGCGCAGCGCGGGCGCTGTCGCCGAGGCCTGCGCCAATGGCGATGCCCGCGGCCAGGGCCACGACATTCTTCAACGCCCCGCCGAACTCCGCGCCGCATACATCGGTCGTGCGGTAAAGACGAAGCGCCGGGGTGGAGAGGCGGGCCTGCAAGGCTTCGCCAACCGTCGCGTCGGCGCAGGCGAGCGTCAGCGCGGTGGGCAAGCCGCGGGCAAGATCCCCGGCAAAACTCGGGCCCGTGAGCGCCGCCGCCACCGAACCCTGACGGTGCCGTTCGATGATTTGCGAGGGCCGTTCGCCGGTTTCGAGGTCGATGCCCTTCATGCAGGAAACGAGAACCGGGGCGGTCGCCGCCCGCGGCTGCTTGAGAAAGCCCCTGAGTGCCTGCATCGGGACCGCGAGAAGCTCGATTTCGGCCGAAACAGTGTCGAATTCCGCGGTTACGAGGAGGTTCTCGGGCAGGTCGAGCCCGGGCAGACGCGGTCCCGACCGGCGGGTTCGCGCCATCTCGGCGGCGGACGCGCCGTCGCGCGCCCAGAGTGTCACCTCGCGGCCCGAGCGCGCCAGGGTTACCGCCAGCGCGGTTCCGAAAGCTCCGGCGCCGAGGATTGCGATGCCGCTCATGCCTTCGCTCCCTTCCGGCCTGCGCCGATGAGCGGCGCCTGGACCTGGTCGAGCGGCCACCGCGGACGCGCGATGAGGGCCAGATCACTCCTGTGCCCGGCCTCGTACAGCTCGATGCCCGCCCAGCCGATCATCGCTGCATTGTCGGTGCAAAGCGCGAGCGGCGGGGCGACGAAGCGTGCACCGGCCTCTTGCGCGGCTCTATCGAGACCCGCGCGGATGGTGCGGTTCGCCGCCACGCCGCCCGCCACCGCGAAGGCCGGCCGCGCGGGCCTCGTGGCGAGATAGGCGTCGAGAGCACTGCGCGATTTCGCGATGAGGCTGTCGGCGAGGGCGGTCTGGAATGACGCGGCGAGGTCGGCGCGATCGGTCTCGGAGATGCCGCCCTTCGTGGCGACGAGACGCTCGATCTCGCGGATGACGGCGGTCTTCAGCCCCGAGAACGACATGTCGCAGCCCTCCCGGTCGAGAAGGGGGCGGGGCAGGTTGAAACGGGCGGAATCTCCGCGCATCGCCTCGGCCTCGACGGCCGGTCCGCCCGGCTGGCCGAGGCCCAGAGCGCGGGCGATCTTGTCGAAAGCCTCTCCCGGTGCGTCGTCGATGGTGCCGCCGAGGCGGTGAAACGCATCCGGCCCCGAAACGACGAGGAACTGGCAATGCCCGCCCGACACGAGCAGAGCGAGATACGGGTACGGCAGATCGTCTGTCAGCCGCGGGGTCAGCGCATGGCCGGCAAGATGGTTGACGCCAAGAAGCGGCTTGCCCGCCCCGAGGGCGAGACCCTTGGCGAGCATCACGCCCGAAATCACGCCGCCGATAAGCCCCGGACCGGCAGTAACGGCGATGGCATCGATGTCACCGAACGAAATCCCCGCCTCCGCCAGAGCGGTCTCGACCGCAATGTCGAGCTTCTCGGCATGTGCGCGGGCGGCGATTTCGGGCACGACACCGCCGAACGCCTCGTGGAGCCTGTCTTGTGACATCACCACGTTGGACAGGACCCGTTCGCCGGCCGCGCCCTGCCGGACAACCGCCGCGCCGGTGTCGTCGCAGCTCGACTCGATACCGAGAATCGTGAGGCCCATGCTCAAGATGCTTTCTTCCCGGGGTGTTGCGCGGCGTCGGCGTGGCAGGTAGCACCCGGCGACATGACAGACAAGCCGAGCCCTCCCCACATCATCATGACACGACCGCGGGCGGCCTCGGAACGGTTCCTCGCCGCCCTCGGCGCGAAGCGGCTGGCCATTGGGCGTGCGGTGATCTCTCCGGCCATCTCCATAGAGCAATTCGAGGCTCCGGTGGACCTTGACGGTTTCAGCGGGGTGATCGTCACGTCATCGAACGCTCTTGCCGGCGTCTCGGCGGCACCGGGTCTCACGGCCTGGTGCGTTGGCGACGCGACGGCCGAGGCGGCTGCCCGCGCCGGGTTCGAGGCGGTCAGCACAGGCGGCACCGCCGACGACCTTCTGGGCGTCGTCTCCCGTGCGCAGCCGCGGGGGTCATTGCTGTACCTCCGGGGTCGGCACGTGAATTCGGACCTCGCCGAACGGCTCGCGGCCGAGGGCGTGGACGTGGCCGAGCGCGTTGTCTACGACCAGCCCGAATGCGCTCCGACCGAGGAGGCGCGCGCTCTTCTGGCGGAAATGCACCCCGTGATCCTGCCCCTGTTCTCGCCAAGGACGGCGCGGATCGTCGCCGGCTGGGCGGCCGTTGCGGCGGCGCCCACCGTTGCGGTGGCGATGAGCGAGCAGGTGGCCGAGGCGTGGGGCGGCAAGGCCCGCGTTGCAGGACGACCGACGGTAGAGGCGATGGTGGGCGCAGTAGCCGAACTTATCGCCGAAACAGGGAACGGTTGACCTTGCGGGTCGGTGCGAGTTTGCTGACAAGGAGGTGCCAAGTGCCCGGAATGAGATTCCTTTTTGCCATGAGGGCAGGATTTTGTGTGATCCGACAGGAAGCGTAGCGTGACGGAGATAGCCGAAATACGGGGGCCGGCGCGGGCGACGCGAATGGCCGGGCCGGTCGACCGGGAGCCGGCCAGCGCGCCGCCTTCAGACGTCGCGCCTGCGCCCGAAGCTCCACCGGAGATACCGTCCCAACAAGAACGCGAGCAGCGGGCCGAACCACCGCCGCAGGTGGAAAGGCCGGCCCGGAGCGGCGGTTTTCTACCGCTCTTTCTCGGCGGGGTCGCGGCGGCGCTTATCGGCTTCGCCGTGGCCAATTATGCCGTGCCCGAAGGCTGGCCGCGCCCCGCGGAAACCGACCCGGAGCTTCCGGCACGGCTTTCCTCTCTCGAAGCGGGGCTGGAAACCGTATCGGGCCGCGTCGAGGACCTTGCCGAAACGGTCGAGACAATGGCTGCGAACAGTCCCACGACCGAGGATGTAAGTGGTATTCGCGGCGAGATCGAGACGGTGCGGGGCGAGCTGTCATCGCTCGAGGAAAGTGTCGCGGAGATCACGCCCGGCACTGAGCCGGCGCCTGAGTTGCCCGATTTCACCGGCGCCTTCAACGAGCAGATGTCGGCCTTCGAGGCGGAGATCGACCGTGTGACGAGCGCGGCCGAGGCCGAGGTCGCCGCGGCCCGGGCCGAGGCGGAGGCGACGCGTGAGGCCGCCGAGCTGGCAGAGCGCCAGGCGAAGCTGCGTGCGGCGCTCTCCGACATCGAGATCGCCCTCGATACGGGTGCCCCTTTCGCCAGCGAGTTGTCCGACATCGAGGGTCTCGATGTTCCAGATGCACTCGCCTCTGTCGCGGACGACGGTGTCACACCGCTGTCCGAACTTCAGCGCAGGTTCCCCGATGCCGCGAGATCGGCCTTGGGTGCTGCGGGCCGCGGGCCGGAGGAGGGCGCGGATCCGGTCGATCGGTTCGCCGCGTTCCTGCGCGCACAGACCAACGCCCGCTCCCTCGAACCCCGCGCAGGCGACGATACCGACGCGGTGCTTTCGCGTGCGGAGGCAGCCCTCCGTTCGGGTGATCTCGAGGCGGCACTCTCGGAAATCGAAAGCCTCGAAGAGGGGCCGAAAGAAGCCATGGACGAGTGGCTGGCGGCAGCCGGGACACGACTGCAGGCCGAGGCGGCGCTCGCGTCGCTCGGTCAGGACATAGAAGACATGTGAGGACGGAACGATGCTCTGGTCATTGATGAAGATCGTTCTGTTCGTCGCGATCGTCGCGGGGCTCGCGTTTGGCGCCGGGCTGCTCTTGGAAAGCGAAGGCGGCGTGCGCATTTCCTTCGCTTCGACGGAATTCACGCTCGGCCCCCTCGAATCCGTCATCGCGGCCCTCTTGCTGCTTTTCCTGATGTGGGTGCTTCTGAAGCTCGTGGGCCTCGTCATCGCGATCCTGCGGTTCATGAGCGGTGACGAGACCGCTCTGTCGCGCTGGTGGGGTCGCAACCAGGAGCGCCGGGGGTTCGACGCCCTGTCGGAGGGCATGATGGCGCTGGCCTCCGGCGAGGGGCGGCTGGCCATGAACAAGGCGTCGAGGGCCGAGCGGTATCTCAAACGGCCCGAGCTGACGAACCTGCTCACCGCCCAGGCCGCCGAGGTGGCCGGTGACCGCCGAAAGGCCGAGGAGACATACAAGAAGCTTCTCACCGACGATCGGACGCGTTTCGTGGGAATTCGCGGCATCATGAAGCAGAAGCTCGCGGACGGAGACACCGATACCGCGTTGAAGCTCGCCGAGAAGGCCTTCGCGCTGAAGCCCAAGCACGAAGAAACCCAGGACGTTCTCCTCAAGCTCCAGGCCGACAACCATGACTGGAAGGGTGCGCGCAAGACCCTCGGCGCAAAGCTGCGTCACGGTGCGCTGCCGCGCGACGTGCACCGCCGCCGCGATGCCGTGCTCGCTCTTTCCGAGGCGCGCGACCTTGTCGACGAGACCGCGACCATCGAGAGGCGCGAGGCCGCGATCGAGGCCAACAAGCTGTCGCCGGATCTCGTCCCCGCCGCGGTCATGGCCGCGGACCAGTACATCAAGGACGGCAAGCCACGCTATGCCGCCCGCATTCTGAAAAAGGCCTGGGCTGCGATGCCGCACCCGGACCTTGCAGCCGCCTTCGCGCGCATCGAGCCGGGTGAAACGCCTGCCGCGCGGGTGAAGCGGTTCCGCGAAATCACGCGCATCAAGCCCGATCACCCGGAAACCAGGATGCTGCTGGCCGAACTCAATATTGCCGCGGAGGATTACACGACGGCCCGCGCCGCTCTCGGTGACCTTACCGAGACCGACCCGACGGCGCGGACGCTCACCATCATGGCTGCCATCGAGCGCGGCTCGGGTGCGGAAGACCCGGTGGTCAAGGGCTATCTCGCCCGAGCGCTCACGGCACCCCGTGGCCCGCAATGGGTTTGCGGAAATTGCCATGCGGTGAATTCCGATTGGGAGCCGGTCTGCGACAATTGCGGCGCGTTCGACAGCCTCTCCTGGACCCGGCCCGTGCGCGAGCGGACCGCGATGCCGGCCGGGGAGGAGATGCTGCCTCTTATCATCGGCATGCCCCAATCGGAGCAGGAGCCGGAGGTCGAGGATGCGGAGACCGTGGAGGGCGAGGTCGACGACGGCAAGGAGGGATCCGAAGCCACCGAGGCGGGTGCGCCGGCAAACACGCCCGAAAAACCTTCCGTCGAGGACGATGAAAAGCCCGGCTCCGCTGCGCGTTAGTGCTGCGCACGCCCCTGTTGGCGTCATCCGTCAGAGGCCTGAACTCGTTGCGCCGCATCGCCTGCGCGTGATCTCGG
>CAZPPH010000153.1:0-7210 GCA_964588375.1 uncultured Rhodobacterales bacterium | reverse complement strand
AGGATACGCCACTGCTCCCTGAACACGACCTTTCCACCTTAGAGTCCGTCTCGCAGGCGACGCGGACCTGAGGATCCTCGCTCAGGACAGCGTCGCGCACGGCGTGAGAGATCCTGTTGCAGACCCGTCATTGAGGCGACGTGTAAAGGGGAACAACTGACTTGCGACAGGGACCGTGCCGAGACTTGGGGATGCAGGCCTGAGAATCTGGAACGAGACCAAGGCCGAGGTCGCCGGGGCGCTTGGCGTCGGTATGGACGTCCTTCACGTTCCCTTCGGTCTCCTCCTCTTTATCGCGATCGCAGCTCTCTTTCGACGACGCGGGCATGCGTTTGTCATCGCCTTTGTCGGCGTGAGCGCATTGCAGCTTCTCAACGAAGGGCTCGATGCGATCCAGTGGCGGTCCTGGACGGGCGGTATTTCCTGGATCGAGGCGATCGAGGACACTGCCCTCACGCTTGCCCTTCCCTTCCTCGTGACCGCCGGAACAGCGTTCGCGAGGCGCGGGCTGAAGGGAAAGAGCGGCGATGCGTCGGGAGAAGAGGCGCTCTCCGGCAGTGTGCCCGAAAAGACTGCAGGAACGGCGGAGAGAAGGTAGTCGGCCATGTATGACATCATCTGCATTCTCCCGACATCCGGCATGATCGACGCCATCGAGTGAGGGTGGCTTCCGGCCGTTGAGACCCTCTTTTCATTGCATCGAAGCTCGCGGGCGCCCTTCTCAAGCTGGAGGCCTGGCGTCATCTTCCCGGTCGCCTCGCTTTCTGCGCGACCCGCCCGGAGAGGATTGGCCTTGTCAGCGTGGCGTCGGGTATTCTCTCGATCGCGATCCTCCTCGTCGGGGCGTTGCCCTTGGGTGATCTCTTTCTCGCTCTGATCAAGGAGACGTCTCTGCCTCTCTCGCCTCCGGTCAGGCGCGGGTCCGAGAGGGTGGTGATCGTTACCTCGCTGTCTTCTCTTTGCGGTCGGGAACGGGCGGCTCCGCGACGCGGCGGATGCGGGTCTCTCGGACGCCGACATACGGGAGAGGGTTTCTCTGGAGCAGGGTCTCACACCTGGTAGGCTCCTCTTCGAAAGACGCTCCAGAAACACTGCCGAGAAAAGCCCGCCTTTCCCTCTAGGTGGCCTGTCCTGCACCCGGAACCCGGAGAGACATGGCTTCTCGTGACGAGTGTCTGCCACATGCAGCGCTCGCTGTAGAGCTTTCTCTCGGCAGGTTGCGAGTGTGTTGGCCCCCATCCCGTCGAGTACGGGACACGGTCCCGTGGCGATGTCGTGGGCTGAAATTTCGGGCAGAACCTTGCCCGCATCAACAGCTCCCTGAGAGAATGGGTCGGCCGCGCGGTCTACGCCGCGACGGGATGATGAGAATCCTCAAGATTGCAACCCTCGTTTCTCGAATGAAGATCCTCATGTCAGCAAATGCAGCCTGGAACATCTGGAATTTCCGCAGGCCCGTCCTCGAGGCGCTGCTCCTGGATGGTCACGACATGACGGTGCTCGCGCCGCAGGATGACGCAGCCCGGAGGCTCGCGGCCCGTGGCTGTCGCATCCGGCACCTCGAGATGAGCGTGAAGGGCCTGAACCCCGTCCTCGATCTCGCCCTCCTCTTGAGGTTGAGGGGGGAGTTTCGCGAAATGCGCCCTGACGTGATCCTGAGCTACACCATCAAGAACAACATCTACGGCGCTCTCGCAGCGAAGCAGGTCGGTATTCCCTTCCTCCCCAATGTGAGCGGTCTCGGGACGGCCTTTCTCTCGGGCGGGCTTCTCGAAGCGGTCGCCGTCACGCTCTACAAGGCTGCCTTCCGCAGTCTTCCCGTCGTATTTTTCCAGAATGAAGACGACAGGGACCTCTTCGTCGACCGGGGTCTCGTTACCAGGGCGCAGGGACGCCTCATTCCAGGGTCGGGTATCGACCTCGATCGCTTCGCTGCGGCGCCTTACCCGAAGGCGAGCGAGGCGCCAGTCTTCCTGATGATCGCGCGACTTCTGCGCGACAAGGGCATCCTCGAATATGTCGAAGCAGCCCGCATCGTGAAGTCGACACATCCGGAGGCACGCTTCCAGATCCTCGGAGCGACGGGGACAGAGAACCGCACAGCCATCGACCGCGATACGGTGCGGCAGTGGGAAAGGGAGGGTATCATTGAGTATCTCGGAACGTCAGACGATGTGAGACCGCTCATCGGGGGCGCCCATTGCGTCGTCCTCCCCTCCTACCGGGAGGGGGCGCCGAGGACGCTCATCGAGGCCGCCTCAATGGCGCGGCCCCTCATCGCGACGGATGTGGCGGGATGCAGGTCCGTGATCGCGAACGGGGAGACGGGAATTCTCTGTGGCGTCAAGAGCGGCGAGAGCCTCGCTGCGGCCTGCGAACGGTTCCTCCACCTCGATGTCGAAGAAAGAAAGGCGATGGGGCGAGCGGGCCGCAGGAAGATGGAGCGCGAGTACGACCAGCGCATCGTCGTCGAGGCTTACCGAAGGGCTATCAATGACGTCACCAGCACGCGCGGCATGGCGGCATGACGGCCCCACGAGACGTCCCCCCACCTTCAGGCATGACCCGCGTCCTCGTCACGGGAACGGCGGGCTTCATCGGCTTTCACCTCGCGAGGCTCCTTCTCGACGAGGGTTTCGAGGTCCATGGCTACGATGGGATGACGGATTACTATGACGTCCGCCTGAAGCAGCGGCGTCACGGCATCCTCCTTCAGAAACCCGGCTTCTCTGCCATGGAAGGTATGCTCGAAGACCAGGAGACCTTCGACCGCATCGCCGACAGGTTCAGTCCCGACATCATCGTCCATCTTGCCGCGCAGGCGGGCGTCCGCTACAGCCTCGAGAATCCGAGGGCCTATCTCGACGCCAACGTCATCGGAACCTTCAACGTCATGGAGGCAGCCCGCCGGCTCAAGGTGAGACACCTCCTGGTGGCGTCGACGTCCTCCGTCTACGGCGCGAACGAAGAGATGCCTTTCGTCGAGACCGAGAAGGCCGACACGCAGCTCACGATCTACGCAGCGACGAAGAAGGCCAACGAGAGCATGGCGCATGCCTATGCCCATCTCTGGGACCTTCCGACGACGATGTTCCGGTTCTTCACGGTCTATGGGCCCTGGGGGCGGCCGGATCTGGCACTCTTCAAGTTCGTAGACGCCATCCTCGATGACCGGCCGATCGACATCTACAACAGTGGCGACATGCACCGCGACTTCACCTATGTCGATGACCTCGTCCGGGGCATTCGCCTCCTGATCGACACCATCCCCGAGCGGCCCGCGTCGAGAGACGACATGGAGGAGGGAGACAGCCTCTCTCCCGTCGCTCCCTTCCGCATCGTCAATATCGGCAATTCCGAGAAGGTGCGCCTGCTGGACTTCATCGACGCGATCGAGGATTGCCTCGGCAAGAAGGCAATCCGGAATTACATGCCGATGCAGATGGGCGACGTGCCTGCGACCTGGGCTGACGCCTCACTCCTTCAGGAGCTGACGGGCTACAGGCCGCAGACGGATTTCAAGGTCGGCATTGCCAGTTTCGTCGAATGGTTCAGGGATTATCATGGGAAGTAATTTCGGAGCCGACGCCACGATCGCCGTCGTCGGTCTCGGATATGTCGGCCTGCCGCTCGCTGTCGAGTTCGGCAAGAAACGGCGCGTCGTGGGGTTCGATCGCAACGCCCGTCGCATCGACGAATTGCGCTCTGGCAGGGATCACACGCGCGAGGCCGATGCGGACGACCTTGCCGCGGCGCGGCATCTTTCCTTCACCGACAGACTTGAGGACCTTGAGGAGGCGAGCATCTATATCGTCGCTGTCCCGACGCCGATCGACGCTCACAAGCGCCCCGACCTCACCCCCCTCCTGAAGGCCTCCGAGGCCGTGGGCTCCGTCTTGGAGAGAGGCGACGTCGTGATCTACGAAAGTACGGTCTACCCCGGCGCGACGGAGGAGGATTGTGTGCCCCTCCTAGAGCGTGTCTCGGGTCTGAAGTTCAACGTCGATTTCTTTTGCGGCTACAGCCCGGAGAGAGCCAACCCCGGCGACAGGCAGCATCGTCTGACCACGATCGTCAAGGTAACGTCCGGATCGACGCCAGAGGTGGCAGAGAGGGTCGACGCCCTCTACGCCGACATCGTCGATGCGGGAACCTACAGGGCCGAGAGTATTCGCGTCGCAGAGGCGGCGAAGGTCATCGAGAACACGCAGCGAGACCTCAACATCGCCCTTGTGAACGAACTCGCCATCATCTTCAACCAGATGGGGATCGACACCGAAGCCGTCCTGAAGACCGCCGGGACGAAGTGGAACTTCCTGCCCTTCCGTCCGGGCCTCGTCGGAGGCCACTGCATCGGCGTCGATCCTTACTACCTCACCCACAAGGCGGAGGCTCTCGGTTATCATCCGCAGGTCATCCTCTCAGGCCGTCGCATCAACGACGGCATGGGCGCGTGGGTGGCGGGCAGAATGGTGAAGGCCATGCTCAGAAAACGCATCCAGGTGGATGGCGCCCGCGTTCTTGTCATGGGTCTGACATTCAAGGAAAACTGCCCGGACCTCCGAAACACAGGCGTTGTCGACCTGGTACGCGAGTTGCAGGATTACGGTGTCGACGTTGACGTTCATGACCCTTGGGCAGACCCGA
Source organism: uncultured Rhodobacterales bacterium (assembly GCA_964588375.1). Classification (GTDB taxonomy): domain Bacteria; phylum Pseudomonadota; class Alphaproteobacteria; order Rhodobacterales; family Rhodobacteraceae; genus JASJAR01. Next base: position 2,563 of record CAZPPH010000153.1, on the reverse strand, counting down.
TCGAAGCGAGGGAGGAATACGGGATCGCTTTGATCGGGACTCCGAAGCCCAACGCCTATGACGGGATCGTTCTGGCCGTGTCGCACGACAGCTATAGAGAGCCTGGGGCGGAGGCGCTACACGCCTACGGACGCTCTGATCACATCTTTTGCGACCTGAAGAGTGTCTTTGCGCGTGATGAAAGTGATTTGAGGCTTTGACTTCGCGCTTCGGCGACTTTTCTTCCGGCACGTTTCGGAGCCAGTTGTTGCGCGCTTTCGGAGCTGGCATCTCAATGCGTTTTCTCGCGGTGCTCGCGAGCCTTTTCTCCTCGATCGCTCTCGCACGTACGCTGGGTCCCGAGACATATGGAACCTATGCATTTGTTCTCGCTTTGGTTGCCTTTCTGGCACTGCCCGTGCAGATGGGGCTGCCGACACTGATCACGCGTGAAACCGCAAAAGCTGCCACGTTGAAAGACTGGGGGCTTTTACGGGGTATTTGGTCATGGTCCACGCGTCTCATCCTGATCGGGAGCGCACTAATCGTCACCGTTGTCATGGTGGGCCTCATAGCGTTTCCGAGTTTCATGTCGCCCGAGCGCCACGAAGCGATGCTCTGGGGGATATGGTTGGTGCCACTTCTGGCGCTAGCGGCGGCGCGCGACGCGGCGCTGAGGGGCCTGAAGGCCATTTTTCTTAGTGGCTTGCCCGATCAGATCATGCGCCCGCTGGTGCTGGCAGCCCTAGTACTCGGGGCCGGGATACTGGCGAACGACGGGCTTTCAGCACGGACAGCGATGCAACTAGGCCTGGTGGCAGCGATGCTCGCCTTTCTGCTTGGTGCCGTGCTGCTGTTGCTAAGACGACCTCAGGAGGCATCACATAATGGCTCAGTTTCTGTAAAGCAAGCAGAGTGGTTGCGGGCTGTCATCCCGTTCTCTCTAATCGTCGGGCTGCAAATGATTCGCGAAAACACTGATATCCTCATGCTGGGTTATTGGCATGGGGATATTGACGTTGGACTTTACCGGATAGCGCTTTCGATACGTACTCTCGTAGTTTTCGGTCTGATGACGCTTTATCTGGTCGCACAGCCCTATATCGTATCCACCTTCACCGCAGGGGATCGCCGGCGACTGCAAAGAATTGTGCGTGTCGTTGCGACGGTGTCGGTCTTCTCGTCGCTGGTGGTGACCTCGGTTATCCTGCTGGAGGGAAAATTCATAATCCGGCTACTTTACGGCAATGCTTTCGAGGAAGCCTATGCCCCTCTGACAATTCTCGCGGTGGGTTCGGTGTTTCATGCGTGCTTCGGTATGGGAGGCGGTGTTCTGTCGATGACTGGGAATGAGAAACATGTGCTTTGGGCTTCGGTCGTTTCCGTCTTGCTGAACGTTTTTGGTAACGCACTTCTAATCCCGACCTACGGGGCCATAGGAGCAGCAAGCGCGACCGCGTTCAGCCTTACAGTCGGAGAGGTTCTCAAATATGTCACGGCACGGCGTCGTATGGGAATCGACGGCTCGATCCTTGCTTGGCTTGGCGCGGGCCGTTTGGGAGCTTTCCGGAAATGACACTAGCCGAAATCAAAGAGATCCTGCCAAGTCCCTTGCGCCTGTTTCTAGGAAAGACAAGGGCTGCCGGGCGACGTGCGAGAATATGGTGGAAAGTATGCCGCGAACTCTCTGGGGTAAGTGCTCATGACAAGGCCGTGCTTCGACGCTCAATTATTTCTGCTCCCGTAGACATCTTTCGCGGTCTCGATCGCTGGCGTGATCCTGTAGTTTCGGAAAACTGCAGGATTAGGGCGAACGGGATCGGTATTTTTTCAGTGCGTGCTCATACGGACGATTTATATCACACGCTGCCCAGTCGGGAAATTTCAATCATTGACCTCATCCAGTCTCGCCTCAGAGAAAATGATGTTTTCGTGGATGCCGGAGCAAATATCGGTATCTACTCCGTTCTCGCCTCTCGCCTCGTCGGGGAGTACGGAAGAGTGATCTCGTTCGAAATGATGCCCGAGACCGCCAGCATCCTTCGCACGCACCTTTCTGAGAACCAGTGCCAAAATGCAACCGTGGTCGAAGGCGCGCTGTCGGAGGCCCCGGGACAAACCGTGATCGCATATGCCGAGGGCGGCAAGCACGGGCAATCGTCGATCCTTCGCAAGGTCGGGTGTGTCGAAGTCAGCGTTGAAACGAAGACCCTCAAGGAGGAATTGAAGGATATTCCTGCGATTCAGCTCATGAAAATGGACCTGGAAGGTGCCGAGTTGGCTGCTCTCAAGGGAATGGGCCGTGACTTGCAAAAGGTGCAGTCGATCATCTTTGAAAACCGTGATGCCGAAGATGTCGTCGAGTACGTCACAGCGCAGGGTTTCAAAGTAACTCGCCTGGATGGCAATAACGCTCTGGCGCAAAAAGAAATCACAGATTGATGAAAATCTCCATCCTCCTGCCCGACCTTCGCGGCGGAGGTGTGGAGCGCGTCAGGATCGTCCTCGCCCATGAATTCGCGCGCTCAGGGCATGAAGTGGAATTCGTGCTGATGCAGGCTCGGGGCGAGTTGCTGGATGAGGC
>CAZPPH010000152.1:0-7220 GCA_964588375.1 uncultured Rhodobacterales bacterium | reverse complement strand
CGACCTCGCGATGAAGGAATATGTCGGCCTGCTGGCCTACCGGCTCACCGGTCGCAGCAAAGAGCTTTCTCCGGAGGGCTGCTGAGTTGGTGCCGGGCGCCGCCAGATGCTTTCGCGACACGACCTTTCTTGCATGGCTTGATCACGATCGCCCGCGCCGCCAATCATTGATGAGCGGCCAGAAGAGAAGGATCACGGTGATGGCAAGAAAGGTGGCCGATATCGGCCGCGTGAACATCGGGGTGAAATCACCGGCGGTCGCCATCAGCCCTGTGCGGAGCTTCTGTTCGGCCAGGGGCGCGAGGATGAACCCGATGATGAATGGCCCCAGCGGGATCTGCGCGCGCGTCATGAAAAAGCCCAGCACGCCGAAGCCGAGCATCACCCAGACATCCCACATCGTGTTGTCCAGCGCATAGGCGCCGACGATGCAGAACGTGGTCACGACCGGCATGACATAGCTGCGGGGCACGTACATCAGCCGGGACAGATACCGCGCGCTGAGAACCATGATTGCGAACATCAACAGATTGGCGACCAGAAATCCGGTCATCATGGCCCAGACGAGATCGGGATTGTTCGTGAAGAGCAACGGCCCGGGCTGGATCGAGTGGATCATCAGCGCACTGATCAGAAACACGTCGATCACGCTGCCGGGGATGCCCATGGCGATGAGCGGGATGAGAGCGCCGCCCACCGTTGCATTGTTCGCGGTCTCGGAGGCGACGATCCCATCCTCATGCCCGGTGCCGAACTTCTGAGGAGTGGCGGACATGTTCTTTGCGGTCGTATAGGCGACGAGGGATCCGATATTGGCGCCGACGCCCGGCAGGATGCCGATCACGGTCCCGATGACCGACGATCGCACAAGGTTGCCCGCCTGCCGCCTGATGTCCCGAAGCGTCATCAGGATACCGGAATTGTTCATCTCGAGGCGTGTGAATTTCTGATCGATCTCGAGGATGTCCTTGATGATCTGGCTGACCACGAACACCCCGAGCAGGACGGGCAGCAGCTTCAGACCGCTGTTCAACATGTACCAGTCCCAGGTCAGGCGCGGTTGTCCGGCCGAGAGATCGACGCCCGGCATTGCGATAAGGATGCCAAGGAAGCCGGAGAGCAGGCCCTTGACCATCGACCCCTGGCTGACCGACGCCATCAGCACGAGCGCCATCATCACCAGGGAGAAGTATTCGAATGGCCCGAACTGCATCGCCCACCGCGACAGCGGCTCGGCCAGGGCGATCAGAGAAACCCATGACACCAGCCCGCCGATCAGCGACGCCATGATGCCCAGTCCAAGCGCGCGGCCGGGCCGGCCCGAGCGGGCCATCGGATAGCCGTCGAAGGTCGTCATGACTGCGGCCGCCGTTCCCGGCATCCGCAGGAGCGTCGCGGATATCAGTCCGCCCGCGATCGAGCCGACATACATTCCGATCAGCAGAAGCACGGCGTTGAGCGGGGTCATGTAATAGGTGAGCGGCAGGGTCAGGGCGATCAGCATCGATCCCGAAAGGCCCGGCACCGCCCCCACGGTGACCCCGAGGAATGTGCCCAGAAACAGCATGAAGAAGGCGAGCGGTGCGAGGATCAGGGCAAAGGAGTCGATCAGGCTTCCGAGCATCGTCGTCCCCCTTCAGCCCTGGCCCGACGGCAGGTCGACCACGAAGATCTCGGTAAAGACATACTGGCAGCCGTATCCCATCGCGACGGCGATGATCGCGGCGAGCACGAGGGCGCGGCGCTCGAACCTGGCGAGGATGGCGATGAGGGCGAAGAGAAAGACCGTCGTTACCAGCGCGAAGTCCGCAACCCTGGCAGAGAGAGCGAGGACATAGGCGACGGTCAGGATCCCGGTGGCGATCACTGCCAGCGGGTTCTCGGGAGCGACGACGCCGTCGTCCTTGCTCTCCGTGTGGGAAGGCGGCACGGGGTCGTCGCCACGCCGAAGGCGCATCAGCGCGCGAAGAAGGACCGCGAGGCAGAGCAGGATCAGGACGCTGGCGGTCGCCTGCGGAACCGGAGCGGATCCCAGCGGCTCGAATATCCCCGGCGGGATGTTCCGCGTCTCCCACAGAAACGCCGCGGCGATCGCAATAAGAAAGACAGCGAGGGCAATGTCGAGCACTGGATCTGGTCGTGATTGCATCTGACGCCTTGAGCAGGTGAATGGAGGTCCCGGAGACCTGCGCCGAGTGCCGGGCGCGCGGTGTCTCACGCGCCCGGTATCTGCGTGCAGGCTAGTTGGCCGCGGCCTGCTTTGCGACAGGCTCGATCGTGTCCCAGAGGTCGCCGAGATAGGCACTGAACGCGTCGCCCCGCATGAAGGCCGGGTCGAACATCTTCTCGTCGAAGAAGGTCTGGACGGTCTCGGTGTCCATGGCCTCCTCGAGGGCGTCGGCAAGTCCGTTGACTGCTTCGTCGGGCGTACCCTCCGGCGCCAGCCACCAGAAGTCGGTGCAGAAATCGACGTCATATCCCTGCTCGATGGCGGTGGGGATATGCGGCAGCCGCGGATGACGCTCGGGTCCGACATAGGCGAGCGGCCGGATCTCCGCGTCCGGGTTGGGTTCGCCCGAGGCCTGAAGAGTGTTGTTGGCAATCTCCAACGCGCTTTGCGTGCCGACATCGACGTGCCCGCCGACCAGCGCGGGGTAGACCTGCGTGCCTCCACCAACCTGGACGTACCGGAATTCTGCATCGGGCGCAGCGTTCTGAAGCAGGACCATCGTCAGGTGGTTCACGCCACCCAGGTTGACGCCGGCGAGGACCGGATCAGGGCCTGCTGCTGCGTTCATCACATCGTCGAGCGTCTCGTAGTCCGACTCCGCGGAGACAGACGGCAGGTTGCAGACCTGCCCGGTCTGAGCCACCGGTACGAAATCCTGCCAGCCGAAATCGATCGCGCCCATCCCGGCGGCGCCCATCAGGGCGACATGGATCACGAGAAACTCGTAGCCATCCGGTTCCGCTTCCATGACCCGGCGCGCACCAACAGAAAAATGCCCTCCAACATTCAGGATGGTGAGCGGCTCGGGCAGGATATCGTTCTGCTCGATCGCCATCTGGAAGGCCCGTGGCACCGAATCGGCCGTGCCTCCCGCACCGAACGGCACCACAATCTGGATCGGCTTCTCCGGCCATTCCGCAGCTGCCGGCGCCGCAAGGGCGACTGAAAGGACCGAGCCCAGTGCAGCCGCTCCCGTGAAAACTCTCTTCCGCATGATTTCCTCCCATCGATTTCGAAGCCCGCGTCCGCCGATGCGAGGGCTCTCTTGAGCATCCCGCCGCGGACCGGACTTCCCGCCAGCAACGTTACAAGATGACTTGATTCGATCAAGGTCTGTTGTTTAGGCTCTCCAAACCGGCTTCAGGAGGGCAGTTTTGATCAAAGATGGGAAATTTGCGGGAGGGTCACGCTCCGGCGAAACGCGTCGGATCGGGGCCACGGGCGTCGCGGTCACCCAGTTGGGCTTTGGCGGGACGGCCATCGGCGGGATGTTCGGTGAGGTCACGCCCGACGCGGCCGAGGATGCGCTGATCGCCGGTCATGGCGGCGGTGTACGGTACTTCGATACGGCTCCCTTCTACGGGCTGGGCGAGGCGGAAAGGAGGCTTGGCCGAACGGTCCGCGCCGGACGCCTGCCAGACGTGACGCTGTCGACAAAGGTGGGCCGGACCCTTCGCTGGTTGCCCGGCGCCGGCGAGCGGGATGCCAGGGTGCTGCCCTGGTTCGATTACTCCGGCGATGGCATCCTGCGGAGCCTCGAGGACACGATACAGCGCACCGGAATCGACTGTTTCGACATCGTCTACCTGCACGATCTGAGTACGCGCTGGCATGGCGCGTCGCTGACCCAGCGGATGCGCGAGGCGGCCGAGGGCGGCCTGCCGGTACTCCAGGATCTCAAGCGCCAGGGCGTCATCAAGGCAATCGGGATCGGCACCAACGACCCGCCGACCTGCCGGGCCTTCCTCGATGACGTGGATCTGGATGTGGTCATGCTGGCGGGCTGCTACACGCTGATCAATCAGACCGGTCTGCCGGACTTGCTTCCGACCTGCCAGGAACGCGGCATTTCCGTCATCCTGGCGGCGCCCTTCAACTCCGGTATTCTCGCGACCGGTGCGACCGACGACGCGAAGTACTTCTACGCCGCCGCGCCTGAGGCGATGCTGGAGCGCACCCGCCGGATCGAAGCGATCGGCGCGCGTCACGACGTCGAGCTGCCCGCCGCCGCGCTGCAATTCGCCCTCGGCCACCCGGCCATCGTCTCGGTTGTGGCCGGCATCTCGTCGGCCGGTGAGGCCAGGGCCAATATCGCGCTCATGGACGCACCCATCCCGGCCGCCTTCTGGGAGGAGCTTGCGCAGGACGGCCTGATCGACGCTGCGGCCCCGCGTCCCGGTGCGCCATGACCACGAAGCGCGTGCACGGCGTCGCCCAGCGTATCCGCGACGATATCGTCTCCGGCGCGCTTCCTTTCGGATACCGCCTGACCTTCGGGGATCTGGCCGAACGCTACGGGACGAGCCACATGCCGATCCGGGAAGCGCTGCGCGAGTTGCAGGGAGAGGGGCTCGTGGTCGGAGAGCCCAACCGCGGCTCACGCGTGCGGACGGTAGACCCGGGTTTCGTCGAAAACATCTTCGACATCCGCAATGCCCTGGAAGTCGCGATGACCCGACGCGTCGCAGAGCGCGCACGGCCGGACCTCGGGCCGCTGCTGGAAGAGATCGAAACCAGGTTCGAGGCGGCTATTCATCGAGAGGATTATGCACAGGCGCTCGTGGTGAACCGGGACCTGCACCAGACGATCTACGCCGAGGCCGGCAATCCGGACGCCAGCAGTCTGATCGAACGCCACTGGTTCCTGATCGGCGCCTTGTGGCGGGTCTATGGCTACGGAGTTGACCGCTTCGGCGGTGTGGTCAGCGATCACCGGCATCTGATCCGGGCAATCAGCCGCCGCGACGGCGACGCCGCCGCCGCGATCATGGCCGCCCATGTCACCAAGGCAAAGCAGGAGCTTGTTGATCGGATGACCAAAGCAGAAGAAGCCGGCCCATGCCACGGGGCCCGGGCTGAACAGGCATGACGAAGCCCGCACCGATCTCCTCGATCAGCCTGCACGCGGTCACCGTCACGCCGAAGACATTGTGGCAGTTCATCGAGGTCCGATCCGCGGATGGAATTGTGGGGGTCGGCGAAGCGACGATGATGCCCGATCGTGCCGACCTTCATGATGAGACCGCGGATCTCGCATCGCGGCTTCTTGGATGCGCTGCCCATCCCGACAGCATCGGGGGGCCTCTGCCCGACGACAAGGCGGGCGCGGCGGCGCGCTCGGCCGTCGATCAGGCGCTCTGGGACATCGCCACGCGGCACGCCGGAATTCCGCTCGCCGAGGGTCTCGGCCGGATCAGACGTGCGTCCGTTCCGGTTTATGCAAACATCAACCGGCGCACGGTCGACCGCACTCCGGAGGGGTTCTTGGCGTCGGCCGAAGCGGCGATCGCGGACGGCTACACCCGGTTCAAGGTCGCGCCGTTCGACGAATTGTCGCCCGAGCTTGCGGGGGACGCGCTGAGCAGGGCGATGGATGCCGGCCTGGCCCGCGTCGCAGCGGTGCGAGAGCACGTCGGACCAGGAGCCGAACTGATGGTCGATTGCCACTGGCGCTGCAGGCCGGAGACCGCGGAAACCCTGATCCGGGAGGCGGCAGGCCTTGGCGTCTATTGGGTCGAATGCCCGCTCGCCGAAACGGTCGGGAACGTGCCCACGCTCGCCCGGCTGCGGTCGCTTGCGAACGATCTCGGGATGCGCCTGGCCGGCTGCGAGGAGAATATCGGCGTGGACGGGTTTCGTCCCTTCATCGAGGGGGGAGCCTACGACGTGTTGATGCCGGACGTGAAATATGCCGGCGGATTGTCCGAATTCTTCAGGATAGCCGAAGCGGCGGCGAAGGCGGGGACCGACATCTCTCCGCATAACCCATCCGGGCCGATCTCTCATCTTGTCAGCCTCGAAGTCTGCTCGGTGCTTCCGAACCTCTTGTCGCTGGAAATGCAGTACGGAGAAACACCCCTGTTCGGCGCACTCGTCGCTGCCGACATCCCCCGCATCGCCGATGGGTCCTCAGCCAGGGCGGACGTGCGCGCCGGCCTCGGGGCGCCGCTGTTGCTCGAGGCCGTCCCCGACGGGGTTGTGACCAGGGTCTGGAGCGACTGAGGCAGTCCGGTGCGTATCGACGTGCTTCCAGGCCCTGCGAACGTCCTTGGCGAAACGCCTGTCTGGTCTCCGGTGGACGGCCGGCTGTGGTGGGTGGACATCCGCGCCCGGGAGGTCCTGTCCTTCCGCCCGTCCGAGGCGACCGTGGATCGTTTCGGGATGCCGGACCTCGCCTGCGGGGTGGCGCTGAGAGGCGGGGGCGGCGGGTTGCTCGTGGCCCTCGACCGCGCACTCTACGCGCTCGGTCGGGACGGCCACCTCGGCGGTCGGCTTGTCAGGATCGAGGCCGGCCCGCCGGAAAACCGGCTGAACGACCTGCGCTGTGACCGGTCCGGCAATCTCTGGATCGGAACCATGTGGGACTTCGGCGCACGGGTTACGGGAGCGCTCTACCGAGTGGCGCCGGACCTTTCGGTCGCCTGCATCCGAAGCGGCGTGAGAATTCCGAATGCGCTCGCCTTCTCACCCGATGGGCGCACGATCTACTTTGCCGACACCGGCACGGGCTGGATCGAGCGGTCTGTGATCGACGACGAAACCGGATTGCCGGGACCGTGGCGCCCCTTCGCAGCACCCGACGCGGCGCCCGGACGCCCCGACGGCGCCACCGTCGATGCCGAGGGTCATCTGTGGAACGCTCGGATCGGCGGGGGATGCCTCGCAAGATTTGCAGAGGACGGCCACCTCGATCGTATCGTTCCGCTGCCGGTGTCAAAACCCACGGCCTGCGCTTTCGGAGCCACGGATCTCGAAACGCTCTACGTCACCACGGCCTCTCAAGGCCTCTCCGCAACGGCCCGTGAGGACGAACCCCTCGCCGGCCGGACACTGGCCCTTCGCGCGGACGTCGCTGGTCTTCCCGAAATGACCTTCGCCGGTTGAAAGGCCCAATAATGACGTGAGAGCCTTGCGAGAGCCCGGACGCATGGCCAGGGGAAACGACCGCCCGAAGTCCCGCTGTACCCAAGGTGAAGCGCCCCGGCTTTTC
>CAZPPH010000151.1:0-7300 GCA_964588375.1 uncultured Rhodobacterales bacterium | reverse complement strand
TTCACGCACGCCGGTTTTCAAGACCGGTGCATTCGACCACTCTGCCACTCCTCCGCGGCGGTTCCCGGATACTCCGCGAGCGACGCCTTGGCCAGTGCGGCTCGGTAGGAACCTGCCGGCGCGTGGCCGAAAGGCTTTTCTTGTCTGCCTCGAAACGGTAGGGTTGCACCGAGCGGGGCACAAGCGCCGTTCGATCGGGCAACCAAGCGCTGGACGACGGTTCGTTACAAGGATCGCGGGACATGGCGCGGGCGGAGAGGCAAAATGGCAAGAGCGACGCGTCGTATATGGGGAGTGGCGGTTTCCGCCTTGGCGGCGATGAGCCTCGCGGGCTGCGAAGGCGGGTTCGCCGGTCTCGGCACGGCCACGGATGCTGACGGGACGAGCCGGCAGGAAGTCGCCACCGGCGCTACCGAGGAGCGCGACGTCGAGGCGCCCGAGGTCTTTCAGGCCAGCGAAAGCGGGCTCTGGGACGGTCGTCCGTCCCTCGGAGGGGTCTGGGTCGCTCATCCGGACGTGACCGACCCCGAACGCGTCATCATCGTGAACGAGGCCAACGGTCAGTCTGTCATCGGGGCGCTCTTCCGCCGCGAGCGCGAAAACCCCGGTCCCCGTATCCAGGTATCGTCGGACGCGGCTGCCGATCTCGGCATGCTCGCTGGCCAGCCGACCCAGATCACCGTCACCGCGCTGCGCCGCGAGGTCGTGGAGGTCCCCGGTGCCGCACCATTGCCCGAAGCGGAGCCGATCGAGACCGCAACGCTCGGCGACGACTCGCTGGCGGCCGCAGCCGCGGCGATCGACGAGGCGGAAGGGATCGAGCCCGCGATCCAGCCGGCCGCCGCCGCGCCCGCCGCGCCGCGGCCTCCGGTCACGAGCCTCGAGAAACCCTACATCCAGATCGGTATCTTCTCGATCGAGTCCAACGCCAACAATACCGGCGCGAGCCTGCGCAGCGCGGGTATCATTCCCACGATCCTGCGTCAGGAAAGTCAGGGCAAGGTCTTCTGGCGGGTCATCGTCGGTCCCGCGACATCCTCGGCCGAGCGCGCCGACGTGCTCGCCAAGGTGAAGGACCTCGGCTTCACCGACGCCTACCCCGTTACCAACTGACCGGAGGCAATGCCCATGGTGGCGATCCTCAGACCCGCGCTCGCAGCAGTCCTCATTCTCGCCGCGGGCGCGGCCCACGCAGCTTTCGAGACACGCGCGAAGGCAGCGTGGCTCTATGACATAACAACCGGCACGGTGCTTTTCGAAAAGAACGCCGACGAGCCCCTGCCGCCGGCCTCGATGTCGAAGCTGATGACCCTCTACATGCTCTTCGAGGCACTTCGCGACGGAAGGGTGACCCTCGACGAGGAATTCGCCGTCTCCACCCGGGCCAAGAACATGGGCGGCTCGACGATGTTTCTCAACGAACTGGACCGGCCGACGGTCGAAGAGCTCATCCAGGGCATCGTCGTGTCGTCGGGCAATGACGCCACCGTGGTCGTCGCCGAAGGACTTTCCGGCACCGAGGACGCCTTTGCGCGCCTGATGAACCAGCGCGCGCCCGAGATCGGGCTCACGAATTCCACGTTCACCAACGCCTCGGGCTGGCCCGACCCCAACATGCGGATGAGTACGAGCGATCTCGGCACGCTCGCGGTGCGGATCATCGAGGACTTTCCCGAGTATTACGGCTATTTCGCGCAGGCGGAATTCGACTACGAGAACCGCAGCCCCGCCAACCGGTTCAACCGCAATCCGCTTCTCGGCATGGATATCGGCGCGGACGGGCTGAAGACGGGTCATACCGAGGCGGCCGGTTACGGCCTCGTCGGATCCGCCCGCCAGGGCAATCGCCGGCTCGTCTTCGTCGTGACGGGGCTCGACAGCCAGGCCGACCGGACGCAGGAAGCCCGCTCGATCCTCAACTGGGGGTTTCGGCAATTCGTGGAGAACACGGTGGCCGAGGCGGGCGATGTCATCGCCGAAGCGAAGGTGTGGATGGGCGATCACCAATCCATCTCCCTCGTCGCGCCGGAGGACATCACCCTGCTCGTGCCCGCCGCAAACCGTGACGCCGTCTCGGCCCGCGTGGAATACTGGGGGCCCCTCGACGCGCCCATCGCCGAAGGCGACGCGGTGGCCGAACTCGTGATCGACGTCGAGGACCTGCCCGAGAAACGCCTGACCCTCGTCGCGGACCGCGATGTCACGCGCGGCGGCTTCGTCCCGCGGCTGCGCTCGGCGGTCACGATCCTGTGGCGGATGGGGCTCGGGCAGGCCTCCGCTCTCGGGGGATGACGGGCGGGCTCTTCATCACCTTCGAAGGCATCGACGGGTCCGGAAAATCGACCCAGGCCCGGCGTCTCGCCGCCGCTCTCGAAGCCGCCGGCCACACGGTGCGCCTCACCCGCGAGCCCGGTGGCTCGCCCGGCGCCGAACTCATCCGGCGCCTTCTGGTGGAAGGTGAGCCCGAGCGCTGGTCGGCCGAAACCGAGATCCTGCTGTTCACCGCCGCACGCCGCGACCATCTCGAGGTCACCATCGAGCCCGCGCTCAGCGCGGGAGACATCGTCGTGTCCGACCGCTTTGCCGACAGTACCCGGGTCTACCAGGGGGCTGCGCGGGGCGATCTGCGCGCGCTGGTCGACAGGCTCCACGACATGGTGATCGGACGCGAACCGGACCTGACGTTCGTGATCGACATGGACCCCGGCATCGCGCTCGAGCGCGGCCTCGCCCGCCGCTCCGGCGAAGACCGGTTCGAGGACATGGGCGCAGACTTCCAGGCGCGACTCCGGCAGGGCTTTCGCGCGCTGGCCGAGAGCGACCCGGCGCGCTGCCGCCTCGTCGACGGGGGCCGGGACGAAGACATCGTCGCGGGCGACGTGCTGCGCCTCGCCGAAGCCGCTCTGCGATGACCGAGGCCGACACGCTCCCCGAACCCGACCGGCGCGAGGGTGCGCCGCATCCGCGCATGGCGCCGCGCGTTTTCGGTCACGAGAGAGCACGGGCCGAGACCGGCGCCGCGCTCGAAGGGGCGATGCCCCACGCCTGGCTCCTGACCGGGCCCGAGGGCGTGGGCAAGGCCACCTTCGCCTGGGCCTTCGCACGCCGGCTCCTCGGCGAGGAGTCCGACCCGGACCTGGCGGGCCGCGTCAGGGCCCTCTCCGAGCCGCGCCTCGCGCTCGTCCGCCGGGGCTGGGACGACAAGGCGAAGCGTCTGAAGACCCGGATCACCGTCGACGAGGTCAGGAAACTCCGCAGTTTCCTGTCCATGTCCGCGGCCGACGGCGGGCGCCGGGTGATCATCCTCGACGCGGCCGACGAGATGAACGCAAACGCCGCAAACGCCATTCTCAAGCTTCTCGAGGAACCGCCCCGGGACGTTGTCTTCCTTGTCATCTGCCACAACCCCTCTGGCCTCCTGCCGACCATCCGGTCGCGCTGCCGTACTCTGCGCTTCGACCCGCTCGCGGCGGAGGATCTCGGCGCCGCCATCGAGGGCGCGGGCTTGATCATTCCCGATCGCATCGAAGCGCTCGCCGCGCTTTCTGCGGGCTCCGTGGGCCGCGCGGCTGGACTGATCGAACATGACGGGCTTGGTCTTTACGATCGGCTTCTGGGCCTTCTGGCCACCTGCCCGCAGCTTGACCGCGCGGCCGCCCTCGATCTCGCCGGCTCCGTCGCCGGTCGCGGCGCGGAGGCCCGGCGCGACCTGCTTCTCGGCCTGATCGACACCGCTCTGGCCCGGCTCGCACGAACCGGGGCCGGAGCGCCTGCGGGACCTCCGGCCGCCCCCGCCGAGGCGGAAACCTTCGCACGCCTCGCCCCGGGCCCCGATGCCGCGCGGGCCTGGGCCACCCTCGCTCAGGAAAGCTCGGAACGGGCGGCCCACGCTCTCGGGGTCAACCTTGACCCCGCCGGCGTCATCCTCGATATCCTGCTCAGGATAAACGAAACGGCGGGGCGCCTGTCCCGGCCCTGACCGGCAGCCATGACCACAGCCCCCACCATCACCGACAGCCATTGTCATCTCGACTTTCCCGACTTCGAGGGAGACCTCGCCGGGCTCGTCGGGCGCGCCCGCGAGGCGGGGGTGCATCGCATGGTCACGATCTGCACGAAGCTCCGCCTCGAGCCGCAGGTGCGCGCCCTTGCCGAAGCCGAGCGGGCCGTGTTCTACGCCGCCGGCACCCATCCGATGAGCGCGGGGGACGAACCGATCGCGTCCGTCGACGACCTCGTCGCGCTGTCCGCCCACCCGAAGTTCGTCGGCATCGGCGAGACGGGGCTCGACTACCACTACACCGCCGAGACGAAGGCCGCTCAGCAGGAGAGCCTTCGCATCCATATCGAGGCCGCGCGCGCGACCGGTCTTCCACTCATCATCCATGCCCGCGACGCCGATGACGATATGGCCCGTATCCTCTCGGACGAGTATCGCGCCGGCGCCTACAGTTGCGTGATGCATTGCTTTTCCTCGGGAGCGGCCCTCGCCGAGACCGCGCTGTCGCTGGGCTTCTATCTCTCGATGTCCGGCATCGCCGCCTTCCCGAAGTCCCGCGAACTGCGAGAGATCTTCCGCGCAGCACCCATCGACCGTGTCCTCGTCGAAACCGACAGCCCCTATCTCGCGCCTCCGCCGCACCGCGGAAAGCGTAACGAGCCGGCTTATGTCGCCCATACCGCGGCGGTCGGCGCGGAGATTTTCGGCCTCGACTACGCATCTTTCGCCGCCGCGACCGAGGCGAACTTCAACCGGCTGTTCGCGAAGGCCGCAGCCTGGAACGGCGCCGCCTGATGGCGACGCGCCGCTTCACCATTCTCGGCTGCGGCTCCTCGGGAGGCGTGCCCCGCCTCGGCGGGCTCTGGGGCGCCTGCGACCCGGACAACCCCAGAAACGCCCGCCGGCGCTGCTCGCTGCTCATCGAGCAGGAGGGGAGGGGCGGCGTCACACGCGTGCTCATCGACACCTCGCCCGATCTTCGCCAGCAGCTTCTCGACGCCGGCATAGGCGCGCTTGACGCGGTGGTCTACACGCACGCCCATGCCGATCATGTCCACGGCATCGATGACCTTCGCCAGATCGTCTTCAACACGAAGTCACGACTGCCCGTCTGGGCCGACGGTCCGACGCAGGAGCGGCTCTACGGCAGCTTCGGCTACGCTTTCGTCCAGCCCGAGGGCTCGCCCTACCCGCCGATCCTCGACATGCACACGATCGACGGTGACGTGGCCATCGCCGGGGCCGGCGGCGAGATCGTCCTGTCGCCTTTCGAGGTCGATCACGGCTCGATCGACGCGCTCGGCTTCAGGGTGGGCGACGTCGCCTACCTGCCGGACGTCTCGGCCATTTCCGAGACCGCCTGGACCCGGCTCGAAGGGCTCGATGTCTGGATCCTCGACGCGCTTCGCCGGACACCGCATCCGACCCACGCTCACCTGGCACTCGCCCTCGAATGGATCGAGCGCGCGAAGCCGGCGCAGGCGGTGCTCACCAACATGCATATCGACCTAGACTACGATGAACTCGAGGCCGAAACGCCAGACCACATCACCCCCGCGTTCGACGGTATGGTCATCAGGGTCGAGGTATAGGTGGAGGCGCTTCTCGAGGTCATCCTCCCGGTCTTTCTCGTCATCGGCTTCGGCTATCTTGCGGTCTGGCGAAACTGGTTCAGCGAGGCGGGGCTCGAAGGGCTTCTGAAATTCACCCAGAACTTCGCGATTCCCTGTCTTCTGTTCTCGGCCATCGCGGCTCTCGATCTCGGCGCCAGTTTCGACTGGCCGCTCCTTCTGTCGTTCTACACCGGCGCGATCTCGGGCTTCGTCGCAGGCGTCGCGGGCGCACGCCTCCTCTTCCGCCGCTCGTGGTCCGACGCCATCGCCATCGGTTTTGCCTGCCTGTTCTCGAACACTGTCCTTCTCGGCCTGCCGATCTCAGAACGCGCTTTCGGGGCCGACGCGCTGGGGCCGAATTTCGCGATCATCGCGCTTCACGCGCCGTTCTGCTACGCCATCGGCGTCACCGCGATGGAAATCGCGAAAGGCGCCGGCACCGGCATTGCCGCCACCGGTGTCCGGGTCGTGCGCGCGATGTTCGGCAACGCCCTCGTCATCGGCATCGCCCTCGGCCTCGCTGTCAATCTCTCCGGCACGCCGATCCCCCTCATCGTAGACGACGCGCTCGACCTCATGGTCCGCGCCGCGCTGCCGGCCGCCCTTTTCGGCCTCGGCGGCGTGCTCGTGCGCTACCGGCCAGCGGGCGACCTGCGGGCCATCCTCTACGTCTGCATGGTTTCTCTTCTCCTGCATCCCGCCATCGTCTGGGGCATGGGCCGGGCCACGGCCCTCGACCCGGGCCAGTTCCAGTCTGCGGTGCTGACCGCCGCCATGGCGCCCGGCGTCAACGCCTACATTTTCGCCAACATGTACGGCGCCGCCCGGCGGGTCGCGGCCTCGGCGGTGCTCATCGCCACGGCACTCTCGATGTTCACAGCGTGGGGATGGCTCACGCTACTCGGCTAGGGGCGGGAGCACGATTCTCTCCGGCATGATCGCGGTCTTTTGGTGTCCAATCCGGCGCCAGACGCCGCGCGACCCTGGGGCGGGACGGAAGCTGCATGAAGCGTTCACAGCGCGATCGCCGGAACGGGCGGTCGAAGAAGATCGTGCCGGAGCTGACGCTCGACCGGGAGATGTCGGGCGGAACCTCCCTTGGGCTCGTGCCTTCCTCCATCTTTTCGGTCTATCGTCGCGGAATGACAGAGTTCCGCCGCACCGTCAGACTTCTCTATACGGGCCAGAGCCAGCGCGCCCGACGGTTTCGTTACGGCCTGATCACCTTCGATGCGATAACCATCGTCTATTTCATCGCGACTGCGGCCTTTCCTCCGACGGCTGTCATTCTGGCGCTGAATACCCTGCTCGGGGTACTGATCCTGCTCGATCTCGCGGCGAGGTTCTGGATTTCCGAGAATTTGCGCCGCGAGATCACCCGAATCTACACACTGGCGGACGTGGTCGTCATCGCCTCTCTGTTCCTCGCTCCGCTCTTGGACGAAAACCTCGCATTTCTTCGGGTTCTCAGGGGATTGCGGCTCATCCATGCCTATCACCTGCTGCGCGATCTCAGGCGCGAGAGCCTGTTCTTCCGCCGTCACGAGGATGCGATCCTCGCTGCGGTCAACCTGTTTGTCTTCATTTTCGTGACGACCTCTCTCGTGTTCGTGCTGGCCTTCGACGACCAGGCCGGGGCCGCAGGCTATATCGATGCGCTCTATTTCACCGTCGCGACCCTGACGAC
>CAZPPH010000150.1:2890-7304 GCA_964588375.1 uncultured Rhodobacterales bacterium | reverse complement strand
TTACCCCACAGCGACCTCAACGCTGCGCGTCTACCAATTCCGCCACGACCGCACGCAAGCCTTACGTAGACTGGCGGGCGTATAGCGGCTGATTCAGGGGATGTGAAGAGGGCAGCGCGGGGGCGGCGCGGTTTTTCGCGCCGCCCCGTTTCCGTCACTCGGCGACGGTGAAGGTCGGCAGCGCCAAACCTGTGCTTGTCGCCGGCACGACCTCAGGGCCGGCCGCGGCCGACCCGCCGTTCACCGCGGCGCGGATCACCTCGACCCGCTCGGGCTGGCCCGGGGCGAAGACCGCCTTCGCCTCTGCCGCCTCGATGCCCATGTCGTACCACGGCTTCGCCTGCGCCGCGCTTTTCGCAACCCCGAAGCCCTGGCTCAGATGATGTCCCATGAGTTCGCCGTAAGCGCGCTCGCCCACTGCCGCCAGCACGAGGGCCGAGCCCAGCGCCACGTCCATGTCATCGGTCCGGTAGCCTACGCCGAGGCAGATCCGCGCCGTGCCCGCGAGATCGGCCGGCTGCACGCCCGAGCCGGTCACGAAGCTCGCGACGTCGAGCAGCACCGCGTCGCGACCCTTGGTCCCGAGCGACCCCACCTGGCCCGCAAGCGCCGTACCGAAGGCACCGCACTGCGCCTCGATCTGCGTCGCCGAGACGCCCTGCACCGCTGCGGCAAGGTCCTGGCCGGTCTCGATCGCGTAGGTCCGGGCGAGACAGAACTGCTCGGAGAGGGCGAAATCGGGGTCGGTGACCGCGCTGGCCTTGGTGAACCCGCCGTTCGACCCGGTGAGCAGCGACACGGTGTTGCAATGGCTCGCCAGAGACTTCGCCTCGCCGGTCGCAAGGAAGTTCGGCAGCCCCCCTGTGGGCGCAGGCGCCGCGGCAGGGGTCTGCGCCTGCGGCTGAAGCTGCGGCGCGCCGCCCAGAAGCGGCGGAGCCGCTGCGGCGCCGCCCGCGGCCAGCGTCGCCTGCGCTCCCGGCTGCGCCGGCTGGCCCGGTGCGGCGGCGAAGATCGACCCGGCCTCGCCACCCGCTGGCATCGTTTGCTGACCGCCGGGCGCGGCGGCCACCACCGGCGCCCCCGCGACCTGGTTCTTGTAGGCCATCAGAAGTTGCTGGCCGTAGAGCCCGGTCTGCTGCTGGCCGCCGTTGTCGGCCCAGTAATAGGCCGCCATCAGCGTCTCGAACTGGTTGTCGGTGAACTCCCGCCCATTGACCGGGTAGCCCATCGACACCTGGTAGCGCTCGATCGCCGCCCGCGTGCCGCGGCCGATCTGCCCGTCGACCGCGCCCGCGTCGTAGCCGAAGTAGTTCAGCGCCGTCTGCGTCTGCTTGCCCCGTTCGGTAATCGGAATCCGCGCCACCGGCGCGCGCTTCACCGTCGTCGTGCGCTGCCGGTTCCGGTTCGCCTCCTGAACGGCCAGCGTGCCGAGCACCCCGACGGCCGCGCCGGCGATGAAGTCGTTCGCCTCGGCCCGGTCCGTCGGCGCAAGCGCCACAGCCCCCATGATGGCCGCCGTCGTCATCAGCCGTGCAATCATGACATTCCTCCAATGCACCTTAGAATCCCGATTTGTGCAAGTTTAGCACGAAAAAGCCATCTTCAGGCAAGAAAACCGGGCTTCCGGCGCCACTCGAGGCAGCCTGCCGCCCATAACGCCCGTTCCTGCGCCGGATTGCGGCCCGCGCGGGCGGCAGATAGCATGCGCCTCTACCTTTCTTATCGGACAGCCCCATGGTCACCTGGCTCACCTCCGACGCACCCGTGCCCTACGACACCGCCGAGACCGAGATGGAGGCGCGGGTGGGCGCCATCCTGCGCGGCGAGGCCGACGAGGCCGTCTGGCTGCTCGAGCACCCCCCGCTCTACACGGCCGGAACCTCGGCGAACCGGCGCGACCTGCGCGACCCGGACCGGTTCCCCGTCCACGTCACCCGGCGCGGCGGGCAATACACCTACCACGGGCCCGGGCAGCGGGTGGCCTACACCATGCTCGACGTGGGCAGCCGCGGCCGCGACGTCCGCCGTTTCGTCTGGTCGCTCGAGGAATGGGTGATCGCCACGCTGGCGCGCTTCAACGTCGCCGGCGAGCGCCGGGAGGGCCGGGTCGGCGTCTGGGTCGTCCGCCCCGACAGGGCCGCGAACCCCGACGGCAGCCCCCACGAGGCCAAGATCGCCGCAATCGGGGTGCGCCTGCGCCGCTGGGTGTCGTTTCACGGCATCTCGATCAACGTCGACCCGGATCTTTCCCACTTCGACGGCATCGTGCCCTGCGGCATTGCCGGGCACGGGGTGACCTCGCTCGTCGATCTCGGCCTGCCGGTCACCATGTCCGACGTGGATCTCGCGCTGAAAGACAGTTTCGACGAGGTCTTCGGCACGCGGGAACATTCCGTGGCCGGGGTGCTGCCGCATCTGGCCTCTTGATCCCCGCCGGCTGACAGTTAAGCTGGTTCCATAAATTTCTGATCCATACTGGATTACATGATTTCGATTTCGCTTTGGGTTCGATTGGCATCCGGAGTATTCCGGAACACGGCGTTTTGGGGCGACCAATGACGCAGCGCATTACCCCGGAAACAGCGGCTCGGGCTCCCCTGCGTTTCACCACGGCCCGCAAGTTCTCCTCTCCTCCCCGCCATGCCACGGGGGAAATCGAGGCGCTTTACGCCAGCGAATCGATCGGCGTGGCGCTGATCGGGACCGACATGCGCTTCATCCGCGTCAACGCCACCCTTGCCGAGATGAACGGCCAGCCGGCCGAGGCCCATGCCGGCCGCCATGTCCGCGACGTGGTGCCCGACCTCGAGGAGGTGGCGCAGACGCTGATGGACAGGATCGTGACCCTGCGCAGGTCCATCGGGCCGATCGACATTGCCGGAGAGACGCCGGCGCGACCGGGGGTCGAGCGGGTCTGGTCGCAAACCTGGTCGCCGGTGTTCGACGATTCGGGGACCGTGGTCGCGGCCTCCATCCTGACCCACGAAATCACCGAGACCCGCGCCGCCGAGCGCGAGATCCGCGCCGCCGCGCTGCAGACCCGCGAGGTTCTCGACAGCGTGGTCTCATTCGTCGGGCGGGTCGCCCCGAACGGAACCCTGATCGAGACCAATACCCGGTCTGTCCGCGCAACCCCCTGCACCCGCGACGAGCTCATCGGCACCCCGTTCTGGGACTGCTACTGGTGGAGCGGTTCGCCCGCCGAACAGGCCCGGCTGAAACAGGCCATCGCCCGTGCCGCCGCCGGCGAGACGGTGCGTTATGACGCGGATATCCGGGTCTGGACCGGCAGCGAGGACTGGCCGCTGACCATCGACTTCCAGCTCGTGCCGCGCCGCGACGCGGAGGGCCGTGTGGTCGAACTCATCCCGTCGGCCAGCGACATCACCGCGCGCCGGCAGGCCGAGCAATCGACCCGCGCGAGTCTCGCGCAGCTTCACCTCGCTCTCGGTGCCGCCGGCATGGGCATGATCACCGCAGACGCGGACGGCAGGCTGCGCAGCGCGAATGACGCGTTTCTGCGCCTCGTGGGTCTCGACGCCGACGCGGTGAGCGACGGCCGCGTTTCGATACGAAGCCTTCTGCACCCCGCGTTCAGTCAGGGCCGCGAGGAAGTCCGGACCCTTCTCGCAGACGGCTCCTTCGGGCCTTCGGTCGTCGTCCTGCGCCATGCGGACGGCCACGAGGTTCATACCGTTTGCGCCGCGTCCGGGCCCGATGCGGGCTCCGACCACTACGTCGCCTTCTTTCTCGACCAGACCAGACAGCACGCCGACGCCCAGCACCGCGAGTTTCTCGTCAACGAACTGAAGCACCGGGTGCGCAACACGCTGGCGACGGTGCAGGCCATCGCGTCGCAGACCGCCCGGCAATCCGGGACGCTGGAGGCGTTCATGAAGAGCTTTTCGGGGCGGCTCAATGCCATAGCCCTCGGCCATGACACGCTTACCGGAGAAGCCAGGCCCACCGCCGACATGGCCGAACTCGTCGAACGGCAATTGAGCCCCTTCGCCTCGCCCGGCTCGGGAACCCTCGACCTCGACGGCCCGCCGTTCGGCCTCGATGCCGACACCGCCCATGCGCTCGGGCTCGTGCTGCACGAACTGGCCACCAACGCGGCGAAATACGGCGCCCTGAGCGCATCCGGCGGCACGGTCGAGGTCGCCTGGGCACCCGAAACCACCGCCCCGGCGGGCCCGGATGCGCCACCGCCCCGCGTCCGGCTGATCTGGTCCGAGTCCGGCGGCCCACCCGCCCGGCAACCCTCGCGCAACGGCTTCGGCAGCCGCCTGATCCGGTCCATGGTCGTCGATACGCTCGGGGGCGAAGTGGACCTCGCGTATCGTCAGACCGGTCTCGTCGCGACGATCACCGTCCCCGCGACCTCCCGGCGAGGCTGAGCCGGGCGCGGAGC
>CAZPPH010000150.1:0-2790 GCA_964588375.1 uncultured Rhodobacterales bacterium | reverse complement strand
TCGCGACGATCACCGTCCCCGCGACCTCCCGGCGAGGCTGAGCCGGGCGCGGAGCCAAGGGCGGCGACGGCCGACCCCCGGACGGCGCCTGAGGTCGGGCGTCGAGGCAACCGCACCCGGCTTTCCTGGCGCGCGTCCGGCACCCGCAAGGGCCGCGCATCCGATACGACACGTGCCCGGCACACCCCGCGCCATGGCATCCCGCGACAGGTTTCCAACGGACTTTCGCGATGCGCCGTCTCGTCACGCTCATGTTCTGCCTTCTCGCCCTTCCGGCGGCCGCCCAGGACCGTCTCGCCCTCGTGATCGGCAACAACGCCTATGCCGAGGTGCCGGTGCTCGCGAAGGCGGTGGCCGACGCGGACGCCGTCTCCGGCGCGCTCGAGGCGCAGGGCTACCGCATCTTCAAGGCCACCGACGTCGCCCGGCGCGAGATGAACCGCACGATCTCCGACTTCACCTCGGCGCTCCAGCCGGGCGATACCGCCGTCGTCTTCTACGCCGGCCACGGCGTCGAGATCGCCGGCGAGAACTACCTTCTGCCGACCGACATCGTCGCCCCCACCTCGGGCGACAGCGACTTCGTGCGCTCGGAATCCATCGCCCTGTCGAGCCTGCTCGACCGGGTCCGGGCCACCGGCGCGCGCATGGCGATCGTCATCGTCGACGCCTGCCGCGACAACCCGTTCGAGGTCTCGACCGGCCGCAGCATCGGCCGCACCCGGGGGCTCGGGCGCATCGCCGCACCGGAGGGAACCTTCGTGATCTTCTCCGCCGGCGCGGGCCAGCTCGCCCTCGACCGGCTGAACGACGGCGAGGCCGAGAAGAACTCTGTCTTCACCCGGGCGCTTCTTCCCCGCCTCTCCGAACCGGGGCTCGAACTGCGCGCGATGGTCGCCGACCTCCGCCGCGAGGTGCGCGGCCTCGCGCAGAGTGTCCAGCACGACCAGACGCCGGCCTATTACGACGAACTCCTCGGCGAATTCTACTTCACCCCCGCCGGAGCACGCGGTTTCGAGACAGAGGAGGTGCCCGGGGCCGCGCCGCCGCCCCCCGCCCCCGCCGCCGACCGGATGCGGGACGATTTCGAGCTTGCCCGGAGTGTCGGCACGGCCGCCGCCCTCGACGCCTTTCTCGCGCGCTATGCCGACCGGAAGGACGAACTGGCCTACCAGCTCGCCGAGACCCTGCGCCGCGACCTCGGCGCATCGGCCGCGCCGCCCCCCACCGAAGCGCCCGCTGCCGAGGCGCGTGCCTCGGCCGCTCTCATCCGCGAGACACAGGCCGCCCTGAACGCCCGGGGCTGCAACGCCGGCACGCCCGACGGCATCGCCGGCCCCCGCACCCGCGCCGCCTTCGGGGCTTTCCTGTCGGAAACCGGGTCCGGCCTCGGCACCGAAAGTCTCGGCACGGAAGCCGGACTCGCGGCCGTACGCGCCGCACCGGGCCGCGTCTGCACCACCCCCGCCCGTCCCGCACCCGCCCCGGCACCGCCGGCGGCCGCGCCGGGGCCGGACCTCGCGGGCACCTGGTCGTTCCGCGCCTCCTGCGCGATGTTCATCAACACAACCGGAACCATGCGCCTCACCCGCGTCGGCGCGAATACCTTTCGCGGCCCGATCAGCGACTCGCTTGGCCAGAACGGGCGCATCGAGCTTCGCCTGGGCGGCCGCTCGATCGACGGCCAGACGTTCTTTCCCGCCGCCAGCCACACCTATACCGGCACCCTCGACGCCGACGGCATGGGCTTCACCATCCGCGGCACGTCGACCTGCACGACCCGGGCCGTGCGCGTGAACTGATACCCGCACGGGCCCGCACGGATGCCCGCCACCGCGTCATTTTTACCCGCCCGCGCGGGCGGCTCGGCCATTGCCGCCCGGCGGGCAGCGGATTAGAACCTCTTCAAACGCGGCGGGTAAGACTCCGCGCCAGGGAATCAGGAGACAGGCATGGCTGACGCAGCCGTCCACGGCCACGACCACGAGGACAAGCGGGGCTTCTTCACCCGCTGGTTCATGTCGACGAACCACAAGGACATCGGCATCCTCTATCTCTTCACGTCCGGCATCGTCGGCTTCATCGCGGTGGCGTTCACCATCTACATGCGCATGGAGCTCATGGAGCCCGGCGTGCAGTACATGTGCGCCGATGGCGCCCGGATGATCGCCTCGGGCGACTGCGACCCCAACGGCCACCTCTGGAACGTGCTCGTCACCGGCCACGGCATCCTGATGATGTTCTTCGTGGTGATCCCCGCGCTGTTCGGCGGATTCGGCAACTATTTCATGCCGTTGCACATCGGTGCGCCGGACATGGCGTTTCCGCGCCTGAACAACCTCAGCTACTGGCTCTACGTCGCCGGCACCGCGCTCGCGGTCGCCTCGCTCCTGTCGCCGGGCGGCAACGGCCAGCTTGGCTCGGGCGTGGGCTGGGTGCTCTACCCGCCCCTGTCGACCAACGAGGCCGGCTATTCGATGGACCTCGCGATCTTCGCGGTCCACCTCTCGGGGGCAAGCTCGATCCTCGGCGCGATCAACATGATCACGACGTTCCTCAACATGCGCGCGCCGGGCATGACCCTGTTCAAGGTGCCGCTCTTCGCATGGTCGATCTTCGTGACCGCGTGGATGATCCTTCTGGCGCTTCCCGTGCTCGCGGGCGCCATCACCATGCTCCTGACCGACCGCAACTTCGGCACCACCTTCTTCGACCCGGCGGGCGGCGGCGACCCCGTGCTCTACCAGCACATCCTGTGGTTCTTCGGCCACCCCGAGGTCTACATCGTCA
>CAZPPH010000149.1:0-7350 GCA_964588375.1 uncultured Rhodobacterales bacterium | reverse complement strand
TCACCACGGAAGGCTTTCGCGACGTCATCGAGATGCGTTCGGAGAACAGGTTCGAGCAATACGATCTCAACCTCGTGCTGCCCGAACCGCTGGTGCCGCGCGCAGACCGGCTCGTTGCCGCCGAGCGCATCGGGGCGGATGGCAGCGTCCGGCTGGCGCTGACCGCCGAAGAGATCGACCGGCTCGTCGGAGAGGTCCGCGAGGGCGGCTACGAGGCGGTGGCGGTGGGCTTTCTCCATGCCTATGCAAACCCCGCCCACGAGCGGGCGATTGGCGCGGCATTGCGGCGGGCCTTGCCGGGCGTGGCCGTGTCCATCTCCTCGGAGGTCTCTCCGCTGATGCGCGAGCTGCCCCGGTTCAACACGGTCATCGCCAATGCCTATGTCCAGCCGCGGGTGGCCGACTACCTCGGGCGGTTGGTGGCGGGGTTGACCGATAAGGGTATCTCCGCGCCTGTATTCCTGTTCCATTCCGGCGGCGGGCTGATCAGCGTCGAGACGGCCATCGCCCAGCCGGTGCGGCTTCTCGAATCCGGTCCGGCGGGCGGCGCGATCTATGCCGCCGGCTACGCCCGCGCCCACGGTATCGACAAGGCCCTGTCCTTCGACATGGGCGGGACGACCGCGAAGATCTGCCTTGTCGAGGGCGGCGCGCCGAAGACGGCGAACACCTTCGAGATCGCCCGCACCTACCGGTTCAAGAAGGGCTCGGGGATGCTGGTCTCGACCCCGGTCGTCGAAATGGTCGAGATCGGCGCGGGCGGTGGCTCGATCGCATCTCTCGACCGGATGGGGCGGATCGCGGTCGGCCCGCGCTCGGCGGGCTCGGAGCCGGGGCCGGCCTCGTACGGCCGGGGCGGCACCGAACCCACGGTGACCGATGCCAACCTCGTGCTCGGCCGGATCGACGCGGAAAGCTTCGCCGGCGGCACGATTCCGCTCGACGAGACGCGCGCCGGGGCGGCGCTCGACGAGGGGCTCGCCCGGGCCGGGTTGTCCACGATCGAGGCGGCATACGGCGTGACCGAGATGGTCGACGAGAACATGGCGAACGCGGCGCGGGTCCACGCTGTCGAACACGGCCGCGACATCGAGCAGTTCACCATGATCGCGTTCGGCGGCGGTGCGCCGCTTCATGCCGCCCGGCTCTGCGAGAAACTCGGGATCGAGCGGCTGATCGTGCCGCCCGGGGCCGGGGTCGGCTCTGCCATCGGTTTTCTGCGCGCGCCCTTCAGCTACGAGGCGACGCGGGGTCTCTACCAGCGGCTCGACGCGTTCGATGCCGGTGCGGTCAACGCCGTCGTCGCGGAGTTGCGCGCCGAGGCGGAAGCCTTCGTCGCCGCCGGGGCCGGCGAAGCCGACGCCAGGGCGGACCTGACCGCCTTCATGCGCTATGCGGGCCAGGGCTGGGAGATACCTGTCCATCTCGACCGCACGGAGTTCGGAGACGACGATGCGGACGACCTGCTCGCGGCCTTCGAAGCGGCCTATTCTGCCCTGTTCGGCCGGGTCATCGACGGGCTCGCCGTGGAGATCACCAACTGGTCCCTTCGCGTCGCGACGGCGACTCCGCCCGTTGCCGCTGTTTCGCCGCGGAAGGCGGGTACGACGCCGCCTGTCGCCCGTGAACGCTCCGTGTTCGACGCCGGTGCGCGGCGGGAGGTGACGGCCCGGGAGGTCCGCCGGTCCGACCTTCGGCCCGGTATGGCGCTCGACGGGCCGGCGATCGTCACCGAGGACGAGACATCGACCATCGTCACCGAAGCGTTCCGGCTCGTCGCCGAGGCGGACGGTTGCCTCCGGATCGAGCGCAGGAAGGCCGCGCCATGAGCCCAACCGCCATCGACTACCAGATCATGTGGAACCGCCTCATCGCGGTCGTCGAGGAGCAGGCGATGACGCTGGTGCGCACCGCCTTCTCGACCTCGGTGCGCGAGGCGGGGGACCTCTCGGCGGGGCTCTTCGACCGCCAGGCGCGGATGATCGCGCAGGCGGTGACCGGCACCCCGGGACACGTGAACGCGATGGCCGAAAGTGTCGCGCATTTCGTCCGCGAGATCGGGCCGCAGAACATCTTTGAAGGCGATGTCTACATCACCAACGATCCCTGGAAGGGGACCGGTCACCTGCATGACATCACGATGGTCACGCCGGTGTTCCGGCACGGTGTTCACATCGGGTTCTTCGCCTGCACCGCCCATGTGGTCGACGTGGGCGGGCGCGGCTTCGGGCCGGACGCGGGCGAGGTCTACGAAGAGGGGCTGCTGATCCCCATCTCGAAATTCGCCGAGCGGGGCAGGGTGGATCCGCTGCTCCTGCGCATCGTCCGCGCCAACGTGCGTACGCCCGAAGAGACCGTCGGCGACATGTATTCACTCGCGGCCTGCAACGACGCGGGCGAACGCCGGCTTCAGTCGATGCTCGACGAGTTCGGCCTCGAAGATATCGACGGTCTGTCGGACTACATCGTCGAGACCAGTTCGCGGGCCACGCGCGAGGCCATCGCCGGCGTGCCCGACGGACGCTTCGACAACGAGATGATTGTCGATGGATACGACCGGCCCGTAAGCCTCCGCGTCCGTCTCGAGATAGACGGCGAGCGCCTGTGCGCGGACTTCGCCGGAACCTCCGGCATGAGCGCCTTCGGCGTCAACGTTCCCGAGGTCTACACGCGCGCCTACGCCTGTTACGGGCTGAAATGCGCCATAGCCCCCGAAGTGCCCAACAATGCCGGTTCTCTCGCACCTTTCGAGATCGTGGCGCCGGAGGGCTCGATCCTCGCCGCGACCCGGCCCGCGCCCGTGTCCGTGCGCCATGTCATTGGCCACCTCGTGCCCGACGTCGTGCTCGGGGCACTCCATCACGCGCTTCCGGACACGGTGCCCGCCGAGGGGGCTTCGGCGCTCTGGAACATCCAGATCAGCGCCCGGGCCGCGGATCCAGACAGCGGGTTGCCCGCGCGCGAAGTCTTGATGTTCAACTCGGGCGGCACCGGCGCGCGGCCGGGCCTCGACGGGCTGTCGGCGACCGCCTTTCCCTCGGGCGTGTCGACCATGAGCGTCGAGGCGACCGAGGCGGTGGGGCCGATCACGGTCTGGAAAAAGGAGCTCCGGCCGGGCTCGGGAGGGGCAGGGCACAGCCGGGGCGGGCTCGGTCAGATCATCGAGATCGCGCCCAACCCGGGCTACGAATTCTGGTTCAACGCCATGTTCGACCGTGTCGACCATCCCGCGCGGGGCCGCGACGGCGGCGGGAGAGGGGCCGAGGGCCGGGTCGAGCTCGCCGACGGGACGCGCTTGCGCTCGAAGGGGCGCCAGAAAATAGCCGCGGGCGAGCGGCTCAGGCTCTCTCTTCCGGGGGGTGGCGGGCTCGGTGACCCGCGCGACCGTGATCGCGTCCGCGTCCGCGCCGATCTCGAGGCGGGCTACATCTCTTCCGGGGAGGCCCGGGAGGTCTACGGGTTCGACGACGGGGAATGAGCCGCGACCCGTCCCGGATGCATTGAAAATTCGTGAAAGACCCTTGAGCTTCCAGTGACTGGAGACTTTATCTGTCGTGAGGAATTCAAGAGAGAGTCCTCCAATGTCCAGCCCTGCCCAACTTCATGTCGATATTGAAGGCATGTCCTGCGCGTCCTGCGTCGGACGGGTGACGAAGGCGCTGTCGGCCCTCGAGGGGGTCGATGATGTCTCGGTCAACCTCGCCTCCGAGAGCGCGCAGATGCGCATCGACGACGCCTCGCGGGCCTCTGACGTTGCGAAGGTGCTGTCCGAGCTCGGCTATCCCGCCCGCACCGCCGAAGTCACACTGAGCGTCTCGTCCATGTCCTGCGCGTCCTGCGTCGGGCGGGTGGAGAAGACTCTTGCCGCCGTGCCGGGGGTGCTTGCGGCCTCGGTCAATCTCGCCACGGAATCAGTGCGGGTGCGCTTTTTCGAAGGCGCCGTCTCCCGGCGCGACCTCGCGGCTGCAGTGACCGAAATCGGCTATCCCGCCGAACCCGCCGAGGCGGATGCCGGGCCCTCGCGCACCGAGCGGAAGGCGGAACAGGCGGAAGCCCTGCGCCGGAGCGCGCTGATGGCGGGCCTTCTCGCCCTGCCGGTCTTCGTTCTGGAAATGGGCGCGCATCTCGTGCCGGGCTTTCACATGGCTGTCGAACGCACGATCGGTCTTCAGACGTCCTGGCTCATCCAGTTCTTTCTGGCCACCATCGTGCTCTTCGGGCCGGGCCGGACGTTCTTCGTCCACGGTGTGCCGGCGCTACTGAAGGGCGCGCCCGACATGAACAGCCTCGTCGCCGTGGGCACCGGGGCGGCCTGGGGCTATTCGGTGGTGGCCACGTTCCTGCCGGGCCTTCTGCCCGAGGGCGTGCGCGCGGTCTATTACGAGGCCGCCGCGGTCATCGTCGTGCTGATCCTCGTCGGCCGCTGGCTCGAAGCGCGCGCCAAGGGCCGGACCGGGGCCGCCATCGAGGCGCTTCTGGGCCTCGAACCCCGTACGGCGCGGGTCGAACGGAATGGAGAGACTGTCGATATCGACGTCTCCGACCTCGTCGTCGGCGATATCGTGATCGTGCGGCCGGGCGAGCGGGTGCCCGCCGATGGCGAGGTCACGCGCGGGTCGAGCCATGTCGACGAGAGCATGATCACCGGCGAGCCGGTGCCCGTGGGCAAATCGGACGGCGACACGGTGACCGGCGGCACGGTCAACGGCTCGGGCAGCCTCGCCTTCCGCGCCGCGCGCGTCGGGGCCGACACGACGCTCGCGCAGATCATCCGCATGGTCGAGGAGGCCCAGGGCGCGAAACTGCCGATCCAGGGTCTCGTCGACCGGGTGACGCTCTGGTTCGTGCCGGCGGTCATGGCCGTTGCCGCCCTCACGGTCGCCGTCTGGCTCGTCGTGGGGCCCGACCCCGCACTGACGCTCGCGCTCGTCGCCGGCGTGTCGGTGCTCATCATCGCCTGTCCCTGCGCGATGGGCCTCGCCACGCCGACGTCGATCATGGTGGGCACCGGCCGGGCGGCCGAGATGGGCGTGCTGTTTCGCAAGGGCGATGCGCTGCAGGCGCTGTCCGAAGCCCGCATCATAGCGCTCGACAAGACCGGAACGGTGACCGAGGGCAAGCCCGAACTGACCGATCTCGTGACGGCTGAAGGCTTCGCCCGCGCCGAGGTTCTGGGGCTCGTCGGCACGGTCGAGAGCCTGTCCGAGCACCCCGTCGCCGAGGCGATCCTGCGCGGGGCGCGGGCCGAGGGAGCGGCGATCACCGAAGCCGACGACTTCGTTTCGGTCAGCGGACACGGCGCCGGGGCCATTGTGGGTGGCCGCAGGGTTCTCGTCGGCGCCGGCCGCTACATGGCGCGCGAGGGGATCGACACCGCGCCCCTCGCCGAGACCGAGCGGGCGCTCGCCGCCCGCGGGCGCACGGCGCTCTTCGCGGCCATCGACGGCCGTCTCGCCGCCGTCCTCGCGGTCGCCGACCCGGTGAAGCCCGCCAGCGCGGCCGCCATCGCCGCGCTCCGCAGCAAGGGCTTCGAGGTCGTGCTCATCACCGGCGACAAGGAAGAGACCGCTCTCGCCATAGCCCGGGAAACCGGCATCGACCGGGTGATCGCGGACGTCCTTCCCGACGGCAAGGTTGCCGCGATCGACCGGCTGCGCGCGGACGGCGCGAAGGTCGCGTTCGTGGGCGACGGGGTGAACGACGCGCCGGCGCTCGCCCATGCCGATGTCGGCATCGCCATCGGCACCGGCACCGATGTCGCCATCGAGGCCGCCGACGTGGTGCTCATGTCGGGTGATCTCAGGGGGGTGGTCAACGCGGTCGAGGTTTCACGCCGCACCATGACCAACATCCGCCAGAACCTCGTCTGGGCCTTCGGCTACAACACCGCGCTCATCCCGGTGGCCGCGGGCGTACTCTACCCCGCCTTCGGCCTTCTGCTGTCGCCGGTCTTCGCCGCCGGCGCTATGGCGCTGTCGTCGGTCTCGGTGCTCACCAACGCCCTGCGGCTGCGACGGATCGCTCCCGTGATGGACGAGGGCGCTCAGACCGGCGCGCCTGCGCCCCGCACTGCCCCGCAACCGGCCGAATAGGAGATCACGGACATGAACATCGGGGAAGTCGCCGACCGCTCGGGTCTGCCGCCGAAGACGATCCGGTATTACGAGGAGATCGGGCTCATCCGCCCGCTGCGCAGCGAGAACGGCTACCGCAGCTTTCGCGAGACCGATCTTCACAAGCTCGCCTTCCTCGGCCGGGCCCGCGCGCTCGGCTTCTCCATCGAGGATTGCCGGACGCTCCTCGGCCTCTACGAGGACGAGAGCCGCGAGAGCGCGCAGGTCAAGGCGTTGGCCGAGGAGCATCTCGCCGCCATCGACGAAAAGATCGCGCAGCTCGAAGCGATGCGGGGCACGCTCTCGCATCTCGTCGCGGCCTGTTCGGGCGACGACCGGCCCGATTGCCCCATCCTCAGCGACCTCGCCGGAGCGCCGGCCTGACCCGCGGTCAGCCGGCGGCGTTGCGCAGGCCCGCAAGACTCGTCGCCGCGAACGCGATCGCCGCGACGCAGACGACCGATGGGCCTGCGGGCGTGTCGAAGAGGTAGGCCCCCCAGAGGCCCGCGACGACCGAGACCGACCCGATGGCGGCGGCGCCGAGCGCCATCGCTTCGGGGGTGCGCGACAGCGGGCGCGCCGCGGCGGCGGGGATGATGAGCATCGCCGCGATCAGGAGCACGCCGACCACCTTGATCGCGACCGCGACGGTGATCGCCAGCGACAGCGTGAGGACGAGTTGTTCGCGCTTCGGGTCGATGCCGCTCGCATATGCGAGGTCTTCATTGAGCGTCGCTGTCAGAAGCGCCGACCAGCGCCACCCGATGAGGCCGATGACAAGCGCGGCCCCGCTCCAGATCACCGCGAGGTCGGCGCGGCTGACCGCGAGAATGTCACCGAAGAGATAGGCCATGAGATCGATCCGGATGCCCGAGAGAAACGACACCGCGACGAGCCCGAAGGCGAGGGCGGAATGGGCGAGCACGCCCAGCAGCGTGTCCATGGCGTAGCCCCGCCCTGAGAGGATCGAGACGGCAAGGGCCATGACGAGCGCCACCGCCATTGCACCAGCGAAGATCGAGACCGAGAGCGCCAGCGAAAGCGCGACGCCGAGAATCGCGGCATGGGCCGTCGCATCGCCGAAATAGGCCATCCGGCGCCAGACGACGAAGCTGCCGAGGGGCGCTGCGGCGAGCGCCACGCCGAGTCCCGCGAGGATCGCGCGGGTCATGAAGTCGTCGAGCATCAGCCTGCCGCCTCCTTCGGGGCATGATCGTGATCATGAGCGACCTCATGG
>CAZPPH010000148.1:0-7360 GCA_964588375.1 uncultured Rhodobacterales bacterium | reverse complement strand
TGATCTTCCTGTTCAGCGTGACCGAGCCCAAGCTCTACGGCATCGCCATCATCCTCTACGCCATCGTCCCGGTGATCCGCCTGACCGATCTGGGCATCCGCATGGTCGACCAGAGCGTGATCGAGGCCGCCGACGCGTTCGGCATGACCGACAGGCAAAAGCTCTTCGGCGTGCAGGTGCCGCTGGCGTTGCCCAACATCATGGCCGGCGTCAACCAGACGATCATGATGAGCCTCGCGATGGTGGTGATCGCCTCACTGGTCTCGGCCCCCGGTCTGGGCGTGTTGGTGCTGCGCGGCATCCGCAATCTCGAACTCGGCGTCGGGCTCGTCGCGGGCCTTGGCATCGTGCTGCTGGCGGTGATTCTCGACCGGGTCACCAAGGCATCGCTTGCACGCATCAACTCTACCTACAAATCCTGAGGATCTGCCCGATGGCCGAGAAACGAACCATTCTGGAGATCAAGCATCTCTACAAGATCTTCGGCGACGACCCCCGGGCGGCGCTGGAGCGCGTGCGCGACGAGGGGCTCGGCAGGGCCGAACTGATGGAGCAGACCAACCACGTTCTGGCCCTCAGCGACATCACCACCGACGTGCGTGAGGGCGACATCACGGTGATGATGGGCCTTTCCGGGTCAGGCAAGTCGACGCTCATCCGCCATCTCAACCGTTTGATCGAACCGACGGCCGGAGAGATCCTGCTTGACGGTGAGGACGTTCTGTCGCTGTCGCACGAACAGACGCGCCGGATGAGGCGGGAGCGCATGTCGATGGTGTTCCAGAACTTCGCCCTGCTGCCCCACCGCACGGTGCTGGACAACGCCGGCATGGCCGCCGCCACGCGTGGCGACAAGCGTGCCGATTACGAAAAGGATTCGCGTGAGTGGCTCGACCGTGTCGGACTGGGCGGCAACGCCGATCAGTATCCGCACGAGTTGTCAGGCGGCATGCAGCAGCGCGTCGGGCTGGCGCGCGCCCTGGCCTCGGATGCGCCGATCATGCTTATGGACGAGGCGTTTTCGGCCCTCGACCCGCTGATCCGCACCGACATGCAGGATCTCCTGCTTGAACTGCAGGAAGAATTGAAAAAGACGGTCGTCTTCATCAGCCACGACCTCGACGAGGCTCTCAAGCTGGCCGACCATCTCGTCATTCTCAAGGACGGATACGTGGTCCAGCAGGGTGAACCGCAGAAGATCCTGCTCGAACCCGAGGACGATTACATCGTCGATTTCATCTCCGACATCAATCGCGCGCGGGTTCTGCGGGTCCGGTCCGTGATGAACGAAAGCGGCGATCCCGCAACCGCGAATGCGGTAGAAGTCGACCACGATGACACGCTGGAATCCGTTCTCGCAAAATCAGAAGGCGCAATGGAAGCGCGCTTTGTGGTGATCCGCGACGGCGCCGCGGTCGGAACTCTCGACATGCCCGAGGTCGTCAAGGCGCTGGTGCCCGCCGAAGCCTCCGAGAGCGGGATGCGCACGCACGCGACTTGACGAGCCACCGGTTCGTTCCGTCCGTGACTTCCGGGTCGCTACTCAGGGCGTCCCGGACAGGGACAACCCAGCGGTGGAGAGTGACGGGCGGCGCATGGCATTTACTGCGCGCGCGACAATTGCGGCGGACGAGGTCGATATCATCGATATGCGTGCGATATGGGCGGGGAACGTCGAGCTGAGCCATGCCATCATCCGTGGTGAGAACGACCGAGGGCACGAGGCGGATTTGGACGAGAGCGAAATCACGCTGACGCTGCACGCGAGCGCCGGAACGGTCGATCTGGCCATTCATGCGGATGATCCCTGAGTCTCGCTGTCACGGTCGGCGTCGAAGAGCCAGCCCCGATGCGACAATGTCCTCTGTGTCTTTTTTCTTTCGGCTTGGCTGGGCAAGGTTCAGGAATGCGCGGTGAAGTTCCTGCGGTTCGACAGCAAGACCGGGAAGCTGAACAGGATGGCCGAGGCCGAGATCAGGGTCATCAACGTGCCCGGGAAGAAGTTCACATAGCCCGGCAGATCGACGAAAAGCAGGTAGCCCACATCTGCGAGTCCGCCCACCACGGCCGTCATCCAGATCGCGCTCAGATTGCGGCGCCAGATGAAGACGGCGCCCACGATGGTGGCGAGACCGATCCACAAGAGGTTGAAGCCGTGCTGGTTCAGCACGCCGCCAACGGCCGGGTGATAATCGGCGACCAGCAACGCGGGGTCGACCGCGTCTGCGATGGCGGCGAAGCCTTCGGACGGGGCCTGGAGGATCGTCATGACCCCGGCGAGCATGTGCACGAGGCCCCAGATCACCCACAGGACGGCGGCGATCTTCAGGGCGGCGGTCTGTGTCCTGGTCATGCGGAATTCCTTCTGTTTCAGTATTCTGAATTGAATGCGGCGCGCCCGGTCGAAGATCTGTCTCACCGCCATCGATGACGGTCTCGCCCTTGAGCCCAGCGCCTGTGGCCGCGGTCATGCCGCCACTCCAGCGGAGTGCTTTGCGAGGCGTCCGAGTACGTCATCCAGCGCCGCGACATCCTCGGGGCGAGTCAGCCGCGCGCCGTCCGGGTCCCACCCATCCGTCCATCTGCCTATGCCGAGCGCGCCGAGCAGATCGGCGCCGAAATGCGGGGCGAGCATCTGCTGGCTGGCCAGCACGTTGGCTCCCGCACGCGGGCCCGGCGTGGCGGCCAGCATCATCACAGGCTTGCCCTGCCAGAGTTTCATCTCGATCCGGCTCATCCAGTCGAATACGTTCTTCCACGCCGCGGTGACGAAGCCGTTGTGCTCGGCGAAGGAGACGATCACCGCATCCGCCGCACCGATCCGCGCGAAAAACTCCCGCGCCGGAGCGGGGATGCCGCTCTCGCGTTCGCGGTCGATGGAATAGATCGGCATCTCGTAGTCGTTCAGATCGAGCGTTTCGATCTGCGCACCGGGGGCGATCTGTGCGAGCCGTTCCATGGCGTGCTCGATCAGCGCGTGGTTGATGGACTGTCGGCTGTTGGTGGCCGCGAAGGCGAGGATGTTCATGGGGGGTATCCTTACCGGGGATCATGCAGAGCGCTTGCCGAACCACATCCGGCGCAGGAGGCCGTCCTTCAGGACGGCCTGGTGATAGATCGCCGCCGCGATGTGCAGGGCGATCAGCGCCACCAGGGCCGCCGCGATCATGCCATGGGCCACGCGCGTCGGCATGGCGGTCAATTCGGGCGGCAGCGTTTCGGCCGCGCCGCCGTAGACGATAGGGAACAGGCCCGCGCCGAGGGCCGTGGCGAGCCCCGTCAGCACCATGCCCGCGATCAGGACGTAGAAGCCCCAATGCGTCCAGCGCCCGATCCGGTCGAGCAGGGAGTTACCGGTTTCGGCATGGGGCGGATGCGTGCTGCGGGTTCGGGTGAGGAGACGCAGGATCAGCAGCACACCGATCGCCATGCCGAAGATCATGTGTCCGCCGAGGCCTGCGACCTTGTCCGGGCTGTCGGGCGGCATGTTCGCGAGCACAAGGCCCCCGGCGGCGAGTGCGACGAGGATCATCAGCGCCATCAGCCAGTGCAGCGCGACGAGGAGGGGGTGATATCTTTGCATGCTCGGGGCCTGTTTCCGGATGGGTTCCTGGGGCAGCGTGCCTTTGCAGTGCGATGCGCACCAGACATCGAATTGCGCGCTCCATGCGCGCTCATGCGACATATCACTGTCGCTTCAGCGGATCACGGAAGGATGAAGAGCTTGTCCGCATCTGCGAATGACGACACGGAAGCCGATTGCAGGCCTCGGGCCTGCGCCAGACCGGCGGCCAGGGCGAGCACGGACAGGGAATGTGTTGAGCATCCGGGCAAGCATCTTGGTATCGTCTCTCTTGGGCGGGAGTCGCTGACCTAACTCTGGTGGGGTCGGCCTTGTCGCAACTCTGTGACGTGGCAGTTATCCGCATCAGCGATCGAAATGCGCGCTCTCTGCGCGTTGCTGCGACGTGCTGCGGGTGGTAGTCCGGGCCATGGAATACTGGACGGAACTCCGCACCGCGTTGATGCTCGCACGGCTGGGCACGGTCAGCGCCGCGGCCGGAGCCCTCGGCGTGCATCGTGCGACGGTCAATCGGCATATCGACACGCTCGAGGGCGCGTTGGGCGCGCCGCTCTTTCAGCGCCATGCGCGGGGCTACACGCTGACCGACGCGGGCCGCGACATGCTGGAGGTTGCCGGCCGGGCGGACGAGACGTTCGCCGATCTGGCCGGGCGGGCGCGCGGCAAGGCAGGGCAGCTCTCGGGGGCGCTCATCGTGACGGCGCTGGCGGGTGTCGCGCCGCTCGTGATGCCTGCGATCCGGGACTTCCATCTCGCCCATCCGCAGATCGCGCTGGATTTCGTGGCGGGCGCGCAACTTGCGCGGCTGGAACATGGCGAGGCGCATGTGGCGATCCGCGCCGGGGCGAAACCGGATGTGCCCGACTACGTCGTGACGCTCTTCCGCCGCCTGCGCTTCGGGCTCTATGCCAGCCGTGCCTATATCGAGCGGGTCGGACATCCCGACCCGGATCAGCTTGATGGGCACCGCTTCGTCGGCTCGGTCGGCGTGACCCGGCCCGTGCCCTATGCCGACTGGATGAACGCCAATGTCCCGCCCGAGGCCCTGGCCCTGCGGACGACCGACCAGCAGGTCCTGCACAGCGCCGTTTGCGAGGGGCTGGGTCTCGGCTTCCTCGCCGAGCACAATGCCTGCGTCCGACCCGATCTCGTGGAAATCATCCCGCCGGGCGAGGCTTGGTCGACCGCCCTCTGGGTCGTCACCCACGTCGATCTGCACCGCACCACGAAGGTGCAGGCATTCCTGTCACACCTCAAGGCGAGCCGGTCAGCGGAGGCGACGGGGCGATCCGTCACCCCGTAGAGGCTGCAAAGGCCAGCCCGTTCAGCACGAACACGACTGCCCAGAACGGCGCGAAGACGATGCCGACGTGCCGTCCGTTCTTCGAAATCTTCGGGTGCCGTCCGAGCGCCGGGACACCCGCGTGGTTGGCATTCACCAGGGTGAACAAGACCGCCATGATCCCGAAGACGAAGTGCAGGGCGTGGCGTTCGGCCAGGGGAAGTGTGAGCCCGTAGAGCACACCCGCGGCCACCGCGAGAAACGCGAGCGCGCCCTGGCGTTGCTCGAACAGCATCAGGAAGACGTAGTCCGCCCCTGCGGGATGCTTGTCTTTCGGTGCGGCGGAGAGCGCGGCGTCCAGCATGGCGACCTGATCGCCATGTGTCAGCGCCCTCGACCGGCGCGGAAGGCCCGGCGCGAAAAGCGGCAGAACCCAGTTCACGACCCAGCGCGCCCATAGCGGGCGCACGAGTTCGACGCAGTGAACGATTGCCGGGGCCAGGCAAAGAAGCAGCGCGAGGGTGGAGACAAGGGAGTCCGACATCGGCGAAGGGCTTTCACGAGGGTCTGATGGGAAAGATGCGGGTCCGGCCTCGGGCGTCGGGCCGGACCCGGCTGCTTACTCGGCGGTAAGTTGCGCGACGGCGCCGGTCCAGTCCTCGAGGTGGTAGATGTGCGTGATGAGGCCGTCCTCGACGGTGACGATGTCTATCGACATGATCTCGAAGCTCTTGCCGGTCGCCGGGTCGACGCCGAAGAACGGTCCTGTGGGCGTTCCGGTGGCAAGCCCGCGCACGACGAAGCGGTTGTCGTCCGTCTCGATGATCTCCTGCGGCACCCATGTGAGGTCGGGCACGACCTGGCCGAGGAAGGCGAAGGTATTGAGCATGCCTTGCGCGCCCTCGCCGCCCGGTGGCGTGGGGACCGAGACGACATCGGGCGAGAACAGCTCGTAATACCGGTCTTCGGTGGTCCCGGCCGGGTCGGTGAGGATGTCGGAATAGAACGCGCGCACGGTGTCGATATCGTTGGCGACCGCGGGGCCGGCGAGAGTCGCAGCCACAAGGGCGCACGCTGTGAGGGTGTTCTTCATGGGCTTGGTTCCTTTCGGGGGTGGTTGAGCGAGAGAGAACGGGCCGTTTGCTGCCCGAGAGATCACGCGTCGGCGCCGCCCAGCACGGCGTCGAGTTGCATCTCCTTCAGCAGCGCGTCCTGACGCGGCTGCGTGAAGGCGTTCAGTTCGTCGACGCCCCAGGTGATGCCGACGACCGTACGCGTCGGGCGCTTGCCCGGCTCGGCATCGGCCAGCGCGAGATAGGCGTCGATGACCAGTTGCGGGTCCGGGGCGGAGTCGCTCGCCAGCATCTCGGCGAATCCGGAGACCATCGCCGTGGGGACGTCACGCAGATCACCATAGGAGGCGCGGACATCCTCGTGGGCGGGCGGCTTGCCCGCCGCGAGCAGGTTGGAGGGAAACGGGCCCGGCTCGACCAGCGCGACGTCGATGCCGAACGGGGCCACTTCATAACGCAGGCTCTGGCTGTAGGCCTCCAGCGCATGCTTGGTGGCGCAATAGGTGCCGAAGAAGGGCACAGAGACACGGCCGGCGATGGAGCTGGTATTGATGATCAGGCCGGACCCGGCCGCGCGCATCGCGGGCAGCACCGCCTGCATGGCCCGGATGGCGCCGAAATAGTTGGTGTCCATCTGCTCATGGGCCTGAGCGACGCTGTAGGCCTCGGTCATGCCGATATACATGATGCCCGCGTTGTTGATCAGGATGTCGATCGGGCCTTCCGCGAGGATGCTGGCGAAGCCCTCGGCGACCGAGGCGTCGTTCGTCACATCCATCTCGACGATGGAGATGCGTGGCGAATGGGCCTCCAGCGCTGCCTTCTTGCCCGCGTTGCGCCCCGCGGCGTCGCGCATCGTGCCCCAGACGCGGGCGCCCCGTTCGGCGAAGGCGCGGGCCGCTGCCTCGCCGAAGCCGCTGCTGGCTCCCGTGATCACGACCGTCCTGCCGGTGTCCGTCCCCGTTCTCGCCATCCTGCGCTCTCCCGCTTGAATACATTGTTACCGAGTGGTACGAATGTAGTGCATGCTTCGTCAAGGCATAAAATACCATGTGGTAACAAAATGAGCGACAGCGACCAAAAAAACGTCCGCGGCCGCCCGAGGACAATGAACGCCGGACAGGTGCTCGATGTCGCCGTGAGCGCCTATTGGACGGGCGACCCCGCCGACGTGTCGGTCAACGCGATCTGTCAGATGGCCGGCGTCTCCAAGCCCTCGCTCTACCGCGCGTTCGGCAGCGAGGACGGGCTGATGCGCGCGGCACTCGACACTTATGCCGAGCGGGTCCTCTCGGACATCTTCGCGATCCTGCAAGACGGGAATGGGCTGGAGGAGACGCTCGACGCGCTGGTCGACTTCGCCAGCGCGGATCCGCGCATGGAAACCGGGTGCCTGTTCTACAAGATGCGCGCGGGCAAGCA
>CAZPPH010000147.1:0-7431 GCA_964588375.1 uncultured Rhodobacterales bacterium | reverse complement strand
CCGCCTGACCGCCTGACCGCCTGACCGCCTGACCGCCTGACCGAAGGATCACCCCCGAATGCAACTCTTCCACAACCCCGCCTCCCCGTTCTGCCGCAAGATCGACATTCTTCTTCACGAGACAGGCCATGTCGGAGACGTCGAGCCGCTGTCCGCCTCCGGTCATCCGACTGCCGCCGGGAGCGACGCGAACATGCCCCTCGCCCACAACCCGCTCGGCAAGATCCCCACGCTCCTGCGCCCGGACGGACCGGCGCTCTACGACAGCCGGGTGATCTGCCGTTATCTCGACGACCTCTACGACGCCGGGTTCTACCCCGCGAACCGGCTGTGGGAAGTGCTCACCCTCGAGGCGACCGCCGACGGGGTCATGGATGCGGCCGTTCTCATGGTCTACGAAAAGCGCTCGCGGCCCGCCGAGCGCCAGGATCCGGCCTGGGTCGAGGCCCAGTGGGCGAAGATCCTGCGCACCCTCGACGCGGTCGAGGCGCGCTGGATGAGCCATCTCGCGGGCCGGCTCGACATGGGCCAGATCGCGCTGGCCTGCGCGCTGGGCTATCTCGACTTCCGCCATGCAGACCGCGACTGGCGCGTGGGCCGCAGCACGCTGGCGGCCTGGTTCGTCAGGTTCGAGGAGCGTCCGTCGATGATCGCCACCTCGCCCGAACGACAGTAGGCCGCACCCGTTCCGGCGAGGGCGAAGCGGTTTTTGCGGCTTTCGGCGCTAAATCTTCTTCAAGCGAAGGCGAAACCCGAAACCCTGCGCGGGTTTGTCCGCTGGACGGGGCGGGGTGCCCGGACTAACTAGCAGGTCGATCCGGGCGGGGGTGAGTCTCTGGCCCTTCCGGGGGTATTGGACCGACCGTCCGCAGCCAATGGAGAACAACGTGAGCCACGCAGACGACCACGAAAGCACGCGCCGCGACTTTCTTTACTACGCCACCGCCGGCGCTGGTGCCGTCGTGACCGGTGCCGCGCTCTGGCCGATGATCGACCAGATGAACCCTTCCGCGGACGTCGCGGCCCTGTCCTCGATCCGCGTCGATATCTCCGGCGTGGAGCCGGGCACGCAGCTGACCGTCAAATGGCTCGGCAAGCCGGTGTTCATCCGTCGCCGCACCGAAGCGGAAATCGTCGAGTCGCAGTCCGTCGAGCTTTCGGACCTGCCTGACCCCATTGCGCGGAACGAAAACCTCGATGGCGAGGCGCCCGCGACCGACGCGAACCGCTTCCTCAACCCTCCGGGCCAGGAAGCCACGGGCGAATGGCTCGTGATGATCGGCGTCTGCACCCACCTCGGCTGCGTCCCCCTCGGCAACGCGGGAGATTACACCGCCGAAGGCACGGGTGGCTGGTTCTGCCCCTGCCACGGCTCCCATTACGACACGGCGGGGAGGATCCGTCGCGGTCCCGCGCCGACGAACCTGCCGGTGCCACCGGCGAATTTCGACGACGAATTCACACTGGTCCTCGGATAAGGGAGAGCGCTATGTCCGGCATTCCGCACGACCATTACGAGCCGAAATCGGGCTCGGGGAAATGGCTCCACCGGCGTCTGCCGATCGTCAGCCTGATGTACGACACGCTGATGATCCCGACGCCGAAGAACCTCAACTGGATGTGGATCTGGGGGATCGTTCTCACGTTCTGCCTCGGTCTGCAGATCGTCACCGGCATCATTCTCGCGATGCACTACACACCGCAGGTCGATCTGGCCTTCGCCAGCGTCGAGCACATCATGCGGAACGTGAACGGCGGCCACATGCTGCGCTACCTGCACCAGAACGGCGCTTCGCTGTTCTTCGTCGCGGTCTACGCGCATATCTTCCGCGGTCTCTACTATGGCTCCTACAAGGAACCGCGCGAGGTGACCTGGATCATCGGCATCCTGATCTTCGTGCTGATGATGGGCACCGCCTTCATGGGCTACGTGCTTCCCTGGGGCCAGATGTCGTTCTGGGGCGCCACCGTCATCACCGGCCTCTTCGGCGCGATCCCGTTCGTCGGCGAGTCGATCCAGACCTGGCTTCTGGGCGGACCCGCGGTCGACAACGCGACGCTGAACCGGTTCTTCTCGCTCCACTACCTCCTGCCCTTCGTCATCGCCGGGCTGGTGATCGTCCATATCTGGGCGTTCCACACCACCGGCAACAACAACCCGACGGGTGTGGAAGTGCGGCGCACCTCCAAGGAAGAAGCCGAGCGTGACACCCTGCCGTTCTGGCCCTACTTCGTCATGAAGGACCTCTTCGCGCTGGCGGTGATCCTCGCGGTCTTCTTCGCCATCGTCGGGTTCATGCCGAACTACCTCGGCCACCCCGACAACTACATCGAGGCCAACCCGCTCGTGACGCCGGCGCACATCGTGCCCGAATGGTACTTCCTGCCGTATTACGCGATCCTGCGCGCCTTCGACGGCGACGTCTGGGTCGTCATCGCGGCGAGCTGGATCACCGGCGGCATCATCGACGCGAAGTTCTTCGGCGTGCTGGCGATGTTCGGGGCGATCGTGGTCATGGCGCTGGCACCCTGGCTCGACACCTCGGCGGTCCGCTCGGGCCGCTACCGGCCGATGTTCAAGTGGTGGTTCTGGCTCCTCGTGGTCGACTTCTTCGTGCTGATGTGGGTCGGCGCGATGCCTGCCGAAGGCATCTACCCCTACATCGCGCTGATCGGGTCGGCCTACTGGTTCGCCTACTTCCTCGTCATCCTGCCGCTTCTCGGCGTCATCGAGAAGCCGCTCCCGCAGCCGGAGACGATCGAGGAAGATTACAAGGCGCATTACGCGGCCACCACCGGCGGCACCAAGACGCTGGCGGGCGCGGAAACGCCGGCGGAATGAAAGGGATGACCATGTTTCGCAAGCTGACGATATCCGCGGTCGCCGCGGCCGCACTCGGCCTCGCTGCGGGTCCCGCACTCGCAGCCGGCGCCGACGGGAAAGTCTACGACTACGACTTCTCCTTCGAAGGCCCGTTCGGAAGCTACGACCAGATGCAGCTCCAGCGCGGCCTGCAGGTCTACACCGAGGTCTGCTCGGCGTGCCACGGCCTGCAATACGTGCCGCTGCGCACCCTCGGCGACCCCGGCGGCCCGGCGCTCCCGGAAGACCAGGTGCGCGCCTACGCGGAGTTCTACGAGGTCTGGGACCCCGAGCTCTTCGACGGCGAGGGCGACTTCCGCCCGGCACGCCCGACCGACAACTTCCCGGCCTCGGGTCTCGCCGGCGCGCCGGACCTGTCGCTCATGGCGAAGGGTCGTGCCGGCTTCCACGGACCCTACGGGCTCGGTCTGAACCAGCTCTTCAAGGGCATGGGCGGCGCCGAATACATCACCTCGCTTCTCGCCGGCTACACCGGCGAGGAAAAGGAGGAGGCCGGCACCATCCTCTACGAGAACACCGCCTTCCCGGGTGGCTGGATCTCCATGGCGCCGCCGCTCTGGGGCGACGACGTGTTCTACGAAGACGGCTCGCCGACCGACATCGAGTCGCTTTCGAAGGACGTCTCGGCGTTCCTGATGTGGACGGCCGAGCCGAAGCTGATGGCGCGCAAGGAAGCGGGCTTCAAGGGCGTGCTCATGCTCACCGTGCTCGCGGTCCTGCTCTACCTCACCAACAAGCGCATCTGGGCGCCGGTGAAAGCCCGCATGAAGGAAAACCCCGCGGAGTGATCCGGCCGGAGCATACCGATTGATGAAGAAGGCGCGCCCGACCGGCGCGCCTTTTTTTCATCCCAGATAGTCCTTCAGCGCCGGCGGCGGGTCGTCGAACAGCGCATCGGTGGGAACCGGCTTCGCGGCAAGCCCCCCGTCGACGAAGATCGTTTCCGCCGCCACCGCCCGGGCGTCCTCGGGCGCATGGGTCACGATGATGACCGTCCGGTCGGCGAAGACCTCCGCGACGAGCGCCAGCATCCCGGCCCGAAGCGCCGGGCCGAGCGCGGCGAAGGGCTCGTCGAGAAGCACCACCGGGCGCTCGCGCAGAAGCGCGCGCGCCAGGGCGGCCCGGCTCTGCTGGCCGCCCGAAAGCTCGGACGGACGCCGGCCGCCGAAGCCTTCGAGCCCGACACGCGCCAACGCCCCCTCAACCGCGGTCCTTCTCTCACGCGTGAGCCGGCCCGAAGGGTGCAGCCCAAGCGCGACGTTCGTCGCGATGTCGAGATGGGGAAAGAGGTTGCCGTCCTGGAACACCACGCTCACCGGCCGCTCGCCCGGCGGCAGGGTGGTGACGTCCCTGTCGCCGACGAGAACCCGGCCCGCCGCGAGCGGGATGAATCCCGCCGCCGCCCCGAGCAGGGTCGATTTCCCGGAGCCCGATGGCCCGACGACCGCGGTGATCGCGCCTGGCGCGACGGAGAAATTCGCCCGCAGCATGAAGTCGCCCTGGCGGATCTCCACCCGGTCAAACCTCAACATGGCCGCGCCCTCCCCGGTCGAAGGCACGGAACAAGGCAAGCGTCACCACGAGGAGCAACAGCGCGGCCGCAGCCGCATCGTCCATCCGGTAGGCCCCCATCAGGCGGTAGACCTGAAGCGGCAGCGTCGCGGTCTCGGGGTCGGCGAAAAGCGCGATCACGCCGAGGTCGCCCATCGAAAGCGCGGCGGCGAGTCCGGCGGCGAAACCCAGGGGGCGCGAGATGCGCGGCAGGACGAGCAGGCGCAGCCGCGTCCAGCCGGCGAGACCCACACTGTCGGCCAGCCGCCCGAACTCGGCCTCGGCCGCCTGGGTCGCCGGGATCACCGCGCGCAGGGCGAAGGGCATCGTCATCACCGCATTGACGAGGGCCGTCACCGGCAGGGCCAGCCGCCCGGGGTCGACGAAGGGATGGACGATGATGAAGAGCCCGGTCCCGATCACCAGCGGCGAGGCCGCCACCGCGAGCAGCGCCGCGCCCTCGAGCACATGCCCGCGCCGCCCCAGCCGGACGACCGCGAGCGATATCGCCAGAACGCCGGCGACGACGAGCGCGGTCGAGGCCGCGGCCACCGCGAGCGAGCGCAGAAGCGCCGTCCAGACCGAGGCGGGCAGGTCGATGAACGCGGGCAGGCCCCGCAGCGCGACCGCCACCATCGGCAGCACCAGAAAGAGCGTCGCCAGCATGATCACCGCCCCGTCGAGCAGGCGCAGACCCGGTCCGCGCGCATCGAAGCGCCGCACCGGCCGGTCGAGTCCCGCCCCGATCCCGGTCTCGCCCACCCAGCGCAGCGCGAGAAGGGCGGCGACCCCGGTGATCGCGAGTTGCACGAGCGACAGGACGGCCGCCCGCGTCAGGTCGAAATCGAACCGCAGCGCCTGGTAGATCGCCAGTTCCACCGTCGTCGCCCGAGGCCCGCCCCCGAGCGTCAGGGCGATGGCGAAGGACGTCGTGCAGATCACGAAAACGAGAAGCGCCGCACCGGGAACCACGCGCATGAGCATCGGCCGTTCGAGGTGGCGGTTCACCGCGGCCGCATCCATGCCGAGAGTGGCGGCGAGCCGGAATCGCTCGGCGGGAATCGCCGCCCAGCCCTGCAGAATGAGCCGTGTCGCCAGCGGCAGGTTGTAGAACACATGGGCGAGGATCACCCCGTGGGCGCCGTAGATCGTCACCTCGGGCAGGCCGAGCCAGCCCAGCACCGCGTTGAGCGCCCCGCTGCGGCCGAAGACGGCGACGAGCCCGAAGACCGCGACGATCGTCGGCAACAGAAACGGCGCACCCAGAAGCGTGACGAGCAGCGCCCTGCCGCGAAACCGACGTCGCGCGAGCGCACGGGCAAGCGGCACCGCGAGGCCGATCGACAGCACCGCCGACACCGCCGCCTGCCAGAGCGTGAAGCGCACCGCCGACC
The DNA here is from genome assembly GCA_964588375.1 of uncultured Rhodobacterales bacterium. Lineage (GTDB taxonomy): Bacteria > Pseudomonadota > Alphaproteobacteria > Rhodobacterales > Rhodobacteraceae > JASJAR01. Next base: position 1,602 of record CAZPPH010000147.1, on the reverse strand, counting down.
AGTCGGCGGGCGACAGCCCCCGGCCGGGCCCGGCCTGCCAGAGAACCGCCCCCGCCGTCACCGCGATCAGGGCCGGGACCGCGAGTGCCGCGGCGACCCCGGCCCGGCCGCCCGGCCCTAGCGGCTGAGCGCCGATTGCCATTCGGCGACCGCCGCGTCGCGCAGCGCGGCCGCCTCCTCGGGGGAGAACAGAAGGGCGGTCTCCGGCGTGCTGAGGTTACTGTATGCCTCGGGCAGCCCGCCCTCGGGCGTGTTGGCCGGGTACATCCATTGCGATGTCGGGATGACCCCCTGGAACCCGTCGCTCAGCATGAACTCCAAAAACGCATCGGCCAGTTCCGGCTCCTCGGTCGAGGCGACCTTCCCGGCCACCTCGATCTGCACGTAGTGCCCTTCTTCGAAGATCGCGGCGTCCTTGCTGTCGTCCTCTTCGGCGATGACATGATAGGCCGGCGAGGTCGTCCAGCTCGTCACCATGTCCGCCTCGTTCTCCATGAAGAGGCCGTAGGCTTCCGACCAGCTCTTCGTCACCGTGAGCACGTTGTCGGCGAGCCCCTCCCAGATCGCGGGCGCCTCGTCGCCGTAGGCCGCCTTGATCCAGAGCACGAGGCCGAGCCCCGGGGTGGAGGACCGCGGGTCCTGGATCACGATCTGCAGGTCGCTTTCGGCAAGCTCGCGAAAGTTCGCCGGCGGCTCGGGCACGACCGAGGTGTCGTAGACGAAGGCGAAATAGCTCCAGTCGTAGGGGAGGAAGACCGGGTCGGTCCATTCGACGGGAATGTCGAGGCCCTCGGGGTCGATCCCGTGCGGGGCGAAGAGCCCCGTTTCGGCTGCGGCTGCGGTGAGGTTGGTGTCGATCCCGAGCACGATGTCGGCCTCGGTGCGCGCGCCCTCGAGCCTGAGGCGGGCGACAAGCGAGGCGCCGTCCCCGACGCCCACGAACTGCAGGTCGCAGCCGCAGACGGCCTCGAAGTTCTCCTCGATCCGGGGGCCGGGGCCCCATTCGGTGTTGAAGCTCTCGTAGGTGTAGACGGTCAGGACGGGCATGTCCTGCGCCGAGGCGGCGCCGGATGCCAGGAGTCCTGCCAGAAGAAGATAGGGTTTCATGTCGATCCTCCTTGGCCGGACGGGGGTCAGGGTCAGAGGATCGCTCTTACCTTCCCTCCGCCGGTGTTAACCGGTTCAGGTTCAACGGGTTCGCATCACGCATCTCAGCCCCTGTGGGGCACCCCGAGGTACCCAGAGACCTAGTGCGCCGCTCCGCTTCCCGCAACCCGAAACCGCTTGAGAGCCTCCGGAGGGGCGGCTAGACCGGCCGGGGCAGAGGGGAGAGCCGATGAGCTTCAACACCTACGGCCGCGTCTTTCGCGTGACGACCTGGGGCGAGAGCCACGGGCCGGCCCTTGGTGCCACGGTCGACGGCTGCCCGCCCGGCGTGCCGCTCACCGAGGCTGACCTCCAGATCTGGCTCGACCGCAGGAAGCCCGGCCAGAACAAGTTCACGACCCAGCGCCGCGAGGCCGACGCGGTGGAAATCCTCTCCGGCGTCTTCGAAGGCGTCACCACCGGCACGCCGGTCCAGCTGATGATCCGCAACACCGA
>CAZPPH010000146.1:0-7487 GCA_964588375.1 uncultured Rhodobacterales bacterium | reverse complement strand
GAACTTGGCTCGACTTCTACAACCACCGGCGGCCTCACGCCGCCCTCGACGGACAACCGCCGGACGTGGTCTGCCGCACCGGCACGACGATCATGCAACCCGACCAAGAGGCCCGGAGAGTAGCCTAGAAACCGCCAGATCCTGTCCAACGAGCGGAGAGCACCTCACGAAGCCGCCAAAGGACGCTTGGCATTCTCTCCTACCGGTGCGGGCGGCGGAGGATACTGGTTTGTTGAGATCAGGATGCCGGATTGTCATACAGGTTCGGTCTCGTGCCGCATCAGGCGCCAACCGAAGATCCCGATCAGCAGGAAGCTGACATTGCCCGCGAAATCCAGCAGCATCCACGCTGTGAACATCTCGGCCACCCATACGAACCAGGCATTGAAGACGAAGAAGGGTATCGAGGCCAGCAGACCGAACCCGAGGAAGGTCTGCGCCGTGAACCTCGCCAGAAGCATCAGCGACCCGCAGAGAACGGCCTGAGCCCCGAAGCACCCCATCAGAAGCGCCGAGGTGTCACTCAGATGCTGATACTCGGCCTTCAACGAAAGCCGCTCGACCATGTGGGGAGCGAGAAGACACCATGAGCCGAGGCCAAGGAAGACCAGCGCCTGGATACGCTTGAGCAGCCTGGCCGTCGCCCGGTTGGAGGAGGGCTGTCGCGAAGCCCTGAGTGTCGCAGATCGTGTCATCCGAAAGGTTCCTGTTTGCGAAGTGGATCGGGTATGGCCTCCGTGCCCCTCAGGCAGGCGCGAGATTGCGCCGCAGGAGCGTTTCCGCAAACCCGCAACGCAGGATGTTGCGGTAGGAGTGCTGCGCATCGCCGGGCGCAGGCGCGCCTGTGCAGGTGTGGACACGCTCGAGGCCCAGTTCATCGGCGGCGATGAGGCGGTGGCGCAGGAGAGCCAGCTGAAGGCCCCGGCCGTGGAAGGCGGGGGAAGTGGCGCCCCAGTCGCACCAGCCGGCGCCATTCGAGACGAAGAGCGCCCCGGTGCCCGCGCGAACGCCATCGATGTGGGCCACGAAGATCCTCCAGCGGGGATCGTGGCAGAGCCGAGCGAGCCATGGCTCGGCCGTCATACCGAGGTCGAAGGCGGCACATACGATCCGCGCCGCTGCCTCCGCGCTCGAACCCGGCGTGACCCGCTCGATATCGATCGCGGGCGCCTCCGGAAGCACGGCGCCGCGGGGCCGGAGAAACTTCTGCCACGCACGGGCTTCGGCGAACGCCGGTTTCGCTTCGGCCGCCTCGGGCAAAGGGTCGACGTGGAGCACATGGAGGAAGAACCGCCTGACCCCGGATGAGCGGTAGGCCGCCGCCGCCGCTCCAAGGTCAGCATCTGCGCCAAGGAAGGCGCGGTTGACGACGATGGCGGAAGGAGGAAGCGCCGCGGCGATCGAGGCGGCAGCGTGGGATGTCTCGCACCAATCGAGCCCGAGATTGCCACGAAGTTCGGGAGATGCGACGACGTGAAGGCTTCGGAGAGCCAGCCGTTCGATTGCCTCACTCTCAGCAATGAGCGCGGTTTCGGAAGAAGGGGGTGTGAAGGTGTGCTGGGCGGTCATGCGGCGGCCATTTCCAGGTGCAGTCGGTCACGGAAGGCGACCGGGCTGTGCGGACGCAGCGCGAGCCGTTCGGCGACCAGCCCCGCCGCCATGTCGGAAAGACCGGCGCGCAGTGCGGCCTCCGTCAGCGTCCAGTCGAGGACATCGCGCTGCGCATGGCTGCCGCCGAAGACGTTCACGATGCGCCGCGCCGACCAGAGCCGCTCGGCCGCAGCGGCGTGGTCGCCCCGGCGGAAGGCGCGGAAACCCTCGATGAGAGGCCGTCCGGTCCGATGTATCCAGGCAACGGTCTCATTGCCGCTCGCGTTGGCCATACGGGCGAGCAGCCGCTCGACCTCGGCTTCGCGACCGGCACCCAGATGGGCCATCGCGGCATGAAGGTCGTTGAACGGATAGAGCTGTCCGTCGGCCAGTGCCTCCCAACGGGCCGAGAGCGCGGCGAAGCGGTCGCCGACATCCAGGCCCATGAGGTCCAGCCGCCACAGGAGCGCCGAGGCATCGACAAGATCCATCGCAGCAGAGCCTTGCTGGATCGGCCCGTCATGGAGTGCGAGCGCCGCCTGCGGTTCGCCCAGTTCGATGTGGCAGAGTGCCCGGTGCCACCAGTTGTGGACCTTCAGGAAGTTGCTCTCGTGCGCCCAGTCCGCTTCCCGGGCGGCGATCCAGGCAAGTCCGTCTGCGGGCCGGCCCTCCATCTCCATCACATGCGCGACCGCATGGTGCGCCCAGCAATCGTGCGGGTCGGCCTTCACGGCCGCGCGCCCCGCGTCCTCTGCCTCGCGTAGGCACCCGTCTCTTCGAGGCCGAAGGCGTGCATCCCGAGGACAAGGGAACGGCCTGGCACGCCGTCCCAGTGCGGCAGGGCGCGCGCGATCCGTTCGCTCAAGGTCCGCGCATCGGCGCGCAGGAAGTCGAGCAGGTGGCCTGCCTGCAACGCGATCAGGTCGCGCGGAAAGCGCAGCGAGTGATGTTCCAGCGCCCGTGCGGCCTCGGTCCAGTTCCCGGCCAGCGCGGCGCGCAGGCCCGTTAGGTGTCCGGCGGCGCGTTCGTCAGCGGTGAAATGGGCCACCTCGGCTAGCGCTGTGCGGGCAGCGGCGGCGGCCTCGGGTTCGGTGGCGAGCGTGAAGCACCAGGCGCGGGCAAGACGGATCATCAGGCAATCCGGCGCCTCGGCGGAGGCCGCGTCGAATAGGCTGACCGGGTCGCCGGAATAGGTGGCGAAGGCCTCGCAAGCGGTATCGAAGAGGTCACGGGCCGCGGGTGTTGCTCCGGCGATTGGATTGGATTGTGCATCCTGGATCATGTCGGTCTCCATGGGCTCTATGCGGATCGCAAGGGTGGCGAGGAAGCAAGGTCTGCCGAGTGCCCCGGCACCTGCTTGAAGAGGCGAATGGTCAGAAGAACGGCCGAGGTGAGGACGCCGGCGCCGAGGCCGCACCATATCCCGAGAACGCCGAGATCGAGGCTGAAGCCGAACACAACGCCGATTGGCATTCCGATCATCCAGAACCCGGCGAGCGAAAGCTGCATCGGAACCTTCGTGTCCTTGAAGGCGCGCAAGATGGCCGTCGCAGGCCCGGCGATCCCTTGAGCCAGATGGAACAGCCCGAGAACGACGAGGAGGGTCGCCGCCGTCTCCCAGGCGCCCTGACCGCTCTCGACGAACAGGCCGGGAATGATGTTCGAGCCGGCGGCGAGCGCCAGGCAGATCGCGAAGCCGGAGGCCACGCCCACCGTCATCGCCGTGGACATGGCCCGGTTCAGGCCGCCCGTTTCCGCAGCCCCGATCGCGTTGCCGACACGGACGGTTGCCGCTTGGGACAGCCCGCTCGGGATGGCGTAGACGATCCCCGCCATTCGCAGCGCGATTGCGTGCGCGGCGAGCGCCTCGGTCCCGAATAGCGCGACAACGACCGTCGCCACAAGAAACACGCCGACCTCGCCAAGCGTGAAGACGCCGATAGGAAGACCGAGCCGAAAAACCTCGCGGATGTCGTTGATCGAAACCCGCCAAGGGGTCAGGAACAGGCGCAGTTCGCTCAGGTGGCGATCAAGGAAGCTGAAGGCCGTGACCCCGGAAAGTAGAGCCACGGCGACGATCGCCGAGGCGATTCCAGCGCCGGTTATGCCGAGCTCCGGGACGGGGCCCCAACCGAACATCAAGACCAGGTTGGCCAGCGCGTTCAGCGGGAGTGCGGCGAGCGTCGCCACCAAGAAGATACGCGGGCGGCCAAGTGCTCCGAACAGGCTGCGCCAAACGGCGACGATTAGCATTGGCACGATGGTAAAGGCCATGGCGTGGGCGTAGCCGCGCCCGAGATCGGGAACGGTGCTCTCTACGCCGAGCAGCCTGACCAAGTCCGCAGACCACCAGACAAGAACGAAGGCGGGTATGAGAAGCAGGAGCGCAGTCGCGAACCCGCTGCGCGCCGCGCGCCTTACGCCATGGTGGTCGCCCGCGCCCATCGCTCGGGCGGCGAACGTGGCGATGATGGAGAGCGTCCCGGCCGCGAGGTAGAAGACCAGCGAGTAGAGATCGCTGACGACTGCGCCTGCGGCCAGGGCGGTGGGGCCGAGCCATCCCATCATCACCGTATCGGTGAGGGCCATGCCCATGTTGACGAGCGACACGCCGGTCATGGGGATCGCGAGCGATAGAAGCGATTTCGCTTCCTCGGGGTCGGGTCTCAGCCACGGCAGGCGGAACGGAAATGGTCTACGGGTCGGTTCAACGAAATCGGACATGAGGATCTCCTAATTTTTTGCGGGCACACGGCTCATGGCGCTTCCGGAGAGCGCGGGTGCGGTTCGATCGATTAGGGTGGGTTATCGGGGCGTCCGGGCGGCAGTCCGCCCGGACAATGAATCGGAAGCGTTCGCCGTCAGTGCACGAGGTTGGCAGCGCGGGCGCGAGCCATCATCCGCCCGGCCTCTGCCGGCAAGTCGAGCCGGTCGTAAATGAGAGCGAGCTTGCCATAGGCGGGCTTGGCCTCGGGACTCGCCTCGCGGCGCTGCTCGAGGATGCGCTGCGCCGCCCCGAGCCGCCCTGTCCGGATCAGCGCGTCGAGCCAGATCTGGTCGAACAGATCACGCTGGGCGTGGCTGCCGCCGATCTCGGACAGACGCGGCAGGACCGGCCCGAGCCTGCGCACCGTCGTCTCGACGTCGCCGCGGGCATGGGCCAGCAGCGCCTCGCAGAGCGGGACGGCGACTTCGGTCCAGACCGGACGGATGTAGTCCGGCGCGGCCGCGGCATGCGCGCGGATGCTCGCCATCATCGCGTCCGCCTCGGGTCGGCCTGCGCGTGCCAGGCCATAGAGATACTGTGCGCTGACGAACGGCTGCACGTGATCGTCGATGCGCGCCGTCAGGTACTCCCCGACGTCCGCCCAGCGGTCGCCGACATCGACGCCCACGAGTTCGAGCCGCGCCAGCAGGGACACCGCGCCGATCTGATCCTGCGAATACTCCTTCCAGATCCCCCAGATGTTCTTGTCGTAGAAGCCGAGGATCGCCTCGCTGTCGCCCTGGTCGATCATGACGAGCGCCATGTGCCACCAGCTGTGGCTGAACATGAAGGAGTTGAGGTCGGTCCAGGTCTCCTTGACGTCCTCGAGGAAGCCGCGCGCCTCGTTCGTCCGGCCCTGCGCGAGGAAAACGTGCGAAAGGGCATGCTGTGCCCAGGGCTCCTTGCGCTGGAGCGCGATGGCGCGGCGGGCGGAGGATTCGGCGTCCTCCAGCAGGTGCGCCTGTTCGTAGGCGAAGGCGGCCATGCCGTGGGAATAGGCGAGGTCGTCGTTCTCGGCGGCGATCTTCTCGGAGATGCGCAGCATCCCGGCAGCGTCGCCGAGGTTGAAGTAATGGTACTGCGTCGTTTTGGCGACGGCGAGTTCGCGCGGATGGCGCGAGGCGACTTCCTCGCCCACGGCAATGGCGCGCGGGATGTCGCCGGTCGCCCAGGCTCGGGCGGCCTCCAGCACGAGCCGCTCGCGCTCGGTCGCCACCCCGGCTGCGGCCTCCGCCCGCGCGAGGTAGCCGGACGCCATTCCGGGCGCCTCGCGACTTTCCAGGAACATGCAGAACATGGCGGCGTAGGCGTTGGCCAGCGTGCTTTCGGCGTCCGCGTCGGCGGCGGCGATGATGGCAGAGGCCTTGTTCTCGTAGCCGAGGAATCCCTCGACGAAGGTGTCGATGGCCTCGACGGTGGCGTTTCCGCTTGCCGTAACGGGCAAGCCTCTCCAGTCGGTCAGCATGGGTCGTTCTCCGTAGGTCGGCGCCGTACAGGCGTGTTTGGGATGGGCCTCGGCGCGAGGGGTGGCGCCGATGGCTCCATTCTCCTACGGCGTGATCCGCCTTCGCCCCACGGCCGCCCGTTCTGCGGTCATGGCCGATCGTCCGTAAGCGCAGAAGTCGGCAAGCGCGCTCATCACGGTCGCTTTCCAGATGAAAAAGGCGTAGTCTGCCGAATGCGGTCCAATCTCGATCCGGTCCGGAAGGAAACGGAATGGCTGCCGACATCCTGTCAGAAGTTCTGAAGGAGGTGCATCTTTCGGGAGCTCTCTTCTTCGATGTGGAAGGATGCGCTCCCTGGGTCGCCGAGGCACCGCCGTCGAGCGAGCTCAAGGCGCTGGTCATGCCGCACGCGCAGCACATGATAAACTATCACGTGGTCGCGAACGGCGTCTGCTGGGCACGACTCCTCGACAGCGCGGACGAGCCGGTGCGGCTGACCGCCGGTAGCGTCATCGTCTTTCCTCAGGGGCAGCCACACGTGCTCTCGAGCGAGCCAGGCCTGAGGTCGCCATTCGACCCTGCGATCTTCGATGCGCCGCAGCCCGAGGGCCTCGAGCCGGTGATGCTCAGCCGCAACGGGGACGGTCCTGAGACGGTACGGCTGATCTGCGGCTTCCTCGGCTGTGATGTGCTTCCCTTCAACCCGCTGCTGGATGCACTTCCCGGCATGCTCGTCATCACCGATGGCTACTCGGAGAGGGGCGGATGGCTCGCCAGCCTGATCCGTGCGGCGGCGGCCGAGGGCAAGGAACACCGTGACGGGGGCCGCAACGTGCTGTCACGTCTCAGCGAACTGATTTTCATTGAGGCAGTTCGAATCTATGCGGAGCGTCTTCCGCCAGACGCAAGAGGCTGGCTTGCCGCGCTGCGTATCCCGCATGTCGCGCGCGCCATTTCGCTTCTGCACGACGCCCCGGCGCGGGCCTGGACGCTGTCTTCGCTTGCGCGGGGCAGCGGCGTCTCGCGAACTGTCCTCGCGTCCACGTTCAGGGAGGCGCTCGGCGTGCCGCCGATGACTTACCTGACAAGCTGGCGCATGCAGGTCGCCGCCGGTCTTCTCTCTGACACGAATAGCCCCGTCTACACTATCGCCGAGGCAGTGGGTTACGAGTCGGAGGCCTCGTTCAGCCGCGCCTTCCGGCGCGCGACGGGAAAATCGCCAGGCATCTGGCGGTCGGAGCGAAGGAAGAATGCGGAAGGCACTGAGCTGCATCCTCGAAGCACGGCTTAGGTGGTCAACTCGCGTGCGCGTGCCGGACAGGACTTCGGGCCATATCCATTGAGCAAGGGCCACACTTGCAATCGCACAGCGGGGCCGCGCGACGTCCCGACAGGCGGCACGCGCCGCATCACTCTTTGCGTGCGGCGAGCCACGCACGCATGATTGCGATTTCCTCTTCCTGGGCATGGATGATCGCCGTTGCGAGCGCCCGGATCTCGTTGTCGGAGCCATGCTCGAGGACAACGAGTGCCATTTCGACCGCGCCTTGGTGATGCGGGATCATCCCCGCAACAAAGTCGATGTCAGCATCGCCGGTGAACTCGATCGACATGCCCTCATGCATCTCGCGGTTAATCCGGAGCCAAGAGGCGACAACGGGATCGTCAGGCAGGGGCGTGCCGTG
>CAZPPH010000145.1:0-7487 GCA_964588375.1 uncultured Rhodobacterales bacterium | reverse complement strand
CTAGGCTTCCTCGGCGGTGAGCATCCGGTAAAGTTCGTCCTTCAGCGTTGCGCGGTGCTTGCGGAGTTCCTCCTCGGCCTCGTCGGTCATCGTGTCGAGGCGGGTCTCGGCGCGGTGCACGGCGTGATTGACCTCGTCGTAGCGCTCGTAAAGCTTCTGGAAATGCGCGTTCTTCTCCCGCAGCAGATGGATGCGATCTGCGTATTCGGGGAAGTCGGCAGCAAGGTCATGGGGCACGTGGGTCAAGGTCGTCTCCTGTTTTTTGTTGCGTCCAAGTTCAACAGCGGCGGCGCGGCTACCGCCTTGATGCCGATCAAGCCGTACCGTCGGTCCCGCTCAGCGTCGCGTCGATGAGCGCCAGGCACCCGGGCGAGGAGAACCGGTGGTCGGCTCCCTTGACCAACGTGAGGCTCGCGTCAGGCCCGTCGATGTGATCGAGCAGGGCGAGCGCGACGGAGCGTGTAACCGCCGCGTCCTCGGTGCCCTGAAGAAGGCGTACCGGCCAGGGCATCGGCAGCGGCGCGCGCAGCACGAGGTTGTCCCGCCCGTCTTCGATGAGACGGCGTGTGACGATGTAGGGCGCGCCGTAGTCCGAAGGCTGCTCGATGCGCCCCTCGGCCATGAGCCGCTCGCGCTCGGTTTCGGAAAATCCCGCCCAGAAGCTGTCCTCGGTGAAATCCGGCGCGGCTGCGATGCCGACGAAGGCCGCGACCCGACCTGGATGGGCGCGGGCGAAGAGGCAGGCGATCCATCCGCCCATGGACGAGCCGACGAGCACCTGGGGGCCTTCCGTAAGTGCGAGGATCGCCGCTGCGGCGTCCGCGGTCCAGTCGCCGATCGACCCCTCCTCGAACGCGCCGGACGATGCGCCATGGCCGGAATAGTCGAACCGCAGGAAGGCGCGGCCGCGCGCCCGCGCCCAGGCCTCGAGATGCAGCGCCTTCGTGCCCTCCATGTCCGAGCGGTAGCCGCCGAGAAAGACGATGCCGGGGCCGCTTCCGGCGAGGCGGTTGTAGGCGATCCGGCGGCCCTGCGGCGTGTCGAGGTAGGCTGTCATGACCCGTGCTTGACCAATCACGGCCGGGACTTCAAGCCGCCTTGTCCGGGGCTGCCCTCGTTCCGCCTCCTCCCTGCCCTGCCTTCGCCGTTCTTGCCTGCCATGACACCGGCCGGGGGCAGGAACACAAGGATCGCTCCGATGTCTCCCAGATTGACCCTCGCCGCTCTTTCCGCCGCGGCGGCCCTTCTCGTCGGCTCGGCCCTGCCGGTCGCCGCCGACGTGCCGACCTACCGCCACAAGAGCGACGTACCCGCTTCGATGTCGGACCGGCTGAAACTCGCCACGCGCTACGCCGAGACCCCCGGCGGCACGCTGCGCGCCGCCTCCGGACCGGTCGTTGCGCGACAGGTGATTATCGGCAACACCCGCTTCATCGTCGTCTCGAACGCCGGACGGAACTCGGTGCGCGACATCGCCGATGCGACACGTCGCCAGACCGACTGCCAGGTTTCGCGGAACGCGAGCTTCCGGACCATCCGCTCGGGCGGGATCGTGCCAACGGGCTACGCCCTGCCCTGTTCGGGCTGAACGCCGCGTCCTGTCGACCGTTTCCGAACGGCCCGGTGCGTTGACAAGCCCCGGGCCTTTCGCCATTTCAGCCTGAGACATACCCGCAACCGGGCGTTCCGTGGGCGCCAGACCGACGAGGAGCAGGGCCGATGGCCGATATTTCCCTTTCCTTTCCCGATGGCAGCACGCGCGACTATGAGGCCGGCGTGACGCCCGCCGAAGTCGCCGAGAGCATCGCCCCCTCGCTTGCGAAAAAGGCGATCAGCGCGAATGTCGACGGCGCCCATTGGGACCTTGCCTGGCCCATCGGGAAGGACGCCGCGATCACCATCAACACGATGGCCGACGACGCCCCGGCGCTCGAGCTCATCCGCCACGACTTCGCGCATATCATGGCCCGCGCGGTGCAGGAGATCTGGCCCGAGGTGAAGGTCACCATCGGCCCGGTCATCGAGAACGGCTGGTATTACGATTTCGACCGCTCCGAGCCCTTCACGCCGGAGGACCTCGGGGCGATCGAGGCGAAAATGAAGGAGATCATCAACCGCCGCGACCCGGTGACCACCGAAGTCTGGGACCGCGAGCGGGCGATCCGCTACTACGAGGCGAACGGCGAGAACTACAAGGTCGAACTGGTCGAGGCGATCCCGGAAGATCAGCCGGTCCGGATGTACTGGCACGGCCACTGGCAGGATCTCTGCCGCGGCCCCCACCTGCAGCACACCGGACAGGTGCCGGCGGATGCCTTCAAGCTCATGAGCGTTGCCGGGGCCTACTGGCGGGGCGATTCTTCCCGCCCGATGCTTCAGCGTATCTACGGCGTGGGCTTCAGGAACCGTGAGGCGCTCAAGGCGCATCTGACGATGCTCGAGGAGGCCCAGAAGCGTGATCACCGCAAGCTCGGTCGGGAGATGGAGCTCTTCCACATGCAGGAAGAGGCGCCGGGCCAGATCTTCTGGCATCCCAACGGCTGGATGCTCTACACGCTCCTGCAGGATTACATGCGCCGGCGGCAGACCGAATACGGCTATGTCGAGGTGAACACGCCCCAGGTCGTCGACCGCAAGCTCTGGGAGGCCTCGGGGCACTGGGAGAAATACCAGGAACACATGTTCATCGTCGAGGTCGACGAGGAGCATGCGCGCGAAAAGGCGGTCAATGCCCTCAAGCCGATGAACTGCCCCTGCCATGTGCAGATCTACAACCACGGGCTCAAGTCCTACCGCGATTTGCCGCTTCGGATGGCCGAATTCGGCTCCTGCAACCGCTACGAGCCCTCGGGCGCGCTTCACGGGCTGATGCGGGTGCGGGGCTTCAAGCAGGACGACGCCCATGTCTTCTGTACCGAGGACCAGCTCGAGGCCGAATGCGCGATGTTCATCGAGATGCTGTCGTCGGTCTATGCCGACCTCGGCTTCGAGAGCTTCGACATCAGGTTCTCGACCCGGCCCGAGGTGCGCGCGGGGTCCGACGAGGTCTGGGACAAGGCCGAGGCGGCACTCGAATCGGCCGTCAAGAAGGTCACGACCGACTACGAGATCGACCCCGGAGAGGGCGCATTCTACGGGCCCAAGCTCGACTTCAAGCTCACCGACGCGATCGGTCGGGAATGGCAGCTCGGCACTTTCCAGGCCGATTTCGTGCTGCCCGAACGGCTCGACGCCACCTATATCGGTGCCGATGGCGAGAAGCACAGGCCGGTAATGCTGCATCGGGCCATCCTCGGCTCGTTCGAGCGCTTTCTCGGAATTCTCATCGAGAATTTCGCGGGCCGCTTCCCGTTCTGGCTGGCCCCGCGGCAAGTGGTGGTCGCCTCGATCGTCTCGGATGCGGATGCTTACGTCGGTGAGGTTGTCGCGGCGCTGAAAGCCGCCGGCCTCCGCGCAGAGGCGGATACGCGCAACGAGAAGATCAACTACAAGGTGCGCGAACATTCCGTCGGCAAGGTGCCCGTGATCCTCGCCATCGGCCAGCGCGAGGTCGAGGAGCGGTCCGTGAGCGTGCGCCGCCTCGGCGAGAAGCAGACACAGACGGCCGGGTTCGACGAGATCGTCGAGACCCTGCGCGCCGAAGGGGTTCCGCCCGACCTGCGATAGGATCCGGGACGACCGGCGGCATGCCGCCATTGCGTGGCCGAATCGAAAACGGCCCGAAAGCAATGCACAAATTCGTGTTGTTTCAACGTATAACGACCGCGTGGGACACGTGCTCGTGAGTGGAACGTGATCTCTTTCACGGGTTTGAACGGAGTTGTCGCATCTCGCGGCGTCAGAATTCCAATCAACGTGTGAAAGAGGACCATACCCCATGTCGAACACCGCAAAGACCATCGCCGTCGCAGGCGCCTTCGCTGCAGCCATCGCCGCCCATGCCACCACGCCGGCGCATGCCCAGGGCCAGGAGAAGTGCTTCGGTGTCTCGCTCGCCGGCGAGAACGATTGCGCCGCCGGCCCCGGCACGACCTGCCAGGGCACGTCTGTCGTGGATTACCAGGGCAACGCGTGGACACTCGTCGACGAAGGGACCTGCGCCGAGATCGAGCTTCCCGACATGGCCGACGGCACGCCGCGGGAAGGCTCGCTGGAAGAGCTCGACCGCGACCTGCCCGCATAAACCCTTCGCGCCCCGGCCCGGCGGCCGGGGCGCTGCCGCCTTCCGAAGGACATTCCGCTCATGCTCGATGCGACGCCCCGCCCGGACCGCCTGCCGAACGCCACCGGCGTCGGCTACAAGGCCGAGTACTTCACAGCGCTGCAGGACGACCCCGGGCCCGTGGAATGGATCGAGGTGCATGCCGAGAACTACATGGGCGACGGCGGCCGACCGCTCGCGCAACTGCGCCAACTCGCCGAGCGCTTCGCGGTTTCCGTTCACGGGGTCGGGCTGTCGATCGGTGGCGAGGCACCCCTCGACCGCGAGCACCTTCAGCGGCTGAAACACCTCGTGGGCTGGCTCGGGCCGGCGAGCTTCTCCGAACACCTCGCCTGGTCGACCCACGACACCGGGTTTCTCAACGACCTCCTGCCCCTGCCCTATACCGAGGCCACCCTGGCCCGGGTGGCCCGCCACATCGACGAGGTGCAGGACATTCTCGGGCGGCGGATGCTTCTCGAAAACCCCTCCACCTATCTCGCCTTCGAAGCCTCGGAGATGACCGAGATCGACTTCCTGCGCGACCTCGTCCGCCGCACCGGCTGCGGGTTGCTGCTCGACGTCAACAACGTCTTCGTCTCGGCCACCAACCAGCAGACCGACCCCGCAAGCTACATCGACGCCTTCCCGCTCGACGCGGTCGGCGAAATTCACCTCGGCGGCCACAGCGAAGATGCCGACGACCACGGCGCGCCGCTCCTCATCGACAGCCACGATGCCCCCGTCGTCGACCCCGTCTGGGCGCTCTATTCCCACACCGTCGCCCGCGCGGGCCGGCGCCCCACTCTCATCGAATGGGACAGCGATCTGCCGCCCTGGCAGGTGCTGCGCGCCGAAGCCGAGCGTGCCGCCGCCGTTCTTGCCGGGGTGCCCGCATGACCCTCCAGGATGCCTTCACGGCGGCGGTGCTCGACCCCGCGCAGCCCGCTCCGGCGGGGCTTGTCGACCCCGCCGGACGACCGGCGGGAAAGCGCTTCGACGTCTACCGCAACAATGTCGTCGTGAGCCTGACCGAGGCGCTCGGGGTGGCCTTCCCGGTCGTCAGGAAACTCGTCGGCGAGGCGAATTTCCGCGTGCTCGCCCGCGCCTTTCTGGCCGTCCACCCGCCCGCCTCGCCCCGGCTGATGCTCTGGGGCGACGCCCTGCCGGGGTTTCTCGAGACCTTCGAACCGGCCCGCCGGATCGGCTATCTGCCGGACGTCGCCCGGCTCGAACAGGCGCTGCGAGAAAGCTACCATGCCGCCGACGCCGCGCCCTTCGATCCCGCAGCACTCGCGGGATTGTCTCCCGACGAGATCATGGCGCTCAAGCTTCATCTCGCCCCCTCCGTGCGGCTTCTGGCCTCGCCCTGGCCGGTGCTCTCGATCTGGCGCTACAACACTTCCCCCGGCGCACCGAAGCCGGAGATGGCCGCCGAGGAGGTGCTCGTCTCGCGGCCGGGCTTCGACCCGGAGCCGGCGGCCCTCCCCGAAGGCGGGGCCGCGTTCCTCGCCGCTCTCGGCCGGGGGGCCAGCCTCGGCGGGGCGCTGGAAGTCGACGGGGTCCCGGAAGCCTTCGACCTCGACACCACCCTCGGCCTGATCCTGCAGGGCGGCGCCCTGACGAACACCGGAGACCAGAGATGACCCGAACCTCCCCCTACGCAGCTCTCGACGCCGCCTCGGGACCCGTGCTGACCACCGCCGCGCGGCTGATCTTCGCCGCCACGCTCTTCACCTACTACGTCAACTCGGGGCTCCAGAAACTCGGCGACGGGCTTGTCGGCCTCGTCCAGCCCTCGGCCAGCGCCTATGTCACGATCTTCCCGCGCGCCTTCGAGGCGGTGGGCTACGACGCCAGCCAGTTCGGGCTTTTCCACTGGGCGGTGGCCTTCGCGGGCACATGGGCGGAGATCATCCTGCCGGTGCTCATCGTCGTCGGCCTTCTGACCCGCCTCGCCGCCCTCGGGATGATCGGGTTCGTCATCGTCCAGAGCTGGGTCGACATCGTCGGCCACGGGCTCGCCGCGGCTGATATCGGGGCCTGGTTCGACCGTCTTCCGACGTCCGCGATCCTCGACCAGCGGGCGTTCTGGGTCTTTCTCCTTCTCGTGCTCGTCTTCCGCGGCGCGGGGCCGCTCTCGCTCGACCGGCTCCTCGTCGGCGTGCGCGGTCAGGAGATGAGTGCGGCACGCACCCCGTCGGTCCAGCCGAGATAGATGCCGTCATCCGTCACGATGACGGGGCGCTTGATGAGGGCGGGGTGACGGAGGAGGAGGTCGGCGACGGGCGCATCGCGCTCGGCCTCCGGCAGACCCGCCCAGGTCTTCGAGCGGCGGTTCATCGCGGCCTCGCCGTGGGCGGCGAGCAGCGCGTCGACGAACTTCCGGGTCGGAGGCGTGGCGCGCAGGTCGACGAACGCCACCTCGCGGCCCGCCGCGCGAAGCTCGCGCAGCGCCTTGCGGCAGGTATCGCATGTTTTCAGACCATGAAGCTGCATTTTCCGCCTCTTTCCCCCGTCATGCGGGCCACTTTTCCCCGCCCCGCGCCGCCGGGACTTGCATTTTGCGGTTTCCGCACCACACCTTTTATCAATGAGAAGTTCAAGGCCCCCGGCTTCTCGGGGCAGCCGTCAATGAGCCGGACGACTGCAAGTATCTGAAGGAAAACGACAATGCCGACCGGAACCGTCAAGTGGTTCAACACGACCAAGGGCTACGGGTTCATCGCGCCGGATGACGGCGGGAAGGACATCTTCGTTCACATCTCGGCCGTCGAACGTGCCGGGCTGACGGGGCTCGCCGACAATCAGAAGGTGAGTTTCGAGATGATCGAAGGGCGTGACGGACGAGAGTCCGCGGGCGATCTCAAGCTGCTCTGAGCGGCTTACGCCTTGGAAAGACACGCGTTTCGGCGGCCTCGGGTTGGGTCGCCGGGCGCTTTGCCTCCGACAGGGAGCCAGTCCGCGCCGGTGGCGGGGATGCAGGCTTCCCCGGCCAGGGTGGGTGACGACGACGGACCATGTGCCGCTCTCGTCGGACCGCCGGATTTCCCTGACAGACCTGTCTCCCACGGGGCCCCTGGCCTCCCGGCTCTCGCCCGTATTCGGGGTGAGCCTGTCCGCCGGCATCCCGCGATCCGGCAGGGCATGGCGCCTGCGGCTGGGGCCGCGAGGAGGGTCGCGGCGGGCGGGATTGCGGGCTTCGAAGCCGTCTCCGTCCGGTTGCTGCCCCGGGGGAGTGTCACGGGTTCATGCCGGCTTTGGGGACAAGGATGCGGTGTATGGC
>CAZPPH010000144.1:0-7538 GCA_964588375.1 uncultured Rhodobacterales bacterium | reverse complement strand
TGGTGGGGCGAGCAGGTCTTCGACGAGATGAAGACGGTCGTGCAGGAGCGCGGCATCAACACCTTCAAGCACTTCATGGCCTACAAGGGGGCCCTGATGGTGAACGACGACGAGATGTTCGCCGCCTTCCAGCGCTGCGCCGAACTGGGGGCGATCCCGCTCGTCCATGCCGAGAACGGCGACGTGGTCGCCGACCTTCAGCAGAAGCTTCTCGCCGCAGGCAACAACGGCCCCGAGGCCCATGCCTATTCGCGGCCTCCGGAAGTCGAGGGCGAGGCCACGAACCGCGCGATCATGATCGCCGACATGGCCGGCGTGCCGCTCTACGTGGTGCATGTCTCGTCGGAGGACGCCCACGAGGCGATCCGCCGGGCGCGCAGCTTGGGCAAGCGGGTCTGGGGCGAGCCGCTGATCCAGCACCTCACGCTCGACGACAGTGAGTACCGGCATCCCGACTGGGACCACGCCGCGCGGCGGGTGATGTCGCCGCCGTTCCGCGACAGGAAGCACCAGGACAACCTCTGGGCGGGTCTGCAATCGGGCTCGCTCTCGGTCGTGGCCACCGACCATTGCGCCTTCACGACAGAGCAGAAGCGCCATGGGGTGGGCGATTTCACCAAGATCCCCAACGGCACCGGCGGGCTCGAGGACCGGATGCCGATGCTCTGGACCCATGGCGTGGCAACGGGCCGCCTGACGATGAACGAGTTCGTCGCGGTCACCTCAACGAACATCGCCAAGATACTGAATATATATCCGAAAAAGGGCGCGGTGCTCGTCGGGGCCGATGCCGATCTCGTGGTCTGGGACCCCGAGAAGGAGAAGACCATTACGGCGGGCAAGCAGCAGTCGGCGATCGACTACAACGTCTTCGAGGGCAAGCACGTGAAGGGCCTGCCGCGCTTCACCCTGAGCCGGGGCAAGGTCGTGGTCCATGATGGTGAGATGCGCACCGAGGAGGGGCACGGGAAGTTCGTCAAGCGGCCGCCGAGCCAGTCGGTGACGAAGGCGCTGTCGACATGGAAGGAACTGACCGCGCCGCGCAAGGTCGAGCGGACGGGGATTCCGGCGAGCGGGGTATGAGCTTGCCGGCCGCGCAGGCCATCGAGGGTGTGCTGGAGGCGGCGATCTATGTCGACGACCTCGACGCCGCGACGCGTTTCTACCGCGACACGCTGGGTCTCGAGGTGATCGTGCGCCACGAGCCGCGCCACGTGTTCTTCCGGTGCGGCTCGACGATCGTTCTCGCCTTCAATCCCGCCCAGACCCGGCAGCCGCCGGAGCCGGGCGCGGCTCTGCCCGTCCCCCCGCACGGGGCGGAGGGCGACGGGCACATCTGCTTCACGGTGGAAGAGCCGGAACTCGGCCGCCTGCGCGACGCGCTTGCCGCTGCGGGAACAGCGATAGAGGCCGACTTTCGCTGGCCGAACGGGGCCCGTTCGGTCTATGTCCGCGACCCGGCCGGCAACAGCGTCGAATTCGCCGAGAAACGGCTCTGGGAGCGAGACGCGTGAACGATGGCAGCGTGATCGCGGCGAGGGGGCTGGATCTCACCTTCGAGACCGCCGACGGGCCGGTGCATGCCCTCAAGGGCGTCGAGCTGGACATCGGGAAGGGCGAGTTCGTCTCCTTCATCGGGCCGTCGGGCTGCGGGAAGACGACGTTCCTGCGCTGCGTGGCCGCCCTCGAACACCCCACGGGCGGCACCCTGGCGGTGAACGGGATGAGCGCCGACGAAGCCCGCCGGGCACGGGCCTACGGCTATGTCTTCCAGGCCGCGGGGCTCTATCCCTGGCGGACCATCGGCGGCAACGTGCGGCTGCCGCTCGAGATCATGGGATACTCGAGATCCGACCAGGCAGAGCGCGTGAAGAAGACACTGGAACTCGTTGATCTCGAAGGGTTCGAGAAGAAATACCCCTGGCAGCTCTCGGGCGGGATGCAGCAGCGGGCGAGCATCGCCCGGGCGCTGGCGTTCGACGCCGACATCCTGTTGATGGACGAGCCGTTCGGCGCGCTCGACGAGATCGTGCGGGACCGGCTGAACGAGGAGCTTCTGAGCCTCTGGGCGCGGACGGAAAAGACTACACTGTTCGTGACCCACTCGATCCCCGAGGCCGTGTATCTGTCGACGAAGATCGTCGTGATGTCTCCCCGGCCGGGGCGGATCACGGACATCATCGACAGCCCCTTGCCGCAGGAGCGGCCCCTCGACATTCGCGACACGCCGGAGTTCATCGCCGTCGCCCACCGGGTGCGCGAGGGGCTTCGGGCCGGGCACGGAGACGAGTTGTGACGGCGCTCTTGCCGCCCCCCCGTCCCGAGGCTGACCCGGGGCCCCGATCACGCCCCGCGCCCCGGCTCGCGGGGTCCCGGGTCAGGCCCGGGACGGGGTCGGATCGCCGAAGGGGCCGGCTAAATGGATAGATTGCTGCCCGTCCTCACCGTCGTCGCCGCGATCGTCGCGCTCTGGTACGCTGCCTGCATCCCGATGAACGTGGCGGGCACGGTCAACCTCGCCCGGGTTCATGGCGAGGAGGCGGTGCCCGCGAGCCGGGTCGAGCGGCGTGACATGAGCGCTGCTGCGCTGATCGCCGCGAACCCCTGGGCGGTGCCGCATACCTGGAGCGAGGAGAAGCCCCGGCTTCCCGCACCGCACCAGATCGTCGCCGAGCTCTGGGCGACGACGGTCGAGGTCGCGCCGAGCTCGAACCGGAGCCTCCTCTTTCACGCCTGGGCCACGCTGTCGGCGACGCTCGTGGGCTTTTTCATCGGCACCGGCGCGGGCATTCTTCTCGCGGTGGGGATCGTCCACAACCGGGCGATGGACATGAGCGTGATGCCCTGGGCCATCGCCTCCCAGACCATTCCCATTCTCGCCATAGCGCCCATGGTGATCGTGGTTCTCGCGAGCGTCGGGCTGACGGGGCTTCTGCCGAAGGCGCTGATCTCGGCCTATCTGTCCTTCTTTCCTGTCGTCGTCGGCATGGTGAAGGGGCTGAGATCCCCCGACGCGATGCAGCTCGACCTCTTGAAGACCTACAGCGCAAGCCGGGCGGAGACCTTCTTCAAGCTGCGCCTGCCCGCCTCGATGCCCTATCTCTTCGCCTCGCTGAAGGTCGGCGCGGCGGCGAGCCTCGTCGGTGCCATCGTCGGCGAACTGCCGGCGGGCGGGGGCGAAGGGATCGGCGCGCGGCTTCTGGCGGGAAGCTACTACGGCCAGACGATCCAGATCTGGTCGGCCCTGTTCATGGCCGCCATCGTGGCGGCCGGCTTCGTCGGGCTGATCGGATGGACGCAAGGCCGGACGCTCAGACGGATGGGGCTGGCGCGGTGAACGGGGCGCAAAGCGGGTATTCGTCCCTCGGCGACGTGGCCGGGACGGGAGCGGGCAGGTGGCTTCGCCCCGACCTCTTCGCCGCGATCGTCGTCGCGGCAGGCTTCCTCGTCGACTGGCGGTTGGGGCTCGTGCTCGCGGTCTGGCTCGGGTCCTGGTGGGCCAACGCCCGGTTCGCCGCCGCCGGGGGGCGGGTCGCGGGCTACCTCGTTCCGGTGGTCTTCGGGCTGGTGCTTCTGGTGATATGGGAGCTGGTCGTCCGGCTCTACCAGGTTCCCATGGTCATCCTGCCCGCCCCTTCGGCGATCTGGGCGAAGATCGTCACCTCGACCGACCTTCTCCGGGCCGATTTCGTGCAGACCTTCGTCAAGGGCGCGCTGCCCGGCTACGCGATGGGCTGCAGTGCCGGCATCCTCCTCGGCATTCTCGCCGACCGCTTCGGGTTCCTGCAGCGGGGCCTTCTGCCGGTGGGCAATTTCATGGCCGCGCTGCCCATCGTCGGCACCGCGCCGATCTTCGTGATGTGGTTCGGCTTCGGCTGGCAGTCGAAGGCGGCAGTGGTCTTCACCATGGTGTTCTTCCCGATGCTGGTGAACACCGTGGCGGGGCTGAAGGAGGCGAGTGCGGCGCAGCGCGACCTCATGCGAACCTACGCGGCGGGCCCGGCCGCGACGCTGCGGAAACTGAAGCTGCCGGCCGCCATGCCCTTTGTTTTCAACGGGCTGAAGATTTCATCGACACTGGCGCTTATCGGGGCCATCGTGGCGGAATTCTTCGGCTCGCCCATCGTTGGTATGGGCTTCCGTATTTCGACTAGCGTGGGCCAGCTCGCACTCGATATGGTATGGGCAGAGATCGCTGTCGCCGCCCTCGCCGGATCGCTGTTCTACGGCGCGGTGGCGCTCGCGGAGCGGTGGGTGACCTTCTGGCATCCGTCGCAGAGAACATGAAACACCAATGGGGAGAAGAACCATGAAGAGACTGCTTGCCGGGGCGCTGGCCCTGACCATGAGCGCAGGAGCGGCGGCCGCGCAGGACGCGCTGACGCTGCAGTTGAAATGGGTGACGCAGGCCCAGTTCGCGGGCTACTACGTCGCCAAGGACAAGGGGTTCTACGACGAGGAGAACCTCGATGTGACGATCAACGCCGGCGGGCCCGACATCGCCCCCGAGCAGGTGATCGCGGGCGGCGGCGCGGACGTCATCACCACCTGGATGGCGGCGGGCCTCGCCGCGAGGGAACGCGGCGTGCCGCTGGTCAACATCGCCCAGCCCTTCAAGAAGGGCGGTCTGCAGGTGAATTGTCTCAAGGAGAACGGCATCGAGACCACGGATGATTTCGCCGGCAAGACGATGGGGGTCTGGTTCTTCGGCAACGAGTACCCGTTCTACGCCTGGATGGCCTCGCTCGGCCTCGAGACCGACGGGGCCGACGAAAACGGCGTGACGGTCATCAAGCAGGCATTCTCCGCCGACCCGCTGATCCAGGGGCAGGCCGACTGCATCTCGACGATGACCTACAACGAGTATCGCCAGATCCTGCAGGGCGGCATCGCGCCGGAGGAACTCGTGACCTTCAACTACCTCGAGGAAGGCTTCGGGATGCTGGAGGACGGGCTCTACGTGCTCGAGGACCGGCTCGCCGACCCCGACTTCAAGGACCAGATGGTCCGCTTCGTGCGGGCCTCGATGAAGGGCTGGAAATACGCCGAGGAGAACCCCGAGGAGGCCGCGCAGATCGTGATCGACAACGACGCGACGGGCGCTCAGACCCTCGATCACCAGCTCTACATGGTGGGTGAGGTGGCCAAGCTCACCGCAGGCACCGACGGTGCGCTCGACCCGGCCGATTACGAGCAGACGGTCGCGACGCTCCTTTCGGCCGTGTCGTCGGAAAACCCCGCGATCACGGAGGAACCCGAGGGGATGGCCTGGACCCACGAGATCACCGATGCCGCTCTGAATTGACCGGCCTCGCGTGACACCGGAAGGCCCCGCCATTCGCGGGGCCTTTTCATTGGGCAGATTACCGCCGATGTGGCCGGCCGGTGACGATCGGGCCGCTCGAATCGCGACAATCCGAAACAACGCGAGACAAGTCGGGGTCGCTTCGCTTATCCAGATTGTGGGGGATATCCACACGCCGGCCATGCCGGTGAATGAGATAAGAGGCAGCGATGTCCTACCTGGTCGAGAAGTTCTTTCCATCCGATGTCCGCACCGCGAGGCGTCGGTCCCTGACATCCGGCTGGAGAGCCTGGTGGAAGCGGGCGCTCTAGCGGCCGCTCACGAAAGCGTGAAGTCCCGAATGTGATCTTCGTCACAGACGAAGACCGTTTCCTTGACGTAAAATAGGGACAGATCGATTCTGGGGGGTGTCAGATCCGATCCCGAAAGTGCGGCGCCGTAGGTGGTTTCGAGCGTTCACGAGTGCATCAGCGCCCTGAGGGCGTGGTTTCGAATACCCTATCAGAAGCGATCCGTCCGCCTGCGGTTTTCGGCGGGCTTATCCTCGACGGGTGTCATTACCTGCACCCGACCCCTCGTGTCCCGCCGCCGGCCCCCCCAGGCCGGCGGCGTTTCTTCATCTGGTCCGCATATCTTCGTTTGCCGAAAATCGCAGGCGGAGAATGACTGCCGCGACATCGGGCGGCGGAGGGGGCAGAGAGCCTCCTGCGGCGGGGCGTCAGCCGCGGTTCATCCGGTTCTCGACGAGATCGTCGACCACCTCAGGCTCGGCAAGGGTCGAGGTGTCGCCAAGCGCGTGGTGGTCGTTCTCGGCGATCTTTCTGAGGATGCGACGCATGATCTTGCCCGACCGGGTCTTCGGCAGGCCCGGCGCCCACTGGACGAGATCGGGCTTGGCGATCGGGCCGATCTCGGTGCGCACCCACTTCTCGAGCTCCTTGCGGAGTTCGTCGGTCGGCTCGACGCCCTTCATGAGCGTGACATAGGCATAGATGCCCTGACCCTTGACCGGATGCGGGTAGCCGACGACCGCGGCCTCGGCGACATGTTCATGGGCGACGAGGGCGCTCTCGACCTCGGCGGTGCCCATCCGGTGGCCCGAGACGTTGATGACGTCGTCGACGCGGCCCGTGATCCAGTAATCGCCGTCGGCGTCGCGGCGGCAACCGTCGCCGGAAAAGTAGTAGCCCTTGTAGTCGGAGAAGTAGGTCTTCTCGAAGCGGGCGTGGTCGCCCCAGACCGTGCGCATCTGGGCTGGCCAGCTCGACTTGATACAGAGCACGCCCTCCGCCTTGGTCGTTGCGATCTCCTCGCCGGTGTGCGGGTCGAGCACCACGGGCTCGACGCCGAAAAAGGGCTTTGTCGCCGAGCCGGGCTTCGTCGTGGTGGCGCCGGGCAGGGGGGTCAGAAGGTGCCCCCCGGTCTCGGTCTGCCACCAGGTGTCGACGATGGGGCATTCGCCCTTGCCGACATTGTCATTGTACCAGTTCCATGCCTCCGGGTTGATCGGTTCGCCGACCGTTCCGAGAAGCTTCAGCGACGAAAGATCGTGCTTTTCCACCCATTCGGTGCCCTGGCCCATGAGCGCGCGGATCGCGGTGGGCGCGGTGTAGAACTGGTTGACCCTGTGCTTGGCGCAAACCTCCCAGAAGCGCCCGGCATCGGGCCAGGTGGGCACGCCCTCGAACATCAGCGTCGTCGCGCCGTTCGCCAGGGGGCCGTAGACGATGTAGCTGTGGCCGGTGACCCACCCGACGTCCGCGGTGCACCAGAAGACGTCGCCTTCGTGGTAGTCGAACACGTATTCATGGGTCATCGCCGCGTAGACGAGATAGCCGCCCGAGGTATGCACCACGCCCTTCGGCTGGCCGGTTGAGCCCGAGGTGTAGAGGATGAAGAGCGGGTCCTCGGCGCCCATCTCGACGGGAGCGGAATGGTCGTCGGCCTCGGCGCGCAGCTCGTTGTAGTCGAAGTCGCGGCCGTCGACCCAGGTGGTCTGGCCGCCGGTCCGGCGGACCATCAGAACCTTGCATTCGTGGAGGACGTTGAGGAGAGCCGCGTCGGTGTTCGACTTCAGCTTCGTCTCGCGCCCGCCGCGGGGGGCGTAGTCGGCGGTGATGACGACCTTCGCGTCGCAGCCGTTGATCCGGGCGCCGAGCGCGTCGGGCGAAAAACCCGCGAAGACGATGGAATGGATCGCGCCGATCCGCGCGCAGGCGAGCATGGCATAGGC
>CAZPPH010000143.1:0-7540 GCA_964588375.1 uncultured Rhodobacterales bacterium | reverse complement strand
CGTCGAGCGAGAAGACGATGATCGGCAGGTTGTTGTCGCGCGCCAGCGCGATGGCCGAGGCGTCCATCACGCCGAGATGTTTCTGGAGCACCTCGTCGTAGCTCACCCGGTCGTAACGTCTGGCGTCGGCGTGCTTCTTGGGGTCACGGTCGTAGACCCCGTCGACCTTGGTGCCCTTGAAGATCGCCTCGCAATCCATCTCGTTGGCCCTGAGCGTCGCGGCGGTATCAGTGGTGAAGTAGGGGTTGCCGGTACCCGCAGCGAAGATGCAGACGCGCTTTTTCTCCAGGTGCCGGATCGCGCGGCGGCGGATGTAGGGCTCGGCGACCTCGTTCATCGTGATCGCCGAGATGACGCGGGTATAGACGCCGAGGTCCTCCAGAGCCGACTGCATCGCGAGCGCGTTCATCACCGTCGCGAGCATCCCCATGTAGTCGGCGGTGGTCCGCTCCATGCCCTGGGCGGAGCCCGCGAGACCGCGGAAGATGTTGCCGCCGCCGATGACCATGCAGAGTTCGACCCCGAGGTCGTGGACGCTTTTGACCTCCTCGGCGATACGCCGGACGGTGGGCGGGTGGAGCCCGTATCCCTGGTCGCCCATCAGCGCCTCGCCGGAGATCTTCAGGAGAACCCGCCGGTAGCGGGGTCTGTTGCCCGGAGCCGTGTCGCCGGATGCGGCCGTTTCGCTCACTGCTGCCGTCTCGCCCATGCCGCCCCCGGTGTCGCCGCTTTCGCCCGGGCGCAAAATGTCGCAAAAGGCGGCGAGGTTCAACGGTTGACGAGGCAGGGCCGGCACGTGGCTTGGGAGAGGCTCGCGAGAGAGGTGCCCGGAGACCGCCCGGTGCTCATCGCCGGGCCGACCGCGAGCGGCAAGTCAGCGCTCGCGATGGCGATCGCCGAGGCCGGCGGCGGGCGGATCTTAAACGCCGACGCGCTGCAGGTTTTCGAGGACTGGCGGGTCCTTACGGCGCGCCCTTCACTCACGGACGAGGCGCGGGTGCCGCATGCGCTCTACGGCCACGTGCCGCGCGACCTCGCCTACTCGGTCGGCCACTGGCTGAGGGACGTCGCGCCGCTGCTCTCCGGACCACGCCCCATCGTCGTCGGCGGCACGGGGCTCTACTTCACCGCGCTGACCGAGGGGCTCGCGGACATTCCCGATGTCCCCGTCACCGTCAGCCACGCCGCGGCGGCGAAGTTGAAGGAGGACGGGCTCGACGCAATGGTGGCCGACCTCGACCCCGGGAGCCGGTCCCGGATCGACCTTCGGAACCCCCGCCGCGTGCTGCGGGCTTGGGAGGTGCTCGAGGCCACAGGGCGCGGGATCGCGGATTGGCAGGACGAGACCGGCCCGGCCCTTCTGCCACTCGAAAGCGCGACGGCCCTTCTGCTGGAGGCGCCGCCCGACTGGCTCAACCCGCGCATCGAGGCGCGGTTCGACGCGATGCTCGACGAGGGGCTTCTCGACGAGGCGCGCGCGAACCGGCCGGGCTGGCACCCCGCCCTGCCGTCGGCGAAGGCGATCGGGGCTGCGGACGTCATGGCGCATGTCGACGGAGCGCTCGATCTCGCCGCATTGCGAAACAATGTCGCGATCCAGAGCCGACAATATGCAAAACGGCAACGAAGCTGGTTTCGCGCCCGCATGGCCGGCTGGCGGCGGATTGACCCCGGCGGTGGCTGAGTGCAGGCTTGCCGGTAGCTGGCAATCTGCCTTGGGCTGCTTGGGGGCAACCTTGACGAGACGACTGCATCTGGCGCCGCACGGCGCCAGCATGATGGATACGCCGCGCCGCCCCGCGGCGGTCGAAGTGCTGGGCCTCGCCCGGCTCGCCCATGGCGGGCGCTGGCGTGTCGAGGCGATGCGCAGCTATTCCCGGCCCGTGCTTTTGTGGTTCACCCGCGGCTCGGGGCGGATCACCATGAACGGATCGACGCGCGGCTACGGCGCGCACAACGCGCTGTTCCTGCCGCCGGGCACGATGCACGGCTTCGACATGCTGGGCCAGGTCCTAGGCTTCGCCGTGTTCCTGCCTCAGGACCCGTCGCTCGACTGGCCCGAGGAACCGCTGCATATCCGCTGCCGGGAAGGGCGGATGCAGGCCGAACTCACTGGTCTCATCGAACAACTGGAACGGGCATCCAAGACCGACGACGGCGAGACCTCGGCCGAGCTTTATCACCTCTCGGGTCTCGTCTCGGTCTGGCTGAAGCGCCGGGC
The DNA here is from genome assembly GCA_964588375.1 of uncultured Rhodobacterales bacterium. Classification (GTDB taxonomy): domain Bacteria; phylum Pseudomonadota; class Alphaproteobacteria; order Rhodobacterales; family Rhodobacteraceae; genus JASJAR01. The sequence goes on along the minus strand of CAZPPH010000143.1, from coordinate 5,319 downwards.
GAACGAGGTGGCCCTCGAGACCGGACGGCGCGAGCGGTCGGCCGACCGGCTCGCGGCGGCCTATACCGCGCTCGTCGAACGTGATTTCCGCATGCAGAAGGGCGTGGCCGACTACGCCGCCGACCTCGGCGTGACGCCAACGCACCTCTCGCGGGCCTGCCGGGCGACCTGCGGACGTTCGGCGCTGGCGCTGCTGATCGACCGGCGGCTCTACGAGGCGCGCCGGCTTCTGCGCGACACCGAACAGCCGGTCCAGACCATCGCGAAGGCCACCGGGTTCGGCTCGCCGGCCTATTTCAGCCGCGCGTTCCGGTCCGAGATCGGCAGCAGCCCCACGGAATTCCGCAACGCAAGGATCGGGCGAATTCTCTGAATTCGTTTCCGGCCACGACGAAAGCGGAGGCGAAAAGCGACATGTGGGCCGCTTTTTACGACGTTTTTCGGGGTTTGTCCTTGCATCCACGGCTGAGCGTTTCAGTATCTGCCTCATCAGCTGTTAAGGTATGGCTCACTTCGAAAGGGAGCGAACATGAGCAATCGAGAGAACGACATAAAACTCGCGCAGATCATCGAGGCTGCGCGACGTCACCGGGTCGGCCGCCGCCGGTTCATGGAAGGGGCACTCTACACCGGTGCCACCGCCGCGGCCGCCTCCACGATGTGGGGCACCAAGGTTCAGGCCCAGACGCCCAAGCGCGGCGGCACCTACCGCGTCGGCGTCCACGACGGCAACACTTCGGACGGCCTCGACCCCGGCACATGGCAATCGGTCCTGCAGATCCAGATCGGCTGCTGCGCCTATTCCTACCTCACCGAGATCACCAACGAGAACGCGCTCGGCCCCGACCTGGCGACCGAGTGGGAAGCCCAGCCCGGCGCCAAGATCTGGACGTTCAAGCTGAACCCGCGTGCCACGTTCCACGACGGACGCCCTGTGACCTCCAACGACGTGATCGCGTCGATGAACCACCACCGTGGCGAGGCGACCACTTCGGCTGCCAAATCGCTTCTGAACGTCGTCACCGACATGCGCGCCGAAGACGATCACACGGTGGTCTTCGAACTGGCGACAGGAACGGCCGACTGGCCCTACATTCTCAGCGACTATCACCTCATCATCCTGCCGGCGAACGACGACGGCACCGCCGACTGGCGCTCGGAAATCGGCTCCGGCCCCTACAAGTTCGTGAGCCACGAGCCCGGCGTCCGCTCGGAGTTCGTGCGTCACGAGGAGTGGCACCGCATCGACGAGGGCGCCTGGTTCGACGCGGTCTCGATGATCACGCTGAACGACGCCAACGCGCGCCAGACCGCTCTCGTCACCGGCCAGGTCGACGCGATCACGTCGGTGGACCTGAAGACCGTGGGCATGCTCGGACGTGCGCCGGGCATCATCATCGACAACGTCCCCTCCGGCTCGCACATCACGATCCCCGGCATGGCCGACATCGCGCCGATGGACAATGTGGATGCACGGCTGGCGCTGAAATATGCGATCAACCGTGAGGAGATCGTCGAGAAGATCTTCTTCGGCAACGCCTCGGTGGGCAACGACACGCCGCTGAACGAGACCTTCCCGTTCTACGAGCCGCTCGAGCAGCGCAGCTACGACCTCGACCGGGCGAAGTTCCACCTCGACAAGGCGGGCATGTCGTCCATGGACATCACCGTCCACGCCTCGGACTCGGTGTTTTCGGGGGCGGTCGACATGGTCACGCTGTTTTCCGAACAGGCGCGGCCCGCGGGCATCAACATCACCCCCAATCGCCAGCCGGCGGACAACTTCTGGGCCAACATCTGGCTCGTCGAGCCGTTCCCGGTCGTGCAATGGGGCGCCCGTCCCACGCCGGACACGATCTTCAGCCTCGTCTACCAGACGGGCGTGACATGGAACGAGGGGCATTGGTCGAACGAGCGTTTCGACAACCTGCTCTTCGAAGCCAAGGCGGAACTCGACCCGGTCAAGCGGACGGAGATGTACACCGAGATGAGCCAGCTCGTGCACGACGACAGCCCGGTCATCATTCCGCTCTTCGTCAACCGGATCGGCGGGCGGCGTGACAACGTCATGCACACCGAGCAGATCGCCTCGAACTGGGAACTCGACGGAGCCCGTTCCTATCACCGCTGGTGGTTCGCGTAAGACACCGCGGAAGTGGTTTTCGATCGGGGCCCTTCGGGGCCCCGTTCTTCTTCGGGGTATGCGTCGCTGGGCGAATATTCCGCAGCCACCGTGCAAATCTAATGCAGCAGCCACCCGGGTCCGGAAGTATTCGCTTCCGGGCCCCCGAGACAGCGGTCATGCCCTCAGATCTGCTTTGAGGCCGCCTCGCCGACGTTCTCCAACCCGCGTTCCTTCAGCAGATCATCGAGCCAGTCGGGGTCCATCTCTGGCACCGAGGAGAGCAGAAGATCGGTGTATTCGTGGTGGGGGGGCGTGAACATCTCCGTCTTGCCGCCGGCCTCGACCACCTTGCCCTCCTTCATCACCACCACTTCGTCGGCGATGGATTTGACCGTCGCGAGATCGTGGGTGATGAACATGTAGGCCAGGCCGAGCTCCTTCTGGAGCTTGTCGAGAAGTCGGAGGATTCCCTCGGCGACGAGCTGGTCCAGGGCCGAAGTCACCTCGTCGCAGATGATGAACGAGGGTTCGGCCGCCAGTGCCCTCGCGATACCGATGCGCTGCTTCTGGCCGCCCGAGAGTTCCGACGGCAGGCGGTGGTAATAGAGCGAGGGTTCGAGCTCGATCTCGTCGAGCAGTTCGTCGACGCGCTTTTTCAGCGCCGTGCCCTTCAGCCCGCTGTAGAACTGCGCCGGCCGGCCGATGATCTCGCCGATCGATTTTTTCGGGTTCAGCGCCGTGTCGGCCATCTGGTAGATCATCTGCGCCTGACGCAACTGGTCCTTCGTGCGGTCGGTGTAGCTGCGCGGCAAGGGTTCGCCGTCGAACTCCACGTGCCCGTCGGTCGGCGGCAGAAGCCCTGTGATGACCCGCGCGGCCGTCGACTTGCCCGAGCCCGACTCGCCCACCACGGCGACCGTGCGGCCCCGGTGGATGTCGAAGCTCACGTCATCGAGCACCTTCACGGGGCCGTAGGACGCCGACACGCCCTTCACCGAGACAAGCGGGGTCGTGCCTTCGGGCGGACGGGGCTTTTCGGGTCGTGTGAACGAGCGCACCGCCCAGAGCGACTTCGTGTATTCCTCCTGGGGGTCGGAGAGCATCTTCCGCGTCTCCGCCTCCTCGATCTCGTCGCCCTTCAGGAGCACCTTGATGCGGTCGGCCATCTGCGCGACGACCGCGAGGTCGTGGGTGATGTAGAGCGCCGCGGTGTTGAACTCCTCGACGATGTCGCGGATCGCGGCGAGCACCTCGATCTGGGTCGTGACGTCGAGCGCGGTCGTGGGCTCGTCGAAGATGATGAGATCGGGCCGGCATGACATCGCCATCGCCGTCATCGCCCTCTGAAGCTGGCCGCCGGACACCTGGTGGGGATAGCGGAAGCCGATCTCGTCGGGGTTCGGAAGGCGCAGCTTGCGATAGAGTTCGATCGCGTCTTCCTTGCCCTCGCGCCAGTTCTCGGTCTTGTGAATCCGCGCGCTTTCGGTGTGCTGGTCGAAGAGCCGGTGGGCGGGGTTGAACGAGGCCGCCGCCGATTGCGCGACATAGGCGATGCGCGACCCCCGGAGCGCCCGGCGTTCGCTCCGCGAGGCGTTTGTCAGCTCGATACCGTCGAAATTCACCGAGCCGTCGGAAATCCGGCAGCCGTCGCGGGTGAAGCCCATCGCCGCGAGGCCGATGGTCGACTTGCCCGCGCCGGACTCGCCGATGAGGCCCATGACCTCGCCGCGGTGGAGCGTGAGGTCGATCCCGTGCACGATCTCGATCCATTCCTCGTCGGAATAGCCTTCGATCCGCAGATCCTTGATCTCGAGAAGAACTGATTTTTCGCGTGCCATGGGGGGTTACTCCTTCAGGCCGGAGGAGAGTTGCAGCATCCAGTCGACCACGAAGTTCACCGCCACGGTCAGCAGCGCGATGGCGCCCGCGGGGATCAGAGGCGTGACGAGGCCGAAGGAGATCAGCGAGGCGGTTTCGCGCACCATCGACCCCCAGTCCGCCGTGGGCGGCTGGATACCGAGGCCGAGGAACGAAAGTGCCGAGATCGCGAGGAAGACGAAGCAGAAGCGCAGGCCGAATTCCGCGGAGAGCGGCGCCGTGATGTTGGGCAGGACCTCGCGGGAGACGAGATACCACGTGCTCTCCCCCCTGAGCCGCGCGGCCTCGATATAATCCATCACCACGATATTGCCGGCGACCGCCCTCGTGAGGCGGAAGACCAGCGGCGAGTACAGCACCGCGATGACGACGGTCAGCTCGATGATGCCCGCGCCGAAGATGGTCAGCAGGAGCAGTGCGAAGATGAGCTGGGGAATGGCGAGCAGGACGTCGACGACACGGCCGAGAAGCTGGTCGACCCAGCCGCCCATGGTCGCGGCGACGAGGCCGGCGACGGTGCCCAGAAGAAACGCCAGCGAGGTCGTCACGATCGCCACGCCCACGGTGTTCCGCGCGCCGTAGATCAGACGCGAGAAGAGGTCGCGGCCAAGCTGGTCGCCGCCCAGCAGCAACTGGTCGTCGGGAAGCGCGAAGGCACCGGCCACCACCTCGGATTCGCCGAACGGCGCGATGACAGGGGCGAAGATCGCCGCGATGATGTAGATGAGGACCACCAGAAGTCCGAACGACGCCGTGAGCGGCGCCGTGCGCATGAGTTTCGCGCCGTTGGGCGGCAGGATCACGATGAGCGCCTCGCGGAAGCTGTAGGACACGGCCGCGGCCGCCGCGAGCAGGCCCGCGGCGATTGTGAAACCGACGAGCACGTTGGTGCCGCCGAGAAGGGCCGCGAGAAACGAGACCATCAGGAGCGTGAAGAGCAAGAGGAGCGCCGCGGTGTTCTTGAGATAGGCCGCCGTGGCGGTGCCCGCGATCAGGAGCACGAAATAGATGATCGAGAAGGTTGCCATCGTTCGCCCCCCTTATTTCGGATGCCGGAGGCGCGGGTTGGTCACGATCGAGCCCACGTCTGCGATGAGGTTGAAGAGAATGAAGGTCGCCGCGAAGATCAGGCAGCAGGCCTGAACCACGGGGCCGTCCTGTTTCGACACGCTGTCGACGAGAAGCTGACCGACGCCGGGATAGACGAACACCACCTCGACGAGAACGACGCCCGTGATGAGATAGGCGAGGTTCAGGGCGACGACGTTGATGATGGGCGCGAGTGCATTCGGCAACGCGTGCCGCACGATCACCCT
>CAZPPH010000142.1:0-7554 GCA_964588375.1 uncultured Rhodobacterales bacterium | reverse complement strand
GCTCAGGCTCTCCTGGGTCAGCACGGCCAGGCTGCAGTACGAGGCCGACCTCTAGACCGCCGACGCGGTGTCGCCGGAATGCGCTCCGGGCGGTCCCTCCGGGGCAGATGCGTCGCTCCCGGATCAGGTCAGCGCCAGGGAAAACCAGGGAACGAAGGCGACGAGCAGCCAGATCGCGATAAGGGCAATCAGATATGGTACGATATAGGCTAGGAGCCGCATGTATGGCACCCCTGTCACCCCGCTTGCGACATAGAGGTTCAACCCGTAGGGCGGCGTGATGAACCCGATCGAGCCGCCGATGAGGAAGATCACCGCGAAATGCACCGGGTCCACGCCGACCCCGGCCGCGATCGGAGCGAGGATCGGGGCCATGATGATCGTGTTGGGAAGGCTCTCGAGCACCATTCCCGCGATGAAGACGAAGGCCATCGACATCAACAGGACGCCGTAATAGCCGCCCATCCCGGTCATGAAGCTCTCGATCGCCTCCTTCGCGCCGAGAAGCGACAGGATCTGCTGCATCACCACCGAAATTCCGATCAGCGGCGCGAGCATCCCGGCGATCCGGGCCGAATTGAGCACGACCCCGGGCAGGTCGCGCAGGCGGAAGCCTTCGACAAGCACCATCTCGACCCAGCCCGGCGTGCGCGTCAGGTCCTCGTTCTCCGACTGGCCCTTGTTCATCAGGAGATAGATCGGGCGCGAGACGAGGGCCACGATGATGCAGAAGCCGACGGTGACGCCCGCCGCCTCGGTGGGAGAGAACTTGCCGGTGTAGATGCCCCAGAGCACGAGGCCGATGGCGAAGAAGCCGAGCCAGGCCCCGAAGGCCGTCTTGATCATCCGCGTAATCTCGAACCTGATCAGGTGACCCCAGCCGTTCATCCAGCAGACGATCCAGCAGGCGGTCTGCATGGCGACCACCATGAGGACACCGGGAATGATCCCGGCGAGGAAAAGCTCCGAGATCGAGAGGTTCATCAGGAAGCCGTAGACGATGAAGATGATCGAGGGCGGAATGATGATCCCGACCGTTCCGCCGGCCGCGGCAGTCGCCGCCGCGAAGCGCTCGTCGAAGCCGTTCTTCACCATGCGCGGATGCATCATCGCGCCGATCGTCGCCGTCGTCGCGGAGTTCGATCCGGAAATCGCGGCGAAGAGCCCGCAGGCGCCGATACTCGCCATGCCGAGACCGCCGCGCAGCCAGCCGAGACAGGAATAGGCAAAGGCCGAAAGCCTGTGCGCGATACCCGAACGGTTGATGAGATCGCCCGTGAGAATGAACAGAGGCATGGCCAGGAGCGCGAACGAGGTCGTGAACACGGCCGAAAACGCGTAGCCGATGTTGTCGAGCGTCAGGTCGACGACGAAGCTCATCGCGACCACCCAGAGGCCGATCACCAGAAAGATCGGCACTCCGAAGATGAAAAAGCCGGTCGCGATCAGCGAATAAAGCAGGACGAGTGTGCCGTCGGTCATCTCAAGGCTCCTATTCGCGGGCGAGCTCGCTGTTGACGCCGAGTTCGCGGCCGGCACGGAAATTGCGGATATCTTCGAAAAGGTTCTCGAGCACCCGCGCATAGAGCACGAGCCACGAGATCGGCACGCAGATGTAGAACCACCAGCGCATCACGTCATCGGTCCCGAGCAGAAGCTGGAAATTCGCCGCGGAATTGGCGGTCAGGCGCAGAGTGGCCACCATCACGATGACGGCCATGATGTACCACAGGATCGCGTCGAGGAAGGCAAGCGCCAGACGCCCGGCCGGAGGCATCATCGCGCGCACCTCGCCGAAGGAGAGATGGGTGCGGAGCTTCACGTTGTAGGCGCAGCCGATCCACGTCAGGAGCAGGAACAGGTAGGGGGGGAGCGTGGTCGACCACGGCGCCTGCACGTTGAAGACGAACCGGCGGATGACCTCGACGAAGATCACCATCGCGATCGTCATGTAGATGAAGAACATCGCCGTGGGTTCGAGGTAGCGGTCGAGAAGCCTCGACCGGCGGAATACCTGAAGCACGAGATAGGAAACGGGCAGAGTCGCGATACCGACGATCCAGTAGAACACCGGATGGCGGACGGCTTGTGAAATGGCCCATGTCTCGCCCGCGGCGAGTGCGTCCCAGAGCGTCATGAACGCGGTAAGGAAATCCTGCATGAATGCGTCGTCCCGTGCTGGCGCCGGAATTGCCGCCCGACCGGGGGGAGACCCCGTTGCGGCACCCTGCAAGCCCCCGATGATGCGAAGACAAGGATTGGCTGTGCCCGAAACGATCTTCGGGCACAGCCGGTCAGCTCAGCTCAGGCACGCCACCAGCGCCGCGGCTCGACGTTCTCGGCGAGCATGTCGGCCGGAACCTCGCGTGCGATCCGGTGCACCTCGGTGTAGGTGTCGATGCCGCCGGCCCAGCCGTTGATCCGCTCGCGCCACTGCTCCCAGGGGCCCGGGACGAATTCGGGCGAGCACATCTCCTCGGCCTCTTTCCGCGCCTCGGCGGTCAGGAATGCGTTGCGCACGCCGTTCTCGGCGAAGATCGTGCCGGGATGCTGCGGGTCGGAGAACCCGACCGTGTTCACGAGGGCGGCCTCGTTCGCGTACTGCGCCGCGATCTGCGCGAGGTAGGACGATTCCATGACTGCATCCTGCAGGTCGCCGTCGAGGCTGTCGAAGCTCGCCGCCGACATCGCGGTGTGCTCGGTGCCGCAGAAGAACCGCAGGTCGATGCACTGCGAAACGACCGGCGACATGTTCGCGTAAGCCACGGCCGAGGCCCAGGTTTCCGCTCCGTCGATCAGGCCCTGCCGCAGGCCGTCAAGCGTCTCTTCCCACGCGATCGGGGTCGGGTTGAGCTGCATCAGCTCCATCGCGATCCGGCCGAGCTGCGTGCCGGTGACCCGGTTCCGCGTCCCCGCGATCTCGGTGATGCTGGTGACCGTCGGTTTGTCGCGCCAAGTGTTGCCCAGCATGATTCCGCGCAGTTCGCAGTGCGTGAACAGGAACTTGATGCCGTGCATCCGCTCGAGCGGCTCCCGGAAGATCCGGTTGCTCTCGGGGCTATAGAAGAAGTGGTACTGCGACGCCCGGCTCGGGAACATGAACGCATAGTCGAGCACGTTCATGAACGGTGCGCCACCGGCTGAGTTCTGGGTCGACGCCGAATACATGTCGACGATACCTTCTTGCGTCTTCGACACGCAGTCGAGTTGGCCGCAGATCTGGTTGTCGCCGATGAACTCGATCCGAAGCTCGCCGTCGGTGCGCTCTTCCACGTCACGGACGAATTCGAGAATGCCGTTCCGCTCGACCAGAAGGTTGCGCGCGTTGAAGCCGGCAGCGCCGTAGCGCAGAGTGCGCCGCGGTTCGTTCGAGAACCGCTTGTCATAGGTCGACTCCACCGCGTGCGCGAGCTGCGGAAGCGTCACCACCCCGGCCAGGCCGCCGAGCGCCAGCATGGTCGAGCTCATCCCGAACCGCTGCGTGATACGCAGAAAGTCCCGGCGCGAGATGCCGGATAGGTCACGTTTAGTCATGGTCTCCTCCCTGAAGCGACTAAAATCAGATGTGGTCTGGATTTGGATCCGTCTTTTCTTGATCCTTGTTGTTTTTTTGAGACTTGTGGTTTCAAAAAGCATCTCTATCGTCGCAAGTCAAGCTTGGACGCACGCAGGCTCAACAGGGAGGAGTTGATGTTCGACCACGAGGCGGATGTCGTCATCGTCGGCGCCGGCTCGGCGGGATGCGTTCTCGCCAACCGGCTGAGCGCGGACCCCGGTCTCCGCGTCCTCCTGGTCGAGGCGGGCGGGCGCGACGTGAACCCCTGGATACACATTCCCATCGGGTACTTCCGCACGATGGGCGACCCCACGCTTGACTGGTGCTACATGACCGAGCCCGACCCGGGCCTGAACGGGCGCAGGCTGCCCTGGCCGCGTGGCAAGGTTCTGGGAGGGTCTTCCTCGCTCAACGGGCTGCTGTACGTGCGCGGTCAGGCCGAGGATTACGACCGCTGGCAGCAGATGGGCAATACCGGCTGGGGCTGGGAAAACGTGCTGCCCTATTTCCGGCGCGCCGAGGATCAGGAGCGCGGCGAAGACGATTTCCACGGCGCGGGCGGGCCGCTTTCGGTCAGCAACGCAAGGCTCTCGCGCCCGATCTGCGACGCCTGGGTGGAGGCGGCGCAGAAGGCGGGCTATCCGTTCAACCACGATTTCAACGGTGCGACGCAGGAGGGCGTCGGGTACTTCCAGCTGACCGTGCGCAACGGGCGACGCTGCAGTTCGGCCGTGGCCTATGTGAAGCCGGCCCGCAAGCGGCCGAACCTGAAGATCATCACTCGCGCGATGACGACGCGCATTCTCTTCGAAGGGCGCCGCGCCGTCGGCGTCGCCTGGCGCGGCTCCGATGGCGCCGAGCACAGCGCACGCGCCCGGGCCCGGGTGGTGCTTTCGGCGGGCGCGATCGGCTCGCCGCAGATCCTGATGCTCTCCGGCTTGGGCCCCGCCGATCATCTGCGCGAACACGGCATCACCCCGCTGGCGGACCTGCCGGGAGTGGGGCGCAACCTTCAGGACCACCTCCAGGCCCGGCTGGTCTTCAAGTGCCACAATCCCACCCTCAACGACGAGGTGCGCAGCCCGGTCGACAAGCTGCGCATCGGGCTGAGATACATCGCGTCCCGCAGCGGTCCGATGACCATGGCCGCCTCGCTGGCCACCGGTTTTCTGCGATCCTCGCCCGACGCCGACACGCCGGATATCCAGTTCCACATCCAGCCCTGGTCGGCGGACAGCCCGAGCGAGGGGGTGCATTCCTTCTCCGCCTTCACCGCCTCGGTCTGCCAGCTGCGCCCCGAAAGCCGCGGCCATCTCGAACTTGCCAGCGCCGACCCCGCCCGCGCGCCGCTCATCCACCCGAATTACCTCGCGACGCCCAACGATTGCCGCACCATCGTCGAGGGCGTGCGGATCGCCCGCCGTATCGCGCGCGAGCGGCCTCTCAGCGATGAAATCTCGGCCGAGTACCGCCCCGGGCCCGACGTGGACGATGCCGATGATGCGGCTTTGCTCGACTGGGTTCGCAACAGCGCCACGACGATCTACCACCCCACAGGCACCTGCAAGATGGGCCCGGAGGGCGACGGCATGGCCGTGGTCGACGCGCGGCTTCGGGTCCACGGGGTCGACGGGCTCAGCGTGGCGGATTGCTCGATCATGCCCGAGATCGTGTCGGGAAACACCAACGCTCCGGCCATCATGATCGGCGAAAAAGCGAGCGACATGGTGCTGGAGGACATATCCGCGACGCCGCGCGTGCCCGCATGAGTGGCGCGTGCGCCCTGCCTCGTCCGGCGCCGGATACCACCGGGGGCCGGGCGGCTGAAACCGCCGCGCGCGGCAGGCTCGACGCGCCCCTGCCCCGAGGGCCCGGGGCGCGACTTGCCGGGGCGATGGATTGCGCGCGCCTGCCGGGGTATATCCAGATTGTCCCGGCAATGACGCCAGACCGTCACGGGGCGCTGTCGCGATGAAGACGGAGGGCGGGGCGCACGAGATGACGATAGCGGTTGAGTCCTTCCTTCTCGACCCGTTGCAGGAAGGCACCCTGCAACACCGCATCCGGCAGATGGTGGCCGAGGGCATCCTGTCAGGCCGGCTGAAGCCCGGCGAACGGCTGCCGTCCACCCGCAAGCTCGCGGCGCATCTTGGCGTCAGCCGCATCACCGTGACCCTCGCCTATGCGGAACTCGTCGCCGACGACTTCCTGCACTCCGAGGGGCGCTCGGGGTATTTCGTGTCCCGGACCGCCCCGCAGCCGACCCGACGCGGCCCGCCGGCGGCGCGCCCGGAATCCGCGGTGGACTGGGGGCGGATGCTCGGGCACCGCCCGCCCGCCGGCGACCTCAACCGGGGCAAGCCGCGCAACTGGCGCGAGTTTCGCTACCCTTTCATCTACGGACAGGCCGACCCCACCCTCTTCGACCATGCCAACTGGCGGCTCTGCATGATGCAGTCGCTGGGGCTGAAGGACTTCGACCGCATGTCGGACGACCAGTTCGAACAGGACGACCCGGGGCTTCTCGAATACATCGCCCGCCACTCGCTGCCGCGCCGGGGCATCCTCGCCCACCCCGACGAGGTGCTCGTCACCATGGGCGCGCAGAACGCGCTGTGGCTTTCTGCGCAACTGCTTCTGAACCAGCGCCGGAGCGCCGTCATCGAGGAGCCGGGCTACCCCGGCCTGCGCGATATCCTGACCCAGACCCGCTGCCGGCTCGTCCCCGTCCCCGTCGGCCCGCGCGGGCTCGACGCGAAGGACCTGCCCGCCGAACTCGATGTGCTCTTCAGCACGCCGAGCCATCATTGCCCCACGGGGGCCACGATGCCGATCGAGGCGCGGCAGGCTCTGCTGCGCGCGGCAGACGAGCAGAACTTCCTCATCGTGGAAGACGATTACGAATTCGAGATCGCCGAGGGCCGCGCGCCTCTTCCGGCGCTGAAGTCCCTCGACCGGTCCGGCCGGGTCATCCATGTCGGCAGCTTCTCGAAGTCGCTCTTTCCGGGGCTCCGGCTCGGCTTCATGGTCGGCCCCGCCCCCTTCATCGCGGAGGCGCGGGCGCTCAGGGCGACACTCCTGCGCCATCCGCCGGGCCTCCTGCAGCGCGCGGCGGCGCGGTTCCTCTCGCTCGGGCATTACGATGCCATGCTGCGCCGGCTGACCGGCAGCTTCGCGGCCCGACGCGCCGTCATGCTGGACGCCATAAAGGCCGAGGGGCTCACCGTCGCGGGGGCCAGCGGAAACGGCGGCTCGAGCCTCTGGATGCGCACGCCCGGGGGCGTGAGCGCCACGGCGCTCTGCGAGGCGCTCAAACGCGAAAGCGTGCTCATCGAGAGCGGCAAGCCGTTCTTCGGCGCGCCCGATGCGCCCGATGACCTCTACCGGATTTCCTACAGTTCGATCGCGTCCGACCGCATTCCCGAAGGCATCGCCCGGATTGCGCGTGTGAGCGGGCGCCTTCGGCCCGTGGGATGAGGCTGGCCATATGCCTTTGACCCGACTGGACCTAATCAATCCACGCTGTCTGGTGTTGTGTCGCGCCAAATCGCGCGCCCGCCGCCGCGCCGGAGAACCGACCTTGAACAAAGGAGCCCTGCCATGCGCATGACCACCGAAGAAGCCTTCATAAAGACCCTGCAACTCCACGGCATCGAGCACGCCTTCGGCATCATCGGCTCGGCCATGATGCCCATCTCCGACCTTTTCGACCAGGCCGGCATCACCTTCTGGGACTGCGCCCACGAAGGCTCGGGCGGCATGATGGCCGACGGCTACACCCGCGCCACCGGCAAGATGAGCATGATGATCGCCCAGAACGGCCCCGGCATCACCAATTTCGTCACCGCCGTGAAGACCGCCTACTGGAACCACACGCCGCTGCTGCTCGTCACGCCGCAGGCGGCCAACAAGACCATCGGCCAGGGCGGCTTCCAGGAAGTCGAGCAGATGAAGCTCTTCGAGGACATGGTCGCCTACCAGGAAGAGGTGCGCGACCC
>CAZPPH010000141.1:0-7657 GCA_964588375.1 uncultured Rhodobacterales bacterium | reverse complement strand
AACTCCGCAACTGGCAGGAGGACGCGCGCCGCGCCCTGCGGCTTGCTCCGGAGGTCGTGGCATATCATCGAGACCTTCTCGAGAAAACGAGGGCGCGCGCATCGATTCCCTGCTGCGCCGCGCGGTGACGGAGGGGACGGGCTCGAGAGATGCCGCTCCTAGCGCAAACTGGCTGCGCACCCGGTGACGGCGGGGCATCTGGCTGGCTCCCCGGGCCGAAGGCGCGATCGTGACCCTCAGGATGGCTGACGGTCGGCTCTGGAACCAGATCGTGAATTCGGGCCTGCCGGACAGCGAGCTCAAGCGCCTCGCTGTCGGCGGCTGGTTCCGCCCTTATGTTAACGGTGTGGCGTGGCCGGACCTCGGCACGGTGGTTCCGGCGGGGAAGATGGTCGACACCAACGACCAGCATATCGCCCGCAACGCGTGGCGAATGCTCGACCGCATCCGGCGCCGCGCGCCCGGAAAGGCGAAAGATATTCCCGGCACTCAACGCCCGGCCTGAATTTCCTGCGAAAATTCCCTTCCGCTGCCGGAGATTTCCGCAGGACATTCGCCGCGCGCACCCCGACACTCCGGCGAATGCTTGGAGGCCCGTCATGATTCGCACCCCCTATCTTCTCTTTCTCGGCGATGCGCCGGACCAGCTCGCCGCCAAGGTCGCCCAGGGCATTGCCGACTGGCGGCCAGAGCATGTCGTCGGCCAGCTCCGGCTGCCCGGCTGCAAGGCGGATGTGGGCGCGAAGGACATGACCCTCGCCGAGGCGCAAGCCGCCGGCGCGAAGACGCTCGTGATCGGGGTTGCGAACCGGGGAGGACGGTTCAGCGACGCGTGGCGCGAGGTGCTGACCGAGGCTCTCGGGATGGGCTACGACCTCGCCAGCGGGCTTCACACGCTCCTGCGCGACCAGCCGGAACTGGTGCGCGCGGCCATGGGGTCGGGGCGCGAGTTGCACGACGTCCGGGTGCCGGGCATCGACTACCCGATCGCCGATGGCAGGAAGCGAACCGGCAAGCGCGTGCTGGCGATCGGCACCGATTGCTCGGTCGGCAAGATGTATACAGCGCTCGCGATGGACCGGGAGATGGCCGCGCGGGGACTCAAGTCGACGTTCCGGGCCACCGGGCAGACGGGTATTCTCATCACCGGCGGCGGAGTGCCGCTCGACGCGGTGATCGCGGACTTCATGGCCGGGGCAGTGGAGTGGCTCACGCCAGACAACGCCTCCGACCACTGGGACCACATCGAGGGGCAGGGGAGCCTCTTTCACCCCTCCTTCTCGGGTGTGACGATGGCGCTCATCCACGGCGGCCAGCCCGATGCGCTGATCCTCGCACATGAGCCCACGCGCACCCACATGCGCGGATTGCCCGACTACGGCCTTCCCTCGCTCGAAGCGCTGCGCGATACCGCCCTGCCGCTGGCGAGGGTGGTGAACCCCGCCTGCGAGCTCGCCGGCGTGTCGGTGAACACCATGGCTTTGGGCGACAGGGACGCGGGGGACTGCTGCGCGGAAATCGAGGCGCGCCTCGGGCTGCCGGCGGAAGATCCATACCGCCACGGCGCCGCACGTCTGGTGGACGCGGTGCTGGCGCTCTAGAGTCGGTGCGGGAACAAGGGGAGGAGCCATGCCGCTCAGCGTCACGAGGGAGCATTTCGCCCTCGCGGAGGTCTTCAGGATCTCGCGCGGCTCGAAGGCGGAAGCGGAGGTGCTGACCGTGCGGATCTTCGACCGTGGCAGCGCAGGGGCTGGCGAATGCGTACCCTACGCGCGCTACGGCGAAAGCCTCGACGGCGTGGCCGCCCTGATGGAGGGCCTGCCCGAGGGGATCTCGCGGCACGATCTCCAGGACGCGCTGCCGGCGGGTGCGGCGCGCAACGCCGTAGACTGCGCGCTGTGGGACCTCCAGGCGAAGATCACCGGCGCGCCGGTGTGGCAGCTTGCCGGGCTCGCCGCGCCCCGGCCCGTGACAACCGCCTTCACGCTTTCACTCGGTGCGCCGGAGGAGATGGAGGCGGCGGCGCGGAAAAACGCGCACCGGCCGATCCTGAAGATCAAGCTCGGCACGGAAAGCGACATGGCCCGTCTCGAAGCGGTGCGCCGGGGTGCGCCGGACGCGCGCATAATCGTCGATGCCAACGAGGGCTGGACGGCGGAAGTCTACGGCGAGCTTGCGCCTCATCTCGCGCGGCTCGGCGTGGCGCTCGTCGAGCAGCCCCTGCCGGCGGGCGCGGACGAGACGCTCGGCGAGATCGAGAGGCCGGTCCCCGTCTGCGCCGACGAGAGCTGCCACGACCGCTCGAGCCTCGCGGGGCTCGAAGGGAAGTACGACATGGTCAATATCAAGCTCGACAAGACGGGTGGGCTCACCGAGGCACTGGCCCTGCGCGACGCCGCCCGCGAGGCGGGCTTCGGGGTGATGGTGGGCTCGATGGTCGGCACTTCGCTTGCAATGGCGCCTGCGCTTCTCGTAGCTCAGGGGGCAGAGATCGCCGATCTTGACGGCCCGCTTCTTCTGGCCGAAGACCGCCCCAACCCCCTTCGCTACGAAGGCTCCACCGTTTTCCCTCCCGGCGCAGAGCTCTGGGGCTAGGAGAGGCCATGACCCGGATCGTCTATGTCAACGGCGAATACCTGCCCGACACCGAAGCCACCGTCTCGATCTTCGACCGGGGGTTTCTCTTCGCCGACGGGGTCTACGAGGTCACGAGCGTTCTGGGCGGCAGGCTCATAGATTTCGACGGCCACGCCCGCCGCCTCGAACGCTCCCTCGGTGAACTCGCGATGACCCCGCCCATCGGGCGCGACGACCTTCTCGAGGTGCACCGCCAACTTGTGGCAAGGAACGGGGTCGAGGAGGGAATGGTGTATCTCCAGATAACCCGGGGCGCGCCGGGAGACCGGGATTTCGTCTATCCCCCCCCGGACGTGCCGGGCACAGTGGTGCTCTTCACTCAGGAAAAGACACTCACGGACCCGGAGATCGCGAAAAAGGGATGGCGTGTGATCACCGTGGACGACCTTCGCTGGGGCCGGCGCGATATCAAGACGGTGCAGCTTCTCTACCCCTCGATGGGCAAGATGGCGGCCAAGGCGGCCGGAGCGGACGACGCCTGGATGGTCGAGGAGGGCTTCGTGACCGAAGGCACCTCGAACAACGCCTATATCGTGACGAACGGCAAGATCGTGACCCGCCATCTCGGCAACGAGATTCTCCACGGCATCACCCGCGCCGCCGTACTGCGCTTCGCTGCCGAGGCAGAGATGCAGATCGAGGAGCGGGCCTTCACGGTCGACGAGGCGAAAGCGGCCGACGAGGCCTTCGTTACGTCCGCCTCCGCGTTCGTGATGCCGGTCGTGCAGATCGACGGCGCGGCGATCGGCGCGGGTGCTCCGGGTCCGATCGCATCGCGGCTCCGCGAGATCTACATCGAGGAAAGCCGCAAGGCTGCGCTCTGAGGAGCCGACGACAGCCACCGGCCGCGCGCGCGGGATATCGAGTATTTCCGGAACGAAGAAGCCCGTCGGGTAACGCATCGTTCACCATGCGGCTCCAGAATGTGCGCGCGGAACAGGCTGGAGAGCCGATGGCCGTGAACGGAGAAGGCCCCTGCTCGAGGCTCATGCCGGAGGCGGGGGCCGGACCCCGAATGCCGTGGCGCACCGCGCCTTCTCTGTTCCGAAAATATTCCCGCCGGAGGCGCGGCGGGAGGTGGCGGTGCACACCGCCTCGGTCGCAAATCCCGGGTCCGGACAGTCGGACCCTAGGTGTTCGGTCCCGGTACCCGGGCAGCGGGGTTCAGACCGGCATGTTCTTATGGGCTTCCTCGAAGGCGTCGGACTGCTCGCCGGAGGCGTCGGTCTGGAACTCGGATTTCCACTGCTCGTACGGCATTCCGTAGAACGCCTCGCGGCCTTCCTCTTTGGTCATTTCGATGCCGCGCTCGTTGGCCGCTTCCTGGTACCAGCGGGCGAGGCAGTTGCGGCAGAAGCCTGCGAGGTTCATCAGGTCGATGTTCTGAACGTCGGTGCGCTCGACCATGAGATGCGCGCGCAGGCGGCGGAACGCGGCGGCTTCGAGTTCTGTGCGGGTCTGTTCGTCCATCTCGGTTTCTCCCTTTCCTTCACAGATCGGCTTCGGTGAGCGCCCCGTCAAGGCAGGTGGCGAGCCGTTCCGCCCATTCGTCCTGCCCGGTGTCGTTGGCGATGAGGTCGTTGCGGACCTCGATGAGAGCGTTCGGCCGGCCATGGGCGGTGGCATGCCGGTCGATACTGTCACCGGCGAGTTCACCCGCATAGGGTTCATTGGCACCGACGACGAGACCGTGCTCGGCCCGAAGCCTGCCAAGCAGAGGCTCTGCGAGCCGGGTGTCGGCGGTATGCAGGATCGAGACGTGCCATGGCCGGGGCGGGCGGCCGCGAAACTGCGGGGTGAAGGAGTGGACCGATACGAGAACCGGAGTGTCGCGCGCGGCGAGCAGGCCTGCCACGGCATCGTGATAGGGCCGGTAGTAGGCCCCGAGCCGCCGCGCGGTTTCGGCGACGTCGACGGCGCGGTTGGCGGGGATGATCGTGCCGTCGTAGAGCTTCATCACGAGTGTGGGGTCGTCTTCGCCACGGTTGGGGTCGATCACGAGGCGGGAGAAATTCGAGAGCACCGCCGGTGCGCCGAGCCGTTCCGCGAGCCCCAGCGCAACCCCGGCCGCGCCGACGTCGTAGGCGATGTGGCGGGCCATGTCCGCGTCGTCGATCCCGAGGCTGCCGCCGCAGATTTCCGGCGGCACGCGGTTTGTCGCGTGATCGCAGGTTACCACCAGGCGTGCCGGGCGCTCGTCACCGAAGATGTAGAAGGGCTCGTCTGTCATGGTTCGGTGGTGTCAGGAACGGATCGTCTTTATGCGAGTTCTCGCCGAGGCGCCAGTTGTCACTTCGGAGCGTTTGCTCCATAGAAGTCTAGCGCTAACAGACCGCGGAGACGAAAACCCATGCGACGGCTGAGGAAGGTCAAGATCGTGGCGACGCTGGGCCCGGCGTCGAGCGATTACGAAACGATCAAGGCGCTGTTCGAGGCGGGTGCGGACGTGTTCCGTCTCAACATGTCGCACGGCGCTCACGAGGATATCGGCGAGCGCCACAAGATCATCCGCCAGATCGAGAAGGAAACCGGCCGGCCGATCGCCATCCTCGCGGACCTGCAGGGACCGAAGCTGCGGGTTGGAGAATTCGCCAGGGGCGCCGAGGAGATTGCAGAGGGCCAGACCTTCCGGCTCGACCTCGACCCCGCGCCGGGCGACGCGACGCGCGTCTGCCTGCCTCACGAGGAGATTTTCGCCGCGTTGGAGCCCGGTTCGGCGCTTCTCGTGAACGATGGCAAGATTCGCTTGAGAGTGGACGATTGCGGCAAGGATTTCGCCGATTGCACCGTCACGGTGGGCGGCACCATCTCCGACCGCAAGGGGGTCAACGTGCCGGACGTGGTGCTGCCCCTGGCCGCGCTTTCGGAAAAGGACCGCGCCGACCTGGAGTTCGTCTGCTCGCTTGGCGTTGACTGGCTGGCGCTCTCGTTCGTGCAGCGCGCCGAGGACGTGACCGAGGCGCGCCGGCTCGCCGCGGGGCGTGCGGCGATCCTGTCGAAGATCGAGAAGCCTGCGGGTGTCCGCGCCTTCGACGAGATTCTCGCGGCCTCGGACGGCATCATGGTGGCGCGGGGGGACCTTGGGGTGGAACTGCCGGTGCAGAACGTGCCCCCGATCCAGAAGCGGTTGGTTCGCAAGTGCCGGGCGGCGGCGAAACCGGTGATCGTGGCCACCCAGATGCTCGAATCGATGATTGACAGCCCGATGCCCACGCGCGCGGAGGTCTCCGACGTCGCTGCCGCGATCTACGAGGGAACAGACGCGGTGATGCTCTCGGCGGAAAGCGCGGCGGGCTCCTACCCCGTCGAGGCGGTCCAGACGATGGACGCGGTCGCCATCGAGGTCGAGAGCGACCCGACCTACCGCGACGTCATCAACGCCAGCCGGGGTGGGGAGAAGAACTCGGTGGCCGACGCCATCGTCTCCGCCGCCCGCGAAATCGCGGAGACGACCGACATCAAGGCGGTCTGTTGTGCGACACAATCGGGCAACACCGCCCTTCTCGTCGCCCGCGAGCGGCCGCATGTGCCGATCATCGCGCTGACCCCGCTGATGGGCACCGCGCGAAGGCTCGCACTGACCTGGGGGGCCTACTGCGAGATCACCTCCGAGCTCCATCGCTTCAAGCAGGCGGTCGTCAATGCGGTGCGCGCCGCGCGCGAGGGGGGCTTCGCCGACGAGTCCGACCAGATCGTCGTGACCGCCGGGGTGCCCTTCAACAAGGCGGGCACGACGAACATCCTTCGCGTCGCCCCCTGCGAGGAAAGGTTGATTTTCGCGACCGATCCCGACTAGATCGGTATCTATCCCGGGGGTGCAGGAGGGCAGGCCATGGACGCCGATCTTCTACTCTTCCTCGGCATCGTCATCGGTGCCCTCGCGTTTCCGACGCTCATCAGCTCGTTTTCCGCCGGCCGGAGCCCCCGGACGGCCATCCTTTTCGGTTTCGTGGGAGGTGCCCTCATCGTCGCGGCAATCGCCATGACGCCGGGGGGCTACGAGTTTCAGGAAATACCGGGGCTCATGATCGACGTGGTGCGCGACGCGTTCAACTGACGCGGCCGGCCGAGCGGGGGCTTGCGTGCCGCACGCGGTACCCCTATACGCCATGCTTCGCCCGCGCGGCCGGCCCATGTGGCATGCCGAGTCGCGCGTTTCGACCGACCCTGAGACGATGGAGACGGAAATGCCCAAGATGAAGACGAAATCGAGCGCCAAGAAGCGCTTCAAGGTGACGGGGACCGGCAAGGTCATGGCCGCACAGGCCGGCAAGCGTCACGGCATGATCAAGCGGTCGAACAAGTTCATCCGCGACGCGCGTGGCATGACGGTGCTCTCCGAGCCCGACCAGAAGCTCGCGAAATCCTACATGCCATACGACCGCTGAGGAGGACGAGACATGCCCAGAACCAAAGGCGGAACCGTCACCCACGCGCGCCACAAGAAGGTCCTCGACCAGGCGAAAGGCTATTACGGCCGCCGCAAGAGCACCTTCAAGGTCGCCCGCCAGGCGGTCGACAAGGCCAACCAGTACGCCACCCGCGACCGCAAGAACCGCAAGCGCAACTTCCGCGCGCTCTGGATCCAGCGGATCAACGCGGCGGTGCGGGAGCGTGACGAGGCGCTGACCTATTCGCGCTTCATCAACGGGCTGTCGCTCGCCGGCATCGAGGTCGACCGCAAGGTGCTCGCCGACCTCGCCGTGCATGAGCCCGATGCGTTCGGTGCCATCGTCGACAAGGCGAAGGCCGCGCTCGCGTAACGCCTCCCACCCGGGAGAGATTTTCGAAGAAGCCGCGGACCTTTCGAGGTCTCGCGGCTTCTTGCGCTTCATGGCCCCGCTGGCTAGCAGGGCGGGGCAGAGACGAGGGGGTCCGGCATGGACGATCTGAGGGAGAAGTATCTCGGCCTGATCGGGGCGGCGGCGGACGAGGCCGCGCTCGAGGAGCTGCGCCTTCAGGCGGTCGGCAAGAAGGGCGAGATCAGCCTGAAGATGCGCGAACTGGGCAAGATGAGCCC
>CAZPPH010000140.1:0-7661 GCA_964588375.1 uncultured Rhodobacterales bacterium | reverse complement strand
TTCGCAAGGCCCAGCAGGCCGACATTCCGGTCATCGTTACCAACTCCAACATCGCCGAGCAGGGCTTCGATTTCGTCGCCTCCTTCTCGGGCCCTGACAACATCACCCAGGGGTCGCGTTCGGCCGAGATCATGTGCGACCGGTTCGCCGAGCTCGGCATCGAGGACGAGGCGCGCGTCGTGCAGATCTCAGGCCAGCCGGGCTACACGACGGCCATCGAGCGTGCCAAGGGGTTCGAGGATCGTCTGCCCGAAGTTTGCCCGAACGTGACGCTGGTCGAGACCCAGCCGGGCGACTGGAACCGCGAAAAGTCGCAGCAGGTGATGGAGGCCTTCCTCGTCAAGTATGACGACATCGACGGCGTCTACTCTGGCGACGACAACATGGGCGTGGGCGCACTCAACGCCGCGAGGGCCGCCGGCCGCAGCGACGAAATCGTGTTCGTCGGCGCCACCAACTTCTCGGTGGGCTACGAGGCGATGGCCGAAGGCGACTACTGGGGCTCGATCTATCAGTCCCCCGTCGACGACGCCGAGGCCGCGCTGCAGACCGCGATCGACGTGCTGAACGGTGAAGACGTTCCGTTCCTGAACTACTTCGATACGCCGAAGATCACTCAGGACAACATGGACGAGTTCACCAAGCCCGTCTTCTGAACTCCTCCCGGGCGGGGCGTGGGGCGGGCGACCGCCCCACGCCTCTCTGTCCGGAATGACCAGCATCTCACGGGGAGGGGCGGAATGACGCGTGTCGCAGGACGCTCCTGTATCGTCACCGGTGCCGCACAGGGTATCGGCCGCGCCATCGCGGAGGCGCTGCTCGACGAGGGGGCGAATGTCTGTTTTGCCGACATCAACGCCGGCAAGGCGGAAGATGTGGCCCGGGCGAATGCCGATCGGGCGTCGGCTTCGGGCGCCAAGGTTACCCATTCAGCGGTCGACGTGACCGACCGGGTCGGGGTCCGGGACATGATCGCCCGGACGGTCGATGCCTTCGGCAGGCTCGACGTCGCGTTCAACAATGCCGGCGTCAACAAGCCGATGAACTTTCTCGATGTCACCGAGGACAACTGGAATTTCATCATGGGGATCAACGGCCTCGGCTGCCTCATAGGAATGCAGGAAGCCGCGCGCCAGATGATCGCCCAGGGCGACGGCGGCAAGATAATAAACACCGCCTCCATCGCCAGCCGGCAGGGCTTCGACAACGTCGCGCCCTATTGCGCGAGCAAGTGGGCGGTGGTCTCGCTTACCCAATCGGCCGCTCGCGACCTCGCGAAGCATGGGATTTCGGTCACCGGCTTCGCGCCGGGCGTGGTGGCCACCGAGATGTGGGATCAGGTCGACCGCGACCTGATGGAGATCGGGGCGGCGGAACGGCCGGGTCAGGCGATGGAGGAATTCTCGTCGGACATCCTGAAAGGGCGCGTCGCGACGCCTGCTGACATCACCGGCACGACGACGTTCCTTGCATCGAGGGACAGCGATTACATGACCGGGCAGATCGTGATGATCGACGGAGGCATGACACTGGTGTGACGGCGATGGGCCGGCACCATGAGGGAGGGAAAGATGGCGGTACTGACCCGGAAGGGAATGGGAACCCTGCTTGCACGACAGGGCATACTCGTGGCCTTCGTGCTGTTCATGATCGGGTTCGCGGTTGCGAACCCCCGTTTCATCGAGATCGACAACATCTCCGGCGTCATCCGCTCGTCGGCCATTCTCGGGGTCATGGCTCTCGGTGTCACCTTCGTGGTGATCGGCGGCAACCTCGACCTCTCGGTCGGGTCTATGATGTCGTTCTCGACCATCGTGGTGCTCGACCTCCACGACAAGCTCGGCCCCTTGCTCGCGATCCCGGCGATGTTCGGCCTGACCCTGGCGCTCGGCGCCTTCATCGGGTTTCTCGTGGGTTACCTGAAGCTCAACTCCCTGATCGTCACCCTCGGCATGCTCTCGGCGATCCACGGTCTGACGCTCACCTGGTCGGGCGGCAAGAACATGGACATCGACGACAAGTCGGGAACCTGGTTCTCGATCTTCGGGCAGGGCACCGCCATGGGCATTCCCGTCCCGATCCTGATCTTCGCGCTTCTCGCGGCTGTGCTCGGCATGATTCTCGCCAAGACCCCGTTCGGCCGCAAGGTCTACGCCGTGGGCGGCAACGGGACGGCGGCGACGTTTTCGGGCATCCCGCGCGCCCGGGTGGTGTTCTTTACCTACATCGTTTCGTCCTTCTGCGTGGCCGTGGCCGGCCTCTTGCAGGCCAGCCGCTCGATGGGGTCGCAGAACACAGTGGGGCAGGGCATGGAGCTCGAGGTGCTCGCCGCCGTGATCCTTGGCGGCGCATCGCTGCTGGGCGGGTCGGGGACCATCTTCAAGACCGTTATCGGCGTTCTGATCCTCGGTTTCATCCAGAACGGACTTCTGCTGATGGGGCTCGCCTTCTACGCCCAGTATGTCGTGACCTGGGTCATCATCATTCTCGCGGTCTGGCTCGACATCGCCGCCAAGCGGGGCCGGCTGTTGTCGCCGATTGCCTGAGGAGGAAGACACAATGAACTCCGATACGCGCGCCACTCTCATCAAACAGGGCGCCATCTGGGCCTTCATCGCGGTGGAACTCGCCTTTTTCTCGATCGCGGGCGAATTCCTTGCCGTCACCGACCAGGCGTTCATGGACTTCGACAACATGCTCCTGTTGCTGAAGCAGTCCGCCCCGATCGGGATCATCGCGCTCGGCATGACGATCGTGATGATCAACGGCAATATCGACCTCTCGGTCGGCGCGACCTACGCGCTCGCCGCGATCGTGCTCCTCGACAGCATGACATGGCCGATCTTCGCGGGCCTCGGCGACTGGGTGATCCCGGTGAGCTGGGCGCTCGCGCTGCTGACGGGCACGGTGCTTGGCGCGGTCAACGGGCTGATCGTCTGGAAGACCGGGGTCGACGCCTTCATCGTCACCCTGGGCGCCATGCTCGGCTACCGCGGTCTCGTCTTCATGTACAACGGCGAGCAGCCGACGAGCCATCTGAACTGGACGCTGGTCGACTTCGCCGAGGCGCAGTTTCTCGGCCTGCACACCGCGACATGGTTCCTCTTGGGCACGGCGCTCGTGCTGTGGCTTGTAATGACGAAGACGGTTCACGGCCGCAACGCCTACGCCATCGGCAACAACCGCGAGGCGGCGGTGAACGCGGGCATTCGCGTCGGGCCGCACTTTCTCATCAACTTCATGCTGATCGGATTTCTCGCGGCGCTTTCGGCGGTGGTGTTCTATTCCGAAAGCGGGTCGGTGAACCCCAATGACGGCATGCTCTTCGAGCTCTGGGCGATCACCGCGGTGGTGCTCGGGGGCACCAAGCTCATGGGTGGCTACGGCTCGATCGTCGCCACCCTCGGCGGGGTCATCGCGATCCAGCTTCTCAGGAAGGGCCTCGGGCATATCGGGGCCGGGACCGAGACGGTGAATCTGGTCATCGGGCTCATTCTCATCGCGGTGCTGTTTCTCGACCGGCAGCTCAACCGCAGGGGCAGGGAGGCCCTCAAGATATGAACGATCATGTCCCCGCCCTTCGTCTCGAAGGCATCGTCAAGACGTTTCCCGGTGTGCGTGCGCTCGACGACGTCTCCTTCAACGTGATGCCCGGCGAGGTTCACGCCCTCATGGGCGAGAACGGGGCGGGCAAGTCGACTCTCATGAAGGTGCTCGGCGGCATCTATGCCCCCGACGCGGGCCGGATATACATTGCCGAAGAGCCCACGGAGATGACGTCGCCGATCCACGCGAAGGCGAAAGGCGTCGTCTTCATCCACCAGGAACTGAGCCTCGCCGACGAGCTGACGGTGGCGGAAAACATCTTTCTCGGCGAACTGCCGCGAAAGAGCCTCGGCCGCGTCGACTGGCGAAAGCTGTTCGCCGAGACCGACGCGATCCTGAAAACCCTCAATGTCGGCTTCAACGCCCGCACCCGGGTCGGCGACCTCTCCATCGCCAACCAGCAGATGGTCGAGATCGCCCGCGCGCTCACGGTCGACCCCCGGGCGGTGATTTTCGACGAGCCCACCGCGTCGCTCACGGATGCCGAGAAGAGCGTGCTTTTCGAGGTGATTGCGGACCTGAAGTCGCGCGGCGTGGGGATCATCTACATCTCCCACCGCATGGAGGAGATCTTCAAGATCACCGACCGCATCAGCGTCCTGCGCGACGGCCAGTATCGCGGCACTCTCGAGACGGCCAAGACCAACGAGGAGGAGGTCACACACCTCATGATCGGCCGCACGCTCGACCTTTCGCGCAACGCGAGCCACCACGAAATGGGCGATGTCGCCCTCGAGGTGCGGGGCCTGAGCTGCGGCGATCTTTTCGAAGACGTCAGCTTCAAGGTCCGCCGCGGCGAGGTCGTGGGTTTCTACGGTCTCGTGGGCGCGGGCCGGACAGAAATCGCGGAGACCATCTTCGGCCTGCGCGACCCCTCGGCGGGAAGCATTCTCCTCGACGGCGAGGAGGTGCGCATCACTTCGCCCCAGGACGCGATCCGACGGGGCATCTCGCTCGTTCCCGAAGACCGCAAGGCGCAGGGCCTCGTTCTCGGCATGAACTGCCGCGACAACATCACCCTGCCGCAGGTCGACGACATGACGGCGGGGCCCTTCGTCAGCGATGGCGCGGAGGTCGCGATCTTCGATCTCTACCGCGACAAGCTCGACATCCGCACGCCGGGCTGGCGGCAGACGGTCGGCAACCTCTCGGGCGGCAACCAGCAGAAGATCGTGATCGGAAAGTGGCTGTCGATGCATCCCAGCGTGCTCATCGTCGACGAACCCACCCGGGGTATCGACGTCGGGTCGAAATCCGAGATTCACAACCTCATCCGTGACCTCGCCGCACAGGGCTACGCGGTCATCGTCATCAGTTCGGAAATGCCCGAGGTGCTGCACGTCTCCGACCGGATCGTCGCGATGTACTCGGGCCGGATAATGCGCGAGTTCACCTCCGAAGAGGTCACCGAGGACAGTCTGATCCAGGCGATTTCCGGTCTGACGGGTGACAAGGTGGCGTGATGCGCGTCGGCTTTGCCGGGCTGGGCCGGATGGGCCGGCACATGGCGGAAAATCTCCTGAAGGCGGGCCACGAGTTGACGGTCTGGAACCGCTCGCGCGGGACGGCGGAGGCCTTCGCGCGCGAGGTGGGCGGCCTGGTGGCCTCCACGCCGCGCGACCTCGCCGAGCGCTCCGAGGCTGTGGTCACCATGCTCGCCGACGACGCCTCGTCCGAGGCGGTGCATTTCGGCGAGGACGGGCTCTTCGCTGCGACCGGCGCGCGGGTCTTTCTCGAAATGGGCACGATGAGCCCTGACCATATCGCCGCCCTCGCCGCCGCCGCGCCGGAGGGCGCCCGCGTCGTCGACGCGCCGGTCTCCGGCGCGACGAAGGCCGCTGCCGAAGCGCAGCTTCTCATCATGGCCGGTTGTACCGGGGCCGAGGCCGAGAGGGTGCGTCCGCTTCTCGACGCGATGGGCCGCGAAACGATCTTTCTCGGCCGGACCGGGGCCGGCTCGGTGATGAAGCTTGCCGTCAATTCCCTGATCCACGGTCTGAACCAGACGCTCGCCGAGGCCATGGCCCTTGCCGGCGCGGCCGGCATCGCGCCCGAAGCGGCTTTCGACGTGATCGAAAACAGCGCTGCCGCCGCGCCGATGCTCTCCTACCGACGCCCGCTCTATCTCGACGAGGCTGCGAACGAAGTCACCTTCACCGTGTCGCTTGCGGCCAAGGACATGGGGCTGACCGCCGCCCTTGCAGAGCGCCTCGGTGTCGCCATGCCACAAGGCCGGGTCACGCTCGACAAGCTTCGGGAAGCCGAACGGGCGGGCTACGCAGGCCGCGACATGGCCGCGATGCTGGCCTTCATGAGAGAGGAAACGTGATGAAAGCCGTGCTTTTCGTCGGCGGCTGGGAGGGCCACACGCCCACGCATTTCGCCGGCTGGTACAAGGATCTTCTCGAGGAGAACGGCTTCACGGTCGACACCTACGAGACGCTGGAACCGCTGGAGCGGCCCGGGGAGCTGGCGGACGTCGATCTCATCACGCCGATCTGGTCGTCGGCCCGCTCGGGGCACCGCGACGAGTTCGGCAACATGACCAAGCTGCAGGAGGACGGGCTTCTGAAGCTCATCGGCGACGGCTGCGGTATCGCCGGCTGGCATGGCCACATGGGCGACGCGTTCCGCGACCGTCCGACCTATCATTTCCTCATCGGCGGCCAGTTCGTCGCCCATCCGCCGGGCTGGCCCGACAATCTCCAGCCGAAGGAAGACTACATCGACTACGACGTGACCATCTGCCAGCCCGATCATCCGCTGGTCGAGGGCATCGGGAGCTTCCGCATCCGCTCCGAGCAGTATTACATGCTGGTCGATCCGTCGAACAATGTGCTCGCCACGACCACGTTCTCCGGCGACCATCTGTGGTGGATCGAGGGTAGTGTGATCCCGGTCACCTGGACCCGGCGCTGGGACAGGGGCCGGGTGTTCTACTGTTCCATCGGCCACGAGCTCGATGATCTCAAGGTGCCCCAGGTGACCGAGATGATCCGGCGCGGGGCGCTCTGGGCGGCCGAGGGCAAGTCGCAGGCCGGCTGAACCGGACCGCTGGAGGGCGTCAGGCGGTGCCGTCGGCGGCCGGCTTCGGCGGCGCCTTGGGAGAAAACGCGCAGCGGTCGGGCTTGATGTCGAGCAGTGGGGTGCCGTCGAGGCAGTCGAGCCCGCGCACGAACACCGTTCCGTCCCGGATGCGTACGAGCTTCACCCGCGAGGTGCCGATCGGGTTCGGCCTGACCGGCGAGCGCAGCGCGAAGGTGCCCGTCGTCCGGCCGTCGCCGCGCGGGCTCTGGGTGGCGAGGTCGCGCCGGCTCCGGTCGAGCCAGTAGAGGACTTCGATCGTCTCGTATTCCTCGAGACCCCGAAGCGCGGCGTGCCAGGGTGCGTCGAGGACAAGCCGGCACTCCGGCCCGTCCTGCCGGCCCTGGCGCGGGCAGTCTTCCCGAACGCTCCAGGGCGTGCGGATCGTTCCGATGAAACGCAGGACGGCATCGTCGGCCGGCGCGAGGTCGACGGTCTGCTCGTTGGGTCTGAGGCTTGCGTCGGAAACCATTCGTCATTCGACCTTAGTCTGGGAAATTTTGCAGTAATCCTGATGCGTCGGGGCGCCACTCTTCGATTGAGCATCGCGCCAAGGCTCGCGCAGGTCCAGCCTTGAAATCCCTCGCCAAAGGCTGCAAGATTATCACAACGCCGCACAGTTTTCGGCTCTGGAGGGAAATTTTGCAGGGCATCGGCGATGCATTCGGTCTCGCGTTGGGGCTCGTCCTCTCCGGCGACCCCGATCTTGCGGAGATCGTCGGGCTGTCGCTTCAGGTCAGCCTGACCGCGACGGCCGTTGCCTGCCTCATCGGCCTCCCCCTCGGCGCCCTCGTGGCGACCAGCCGTTTTCCCGGTCGCGGCGTGGTCCTCGTGGCGATGAACGCGCTCATGGGGCTGCCGCCGGTGGTCGTGGGGCTGCTGGTCTACCTCCATCTCTCCCGTTCCGGCCCGCTCGGCTTTCTCGGTCTGCTCTACACGCCCACGGCGATGATCATCGCGCAGACCATCCT
>CAZPPH010000139.1:0-7798 GCA_964588375.1 uncultured Rhodobacterales bacterium | reverse complement strand
CCCAGCACGTACGGCAGTTCCGAGACCGGGATCGTTCCGTCGAGGCACATGTAGTCGTTGATCCGACCCATCGCGCCGAAGGCCGATTTCCGCCCGAGCCAGATCGCGGCACTCTCCTCCGCGCTGGCGCTTTCACGCAACTCGTCGGGGTCGTGGCGTGCGGCGATCTGCTTGATGAGACCCAGTTGTTCGTCGATCTCCGCCTCCGAGCCCTCCACTTCGACGATGAGGAGCGCCTCGCAATCGGGGTAGCCCGCCGAGGCGAAGTCCTCCACCGCGCGGATGCAGGGGCGGTCCATGAACTCGATCGCCACCGGCAGGACGCCGGCCCTGATGATGTCGGACACGCAGGCGCCGGCCACCTCGTTCGAGGAAAAGCCCATCAGCACCGGCCGCGCGCCCTCGGGCTTGGGGAGAATCCTCAGCGTCGCCTCCGTCACCACGCCGAGTTGGCCCTCGGAACCGCAGACGAGACCGAGCCAGTCGTAGCCCGCCGGGTCGAGATGCGCGCCGCCCAGTTCGACCACCGTGCCGTCCATCAGCACCATGGTCACGCCGAGAAGGTTGTTCGTCGTCACTCCGTATTTCAGGCAATGCGCACCGCCGGAGTTCATCGCGATATTGCCGGCGATGGCGCAGGCGAGCTGCGACGAGGGGTCGGGGGCGTAGAAGAAGCCGTCTTCCTCCACCGCGCCGGTGACCGAGAGGTTCGTGCGCCCCGCCTCGACCCGGATCACGCGGTTGGGGTAGTCGGTCTCGAGCACCCGGTTCATCCGGGAGATGCCGAGGATGACCGCGTCGGATGTCGGCAGTGCGCCGCCGGCGAGCGACGTGCCCGAGCCCCGGGGCACCACCGGCACGCCCTCCTCGTGGCAGACCTTCAGCACCGCCGCGACCTCGGCGGTCGAGGTCGGCAGAACCGCGCAGAGCGGCGGGCACCGGTAGGCCGAGAGCGCATCGCATTCATAGGCCCGGGTCTCGCGCTCGTCGGAAATGACGTCGCCGCCCGACATGGCCTCGCGCAGGCGGGAGACGATACGCTCCTTGCGGGCGAGAATGCGCGGGTCCGGATCAGGCAGTTCCATTCGAATTCTCCCGTATTGGTAAGATATTATAACCAATTTGCCCGGTTGGCAATGCCGAGCCGGCGCGCGAGGCTAGCAGAGAGAATGTCCCAGTCAAAACCCGTCGCGCGACCGGCCATGCCGCGCCTCGCGATTTCAGGAACGAAACCGATGACCCTTCGCCCGTCGATCCCCGTCCTCATCCTCTCCATCGCCCTCGGCGTCGCGCCGGCAGGCGCCGACCCCGCCCTCGTCGAACGGGTCGATGCCGAGAACCAGGGCGGAACCTGGCGCTTCTCCGTAACCCTCCGCCACGGCGATACCGGATGGGACGATTACGCGGACGGCTGGCGGGTCGAACTGGCGGATGGCACGATCCTCGACACCCGCGAGTTGCTCCACCCCCACGTGGACGAACAGCCCTTCACCCGGTCACTCCTCGGCGTGGCGATCCCCGACGGCGTCTCGGAAGTCTTCATTCGCGCGCGCACCAGCGTCGAGGGCTGGGACGAAACGCGCTGGCTCCACCGGCTCGGCGGCTAGGGAGGGCAGCGCCCCGTCACCCCCGGTCCCGAGACGCCGGCCGCCTCAGCGCCGGCCCTCGCGCAGCCAGGCGCCGACGGCGAGAGCCGCGGCGAGCAGCAGGAATGCCCAGGCCGGCAGGAGCGGAGAAACGCTGACGTTCGTCGTGAGATAGGAGTCGCGCGGGGTGATCCCGAGCCAGCCCCTGCCCGCCGCCGGCCGGCCCTGGCTGACCCGCCTGAGGTCGGGCACACCCTGTTCGACCGACGCGATGCCGCCCCGGGTGGCCTCCACGGCGGGGTCGAGCGCCGCGCCGCTCGCGATCGTTGCCTCGAATTCCCGCGGAGCGGCGGGGCCAAGCGCGATGACCGCTTCCTCGTCGGTCTCGGCGAGGCGATAGAGCCCGATCTCGGGCGCCTCCCAGTCCGCGGTGAACCGTCCGGGCGCCGTTTCCTCGAGGGGTACGAGAGTCACCGCGCCGTCGGGCCCGATGATCTCGACCTCACCGACCTCGGTGCCGAGCGTGCGCCGGGTGATCGACATCATAAGCCCTTCGGCCGTCACCTGAAGCGCTTCCTCGTCGAGCTCGGGCTCGCCCATCATCCAGTGCGCGAGGCGGCGCAGGAGTTCGAGCTGCGGTCCGCCGCCCTCGTAGCCGCGCGACCAGAGCCAGGCGTGGTCGGAGCCCAGAAGTGCCACCCGGCCCTCTCCGACCCGGTCGAGCACCAGAAGCGGTCGGTCGTCGGGTCCCGCCATGACCACGTTACCCGCCACGGGCTCGAGGTCGATGAGCCGGAACCAGCGGCCCCATGGCGCGCCATCCGGGTCGCCCGCACCCGGCCCCAACGCCTCGAGCCCTTCGGTGACCGGGTGACGCTCGCCCAAATCGGTGATGTCCGGGAGAAACCCGCCGTCGATCACCCGTCCGGTCGGCGCGGCGGGCATGATGTCGGCGAGCGGCGAGCGGTAGATCGACTCCGCCGAGGCGAAATCCGGCCCCGCAGCGACAAGCAGCGCCCCGCCCTCCTCGACATAGGCGCGCACGTTGTCGAGATAGATCGTCGGCAGGATTCCCCGGCGCTTGTAGCGGTCGAAGATGATGAGATCGAACTCGTCGATCTTGTCGAGAAAGAGTTCGCGGGTCGGAAAGGCGATGAGCGACAGCTCCGACACCGGCACCCCGTCCTGCTTCTCCGGCGGGCGGAGAATGGTGAAGTGCACGAGGTCCACCGACGCGTCCGATTTCAGGAGGTTTCGCCAGGTCCGTTCGCCCGCATGGGGCTCGCCGGAGACGAGCAGC
Organism: uncultured Rhodobacterales bacterium; assembly: GCA_964588375.1. Classification (GTDB taxonomy): domain Bacteria; phylum Pseudomonadota; class Alphaproteobacteria; order Rhodobacterales; family Rhodobacteraceae; genus JASJAR01. The sequence goes on along the minus strand of CAZPPH010000139.1, from coordinate 4,912 downwards.
ACGCGGAGCCTGTCGCGCACGCCGTTGATCTGGACGACAGCGGAATTGTTGCGGTCGGTCAGTTCCCCCTCCGCCTCGGGTACGGTGAACTGCACGACGTTGGCCCCGCCATGGGGCAGCGTGAGCGGCAGCTCGAGCGGTTCGCCGACGGGGACGTCGAAGTTCTGCACCTCGCCGCCATCGATGGAGATTTCGAGCGGCGCGGTCGTGGCTTCGGGGGCCGCACCCTGGTCCTCGACCATGAGCGTCAGCGTGACCGGCTCGCCGATGATCGCGAAGGCCGGCGCGTTTTCCACGACAAGGCGCCGGTCCCAGTCGTCCTCGCGGCCGGTGAGAAGCGCATGGAGCGGCGCCGGCATGTCGGGCGCCGCCTCGATATCGTGAAGCTGCCCGTCGGTCAGAAGGATCGCGCCGGCGAGCCGCGCGCGCGGCACCTCCGCCATCGCCTCGGCGAGCGCGCCCATCAGGAGGGTGCCCTGGTCGCCCTCCGCGTCGCCGAGACGGGTGACGCGCAACTCGGTGTTTCCGAGCCGGGCGACCTGCGCCTCGATCCCGGCGATCGCCTCGGCGACCTGCGTCTCGCGGTCGGCAATCCGCTGGCTGGCGCTTTCGTCGACGACGAGCACCACGAGATCGGTCAGCGTCTCGCGTTCCTCGGACTGCACCGAGGGGTTGAGAATGGCGGCGACGAGGGCTGCGGCGGCCAGCCCTCGCAGCCACCAGCCCGAAAGCCCGCGCCAGACCGCGAAACCGGTACCCGCGAGCGCGAGGGCCACTGCCGCCCAGACGAACGCCATGGGCAGGAGCGGGTCGAGAAGAATATCGGTCGCTGCCATTCTACTGTCCCAGCCGGTCGAGAAGGGCGGGCACGTGCACCTGGTCGGATTTGTAGTTGCCGGTGAGCACGTGCATGACGAGGTTTATGCCGAAGCGGTAGGCGATCTCGCGCTGCCGTTCGCCGGCGAAGCCCCTGCCGACGGGAAACATCCGCGATCCGTCGGTGGATACCGCCCAGGCCGAGGCCCAGTCGTTGCCGCCGATCACGACGGGCGTGACGTTGTCGTTGAGGTTGCGAAACGGCATGCCCTCCGCCCGCTCGGCATCGGCCATCGCGGCTTCGACCCAGACATCGCGGCTGTCGTGCCGGCCGGGGAAGTCCTGCAAGAGGTAGAAGGTGCGGGTGAGCACATGGTCTTCGGGGATCGGCTCCAGCGGAGGAATGTCGAGCCGGGCGGCCAGTTCGCGCAGTTTGGTGCCGTTGCCCGACTGCCCCCCGAAACCGGCGATATCGGCGTCTCTCGTGTCGAAAAGGATCATTCCCCCCGTGCGCAGGTAGCGATTGAGCTTGGCGTAGGCCTCGGTGGAAGGGCGTGGCTGGTCCGGCGTGACGGGCCAGTAGAGAAACGGGAAGAACGAAAGCTCGTCCCGCTCGAGGTCGACCGAGATGGGCTCGGCCGGCTCGACCGAGGTGCGCCGGAAAAGCGCGTCCGACAGCCCCCTGAGCCCGGCGCGGGCGACCTCGTCGACCCGGGCGTTGCCTGTCAGGACATGCGCCAGCACCACCTCCGAGGTGGCCTCCAGGGCGAGCGGCTCGTCGTCCGTCTGCGCGTCGGCCGACCCCGGCATGCCGGCGACGACCGCGGCCAGGAGCGCCGCCGTCACCCCCGCCCTCGCACCGGTGAGCCGGCCCGAGAGCCAGAGCGAGGCGAGAATGTCGACGAGCATGAGCAACAGGGCCCCGCCGAGCAGGGCGCCCTTGAGCGGGGTCTCGCGGCGCACGTCGAGACCTTCGACGGGCACGCGGGCCGGCCAGACGGCGGGGGCGAGCTCCGTTTCGGCGGTCACCACGTTCAGGGCGATGCGCCGGTCCTCGCCGGCGTAGAGGCCCGGGCGCAGGTCGGGGCCGAGCTCGGCCTCGGCCAGATCCTCGCCGGGGACGCCGGGCAGAACGCCAGCCTCGCGCACCTCGCCGAAGCCCGAGAGCACCTTGTCGGGCCGCCACGTGGTTCCCGCGAGATCGTCCGGGTCGAGGTCCGCCGGGCGGGTCGAAACCGCGAGCCGGTCGAGCATGTCCACGAAAAGCCCCGAGAGCGGCAGGGTGGACCATTCCGCGTTGGCGGTGACGTGGAACAGGACCACCTGCCCCGCGCCGACGCGCTTGCGGGTCACCAATGGCGTGCCGTCTGCGAGCGAGGCGATCACCCGGTCCGGCAGATCGGGGTCGGGCTGGGCCATCACCTGGGCCGACACCTGCACCTCGTCGGGCACCGCGAGGCCGAAGAACGGGCTGTCGGGACCGAAGGCGCGCAGCCGCTTCGGCTCGCCCCAGCTCATCGCGCCGCCGATGGTGCGCCCACCCGCACGCAGCCGCACCGGCATCAGCGGGTCCTCCTCCTCGCGGGAGACGTCGCTCGCCGCCATCCTCGGCCCGGCGAAGCGGACGAGAAGCCCACCGCCGTCGACCCAGGCCAGCAGCTCCTCCTCCTCGATTCCCGCGAGCGTCGCCACGTCGGCCAGGACGATCACGTCGGGGTTGGCGAGAATGACTTCCGACAGCGCACCGTCGACGAGGTCGGCGGAGGGCTCAAGTGCCTGTTCGAGGTAATGCGTGGGCGCGAGCAGCCTGAGCCCCTCGCGCTCGTCCCGCGCCGCGATCAGCGCGACCTCGCGGCGCCTCAGCGCATCGTCGGTGAGACTGACGGCCCCGGCCGAACGCACGCCTTCGATCTCGAACCGCGTCACCCTGTTGCGCACCTCCGAGGGCAGCGACAGTTCAACCGATGCCTCGCGCTCGGAGGGCGCGAAATCGATCTCGGCGCGCGCAAGGCGTCGCGGAGTACCCGCCGGGTCGAGCCCGTGGGCGGCGACCGCGAAGGTCGCGGGTTCTCCGGCGCGCGAGCGCACGGCGGTGAGAAGGATGGCGTCGTTCTCGAAGGCGGCTGGCCGCAAACCCGTGACCGGGCGCGGGCTTTCGAACACCGTCACCGGCCCCCGCGCCTCGAAGGCGGCGAGCACGTCGCCGCGCCACGGGGCGGCGAGGCCGTCGGACATCCAGAACGTCTCGAACGAGCCTTCGAGCTCGCCCGCCCACTCGCGCGCGGCCTCTCCGTCGACCGCCCAGGCGACTGGCTCGATACCCGGCAGCCGGCCGGACCATGCCTCGGCGGACTGGAAGGAAGGCCCTTCGGAAGGAAGGTCGGCAAGCGACACGAGTGCAACCGTGCGCCCCGCCTGCCCGGCCTCGGCGAGAAGGTCCTCGAGCCGTGCCGCCCGCCGGCCCCAGTCGCCGGCATCGGCCCAGGTCGCGTCGAGCACGACAAGAAGCGGCCCGGACCCGTCGCGCCTTTCCTCGGGGTTCAGCACCGGGCCGGCGAAACCGATGATGACGAGCGCGACCGCGAGCATTCGCAGCAGCAAAAGCCACCACGGCGTCTTGTCGGACTGCTGGTCGTCGTCCTCGAGACCGAGAAGCAGCGCGACACCGGGGAACCGGCGCCTGATCGGCGCAGGCGGCACCGCGCGCAGGAGAAACCACAACACCGGAAGCGCGATGAGCCCGAGCAGGAGCCACGGCGCAGTGAAGCCTATCGCACCGATCAATGCACCCTCCCCAGCGCGCCGTGAAGCCACAGGAGCGCCGATGTCGCCGAGGCGTCGGTATGATGCAGGTGATACTGCCAGCCGGTGCGCCGGGCGAGGTCTTCGAGCCGTGCCTTGCGCTCGGCGAGCCGGTCGAGATAGCGGCCCTTCAGGTCGCCCGCCTTCAGTGTTTCATGGGAAATCGAGCCGCCCATCGATTCGAAGATCGTCCGCCCGTCGAAGGGAAACGCCTCTTCCGCGGGGTCGAGCACCTGAAGGATCGCGCCCTTGACGTCGCGGTCGGCGGCCTTGGTGAGCGCCGTCTCGACGGGCCCGAGATCACCGAGGAAATCCGAGACGAAGATCGCGCGGGAATGGTGGAGAATACCCCTGAGTTCAGGCGCGCCGTATTCCTCCTCGCTGTTCTCGGCGAGGGCCGCTGCGAGGCGCAGAAGCTGGAGTTGTCCCGTGCGGGGCGGGGCGGCGAGGCTTGTCAGCCCCACCCGTTCGCCCGCGCGGATAAGAAGCACCGAGGCCGCGAGTGCCAGAATGCGGGCGACATGCCCCTTTTCGGGATGCTTGGCGGAGGCGAAACCCATCGAACGCGCGGGGTCGACCCAGATCATCACAGATTGCGCCGCCTGCCATTCCTTCTCGCGAACGAATTCGGCATCCGACCGCGCCGAACGCCGCCAGTCGATCATCCGCCGCTCGTCGCCGGGCATCGAGGCGCGGTATTGCCAGAATTCGTCGCCCATGCCCGCGCGCCGCCGCCCGTGCTCGCCCAGAAGCACGCTCGATGCCAGGTGCTCGGCCGCCGCGAGAAGCGGCGGAAACGGCTGCGCGAGTTCCTCGGCGCCCTGACGAAGACGAGCGGGATGGCTCATGCAGCCGCCTCGACGCGCGTCGTCCTGTCGGTGACTTCTGCGATGACGTCGGAAAGTGCCACCCCCCGCGCCCGCGCGGCGAAGGTGAGCGCCATGCGGTGCGACAGCACCGGGGCGGCCATGTCCACGACATCTTCCACCGAAGGCACGAGCCGGCCCTCGAGCAGCGCCTTGGCGCGGACCGTCAGCATGAGCGACTGGGCAGCTCGGGGCCCCGGCCCCCAGCCGACGTTCTCGCGCACCGTCTCCGGGGCGGTCGGATCGTCCGGCCGGCAGGAGCGCACGAGGTCGAGGATCGTCTCGACGATGGCTTCGCCCACCGGCATCCGCCGCACGATCTTCTGTGCGGCCATGAGTTCGTCGGCGGTGAACACCGCGTGGCTTTCGTCCTCGGTAAGACCCGTGGTGGTGAGCAGGATGTCGCGCTCGGTGTCGCGGTCGGGATA
>CAZPPH010000138.1:0-7810 GCA_964588375.1 uncultured Rhodobacterales bacterium | reverse complement strand
TCGACGATGGCGACCTTCAGGCCGAGCTGGCTCGCGCGGATCGCGGCGACGTAGCCCCCGGGGCCCGCGCCGATGACGATCGTGTCGAATGTGGTCTCTGCCATGACGGCCTCCTCGCCCCTTCGATGGTCACGCAACGTTCTGCCATGGCCGTCGTTCCGATGCCACCCGCCCGCGCCGAAAGGCCGCGTTGAGCGGGACGCATGGCGCCGCGGACGAAAGGCGTCGGGACAGCGCCCCGGACCCCCGGCCGTGGACCCGTGGCCGACACCGCGACGGACCGGGGACCGATGAAGCGGAACCTCCTGTGCTTTCGTCTCTCCGCCGTCCCGCGATACGCAGGGGTGACGCACAAGACGGGGCGACTGCGGGTCGCGCCTCGGCAGCGCATGATCCGGCGGCGTCCCCGTGTCGGCGACTGCCGCCATGCCCTCGACTGGAAACGGCAGGGCGCCCGGTGTCGACCGAGCCGCCCGTCGCGTTTCAGACCGCTTCGACCTCGAGCTCGCGAACGACCGCAGCGTAGCCGCCACGGTCGATGTAGGCGTCCTCGCCGGGCTGGTTGGCCCGTCCGAGTGCGGCATTGCGGGTCGGGAAACGGCCGAAACGCCGGATCACCTCCCGATGCGCCCGGGCATGGAGCAACTGGACGCTGTTGCCCGGCATCCGGGTCTTGATGAGGCGCACCGCCCGGTCCTGGTCGACGAGGCATTCGGAATGCACGAGGGGCATGTAGAAGAACTGCCGGCTCGGCCCGTCGATCCGCGTGTCCCAGCTCTTCGAGATCGCCATCTTCGCCGCCGCCCTCGCGATATGGTCGGAGGCGAAGGAGAGGGCCGTGTCGCGGAACATGTTCCGGGAGAACTGATCGGTGAGGATGATGTAGGCGAGCGTGCCCGACGGATAGGTCAGCCAGAGCGAGAGGGCCCCGGACATCGCCCGATGCCACGTCGCCTCGAAGTCTTCGCGGATCTCCGCGTCGAGCGCCTCGCTGCCCTTGTACCAGCCCTCCGGCCCGATCCTGTCCAGCCAGTAGGCCAGTATGTCTTCCGGCGTTTTCATAGCCCTGTCCTCGTCCGCTCTCACCCCCTACAAGCCCCGTGAGCGTTGCAAATCCGTAACGTCATCACAAGGCCGAAGGGGTCGAAGGGCCACGTGTCATGACGATTCCTCGGCAAGTTCGGCATTTTCGACATACTGCTCCTGCGCCGCCTCCAGCGCGACCGTGGTGCTGATCGGGGAAATCGCCACGTAGGAGACGTTTTCCTCGGACGGCGTTGCGGCGGGACGCCGGCGCATCCGCCACGCGGCATAGCCTGCCAGCATGAGAAGCATCGCGGCGAGGAAGGCCCAGAACATCTGGGGGCCGATGATGTCCATCATGTAGCCGGCGATGACCGGGCCGAGGATGGCGCCGACCCCGTTGAGAAACAGAAGCGCCCCCGAGCCCGCCGCCATGTCGTCCACCTCGAGGTAATCGTTCATGTAGGCGATGAGCAGCGGGTAGAGCGGGTTCGAGAACCCGCCGATCAGGAAACTCATCACCAGCAATATCGGAAACACATCGGAGAACACGAAGGCACCGATCGCCGAAAGCCCGCCGCAGAAGGCGAGCATGAGGATCAGGAGCCGCCGGTCGGTCCGGTCCGCGGTCCAGCCGACCGGAAACTGGAACAACAGACCGCCGATGTAGAACACCGACACGAAGACGGCGATCTGCGGTGTCGTGAGGCCCGCCTCGGTGCCGTAGACGGCCGTCATCCCGAACTGCGCGGCGAAGACCGCGCCGGTGAAGAACGTGCCGACGGCCGACAGTGGCGAGAAGCGGAAGGCGGCGAGCAGAGACATGGGCTTGGCGCGCTCGTAGGCCGGCGTGGGCGTGGCCGACAAGAGCATCGGGGCGATGGCGACGGAGACGAGCACCGAGGGCAGGATGAACATCACGAAGCCCGACGCGTCGCCCAGCAGGATGACGTATTGCGAGGCGACGATGCCGCCCATCATCACGATCGTGTAGACCGACAGCGACTGGCCCCGGGTCTCGTTCGTCGCGGAATTGTTGAGCCAGCTCTCGGCGGTCACGTAGACGCCCGAGAAGCAGAACCCGAAGATGACGCGCAGAAGGCCCCAGGCAATGGGGTCGGTGATGGTCGGGTAGAGGATCAGCACCGCGGAGATGAACGAGGCGAGCGCCGCGAACACCCGGATATGGCCGACCCGGCGGATCATCACCGGCGCCAGCCGCGAGCCGCCGAGAAACCCGAGGAAATAGGCCGACATCACGTAGGACATCTCGACCGCGCTGAAGCCCTCGATCGATCCGCGCAGGCCGAGAAGCGTGCCCTGCATGCCGTTGCCGATCATCAAGAGGAAGAACCCGAGGAACAACGCCCAGGACTGGAAGAGGACACCGAACATGGCACGCCTTTCTGATGCTCTGATGATGCCGCTATCAGCGCGAGGTGACAGGGGTCTTTCGCTTTCGCGACGCTGCCGTGTCGCGTTCAGCCGCGCGGGTCAAGTAGCGAGGAGTCGCCGTAGGAAAAAAACCGGTAATTCGATTCTATGGCATGGGCGTAGATCTCGCGGATGCGCCCGGTGCCCATGAAGGCCGAGACCAGCATCATCAGCGTCGATTTCGGCAGGTGGAAGTTCGTCATCAGCATGTCGGAGGCGAAAAACCTGAAGCCCGGGGTGATGAAGATGTCGGTGTCGCCCGAAAACGCGCGCACCTCGCCGGTCTCCCGCGCCGCCGTCTCCAGAAGCCGCAGCGCTGTGGTGCCCACGGGCACGATCCGCCCCCCCGCGGCGCGGGTCGCCCCGATCTCGGCCGCGGCCCCGGGGGTGATCTCGCCCCATTCGGAATGCATCCGGTGCTCGGAGATGTCGTCGACCTTCACCGGCAGGAATGTCCCCGCCCCGACGTGGAGGGTCACGTAGCTGCGCTCGACGCCGGCGGCATCGAGGGCCGCCATCAGCGCTGCATCGAAGTGAAGCGACGCCGTGGGGGCCGCGACCGCCCCCGTCCGGCGTGCCCAGATCGTCTGGTAATCCTCGCGGTCGAGCGCATCGGCCTCCCGCCGCCCGGCGATGTAGGGTGGCAGCGGCATCGCCCCCGCCGCGTCGAGGGCGGCGTCGAAATCGTCTCCGGCGAGGTTGAAGGCCAGCACCGCGGCACCGTCTCCCCGGCTTTCCACATGCGCCGAGAGGTCGGGCGAAAAGACGATCTCCTCGCCGTCGCGGACCTTTCTGAGGGGTTTCAGCAGCGCCTGCCACCGCCCGCCGGGCTGCGGCTCGAGAAGTGTCGCCTCGATCCGGGCGCTCGTCTCTGCCTCCTCCCCCTTCCGCCGTCTCGTGCCTGTCAGCCGGGCCGGGATGACCTTCGTGTCGTTCAGGACGAGCCTGTCGCCGCGGCGCAGGAAGCGCGGCAGGTCGATCGAGCGGGCGTCGGTCAGGGTCGACGGACGGGCCACGAGAAGCCGCGAAGCCGAGCGCGGCCGCGCCGGCCTCGTGGCGATGAGCCGCTCGGGCAGCTCGAAATCGAAATCGGAAAGTCTCATGGGCGCGGGTTCTACTGCCCCGGCACCTGGCCGTCGACCGTCGGCGCGGGGCGGCGGAAGATCTCGCGGAACATCCCCGGCGTGAAGAGCGACAGGGGGTTGATCGCGAGGCGCGGCGCGCGGGCCTCGCCGGTCATCCGGAAGGCGAAGCCGAAAAGCCCTTCGCCGCGCCGGGTCAGGATCGAGCCGATCCCGTTCAGCGCATAGAGCGGCGAGATGACGCCCTGCATGTCCATCCGCTGGCTGCGCAGATCGTAGATGCCATCCATCGAAATGCCCATCGACGCGCCGACCGCCGCCGAGCGCAGAAGCTGCAGCCCGTCCGGTGAAAGGCGGAACTGCGCGTCGACGCTGTCGAACCCGATGCCGGTGCCGCCGTCGTCGAGAAGCCCGACAATGCTGATCGCGTCGAGAAGGGCCGCGAGTGCCGGGGCGTCGCGCACGACGACGTTCTCGATCAGGAGCTCGCCGTTGTAGGTGCCGGGCGCGCCCGTGGGGCTGAGAAGAAGGTCCAGGGCACCGCCCTCGCCGTTGCGCAGGAAGCCCGCGTCGCGAACGACGCCGCCCGCGTCGTCGCTCGTGATCCGGATCGCGGTGCCGCCGGTGACGTCGATCAGGCGGCCCCGGATCGGGGTGCCACCATTGAGACGGGCGCGGAACATGCCTTCGCCGCGGTCGAATTCGCCGACGAAATCGCCGAGCATGATGCCGTCGGAGATGATCAAGCGGTCCGGCTCGAGGCGGACCGGCCCCCCGCCCCCGCCGCCGGCGCCACCGAGACCGCGCCCGGTATCGAACGCGCGAATGTCGATCGCTCCGCCCTCGATCTGGATCGCGGGCGCACCGGGGGTGCCGGTGGGAATGACCGAGACCGGCGCGTCGAGCCAGTCGCCGATCCGGAGGGCCGGCACGCGCAGGCCGGCGAAGCGCCGGTCTTCGGAGAGCCTGAGGTCGATGTCTTCGGCCCGGAGGCCGGGGGCGCGGACCGAGAGCGCGTCGACCCGCGGCCGCTCGCCGAGGGTGACGACGGCTTCAAGCCCGCCGGCAACGGGGTCCGGCTTGGCCCAGCCCACCGCCGGGATCGCGAGGCCGAGCCCCGAGAGGTCCGACGCGAAGCGCGCGACAGGCGGCGCGCCGTCGGGAATGTCGATCTCGAGGGTCGCGCTCGCGGCGCCCGAGATGGTTCCCGGCGGCAGATCGATGCCGAGGGTCGCCAGCGTCCCGCCCGACAGCACCGTCTCTCCGGCTATGCGCCCGCCGCCGGGCGGCGCACCGGGCCCGATGGCGCGCGACCAGCGGACATCGGCCGGAATCCCGTCGTAGAGGACCGGGCCTTCGAGCGAGACCGCGCCGCCGTCGAAGCCGAGCGCGAGACGCTCGGCCACGAGCTGGCGGCCCGGCACCAGGCTGTCGCTCGTCACCCCGGTGATCACCCCCTGCCCTTCGAGTCCGAGATCCGCGAGGCTGGGGTCGCGCCCCGTCTCGAAAGCGAGTTGCGCCGTGAGCCGGACGTCGCCCGCGAAGCTCTCCGGCCCGAGGCGGCTGCCGCTCAAAAGCGAGACCGGCGGGACCGACAGCACGGCGAGGGCTGCAGGCACGCTGCCTTCGGCGGCGAGACCGAGCGCGACCGTCGAGGGCGTATCGCGGATGTCGGGCACCTCGAAGACGCTTCCCGAAAGGTCGACCGGGCCCATGGGACCCGCGATCTCACCGCTGTCGATGGCGATGACGAAGCGGTGATCGTGGAGCGAGGCGCGCCCCGCACCGCCGGTCAGCGGCGCCATCCGGGGCAGGTAACGCACCTCGGCATCGGCGAAGTCGAAGCTGAGGCCCGAGATCGGCGGCGCACCGTCGGCGATGCGCATCGCGGCGCGAATGTCCGAAAGGCTACCCGCGGAGATGTTGCGCTCCAGCCACTCACGGGTCTTCGGCACAAGGGTCTGCGGCCAGTGCGCCAGAACCGCCTTCGCACCGATCCGGTCGATCCCGGCGTCGACGGCAACATCCCAGTCCGCGCCGCCCACCCCGGCGCGGGCCGAGGCGTCGAGCCGCGCGCCCGCGACTTCCGCCGAAAGACGCCCGATCTCGACGGAAAACGGCTCGAGCCTGATCCGGAAGTCCGCCGTGCCGTCCGCGATGGACACCGGGGTCTCGAAAACGCCCTCGGGGTCGATCCGCGCCTCCGTGAGAGCGAGCTGGCCGGTGAGGCTCGCCGGCCAGATCCCGTCGAAATCCCCGAGCCAGGCCTGGCCCTCGGCCGAGAGCGCGAGAACGTCGGATTGCACCGACACGTCGGTGAACGTGATCCGCTGCGCCTCGGGATCGAACGAGAAATAGGCGCGGCCGCGCTCGAAGGGGACCGGCGGCGCGTCGGGCACCGGCCGCAGCGCACCGCGGCCGAGATCGAGCGTCGCGGCGAAGTCGGCCAGCGCGCCCTCGCTGTCGAGCCGGGTGCGGATCGCGCCGGAGATGGGCGCGTCGAGCACACCGAGGTAGCTCAGCGCCGGGGCCTGGACGGCGATATCGGCGGCCGGCACGCCCGAAACCGTCGCTCCGAAGCTCGCCCGGGCCGAGCCGAAGAAGCTGCGCGCCGAAAGCTGCACCTCCGCGAGATCGTCGGTGCCGTTGAACAATTCCGACACCAGCGTGATCGACAGCCCGGTTCCGGTGCGCGCAAGCCTGAGGCTCGCGTTCGACGCCTGCCAGAGCCGGCCCGTCCGCGCGTCCTCGAGCGTGACGGTGAGGTCGTCGGCCCGGATTTCGTCGATGCCCGCGAGGCCCGGGTCCGACAACGTGTCCTCGAGTTCGTCGATGATGCCGGCGATGTCGCGGGCCCTGCGCTCCACGCCGCCGCCGTAGCTCAGGGTGAAGCGGCCCTCGACGTCGCGCCTCACGGTGATCTGGGCGCCGCGAAGCGAGATGGCGCTCGGCACCACGTCGCCGCGCAGGAGCGCGCCGAGGCGGACGTTCGAGCGCAGGAGGTTGAGGTCGGCGAGCTTGGCGCCGGTCGGGTCACCGACCGTGACGTCGCGCACCAGAAGCTCGGCCCGCCCCTCGCGGCTCACCGCCAGTTCGATCCGGCCGAGCCGGACCGAGCCCCTGCCGAGCCCCGCGTTGATCCGGCTCTCGATCTCGGCGCGCACCATGTCGGGAATGATCAGCGAGCGACCCGTGAGCGACAGCCCCCCGAGCACGACGAGGCCGAAGAGGACGATCGCTCCCAGCACGGTCCAGAGCCCCACCCGGCCCTTTCGATGGGGCGGCGGCGGCGGTGTGTCGTCGCTCTTTTCGAAACGCATGCCTCGGCTCGCGGTTGCCGCGATTGTTTTGACTTCCGCCCATTAGACCTAAAACAACGCCGGAATGCACATCAAAAAGGGCGGGACCCATGATCGAAGAAGGCCAGGACGCACCGGATTTCACATTGCCGCGGGACGGGGGCGGCGATGTGAGCCTCTCGTCGCTGAAGGGAAGGCCCGTCGTGGTCTATTTCTATCCCAAGGCCGACACCTCGGGTTGCACGAAAGAGGCGCAGGGCTTCACCGAGCACGGCGAGGCGTTCGCGGCCGCCGGGGCGGAGGTGCTCGGCATCTCGAAGGACCCGGTGAAGAAGCTCGACAAGTTCCGCGACAAGTATTCGCTCGGCGTGACGCTCCTGTCCGACGAGGAGAGCGACGTCTGCGAGCGCTACGGCGTGTGGAAGGAGAAATCCATGTACGGCAAGACCTACATGGGGATCGAGCGGTCGACCTTCCTCGTCGGCCCCGACGGCAAGGTCGCGAAGGCCTGGCACAAGGTGAAGGTGCCCGGCCATGTCGAGGAGGTGCTCGAGGCGGTGAAGGCGCTTTGACGTCGCTCGCGGAACGGGCGGTGGAGGTGCTCTCCACCGCCGACGGGCGCGCCAAGACCGAAGCGTCGCGCGCCCATGCGGCGGCATGGCGGGCGTCGCGGGAGGCGGGCGAGCCGCTCGAGATCGGCAGTGCGGCCCCGCCGGACGCGCCGGCGCGCCCGGACAGGCCCGAGCTTCTGTCGCCCCGCGACGTGCCGCGCCGCCGGCCCGGCAGCCCCGAGGGGCGCATCGCCCTATTGCACGCCGTCGCCCATATCGAGCTCAACGCCGTCGATCTTCACTGGGATCTCGTGGCGCGCTTCAGCGATACGCCGATGCCGCCCGGCTTCCACGACGACTGGGTGAAGGCGGCCGACGAGGAATCGAAGCATTTCAACCTCGTCTGCGATTGTCTTGAAGC
>CAZPPH010000137.1:6364-7918 GCA_964588375.1 uncultured Rhodobacterales bacterium | reverse complement strand
CTCCTCGTCCTTCATCCGGCTTTTCCGGCTGCCGCACGGGACGTGGTGGGCTCCGGCGTCGTGGTCGGCAGTGCGCGCGTTGCCGGCGACCACGATGCCGGAGAGGGGCGCGCCGCCTCGGCAACTCCCCGTCAACCGCTCACGGTTCCCGACGCCTCCCGCATCTCCGCTCACTCCTCCCGCGCCGCCGGCGCGCCGCCCTCGAAGCGGTTCTCGCCCACGTAATCGCAAGGCGCCTCCTGCATCTGCAGATGCAGACCGGTGCCGTTGAAGGGATGCGCCCGTGCCAGCGCCTCGTCGACCTCGATGCCGAGGCCCGGCGCGTCCGGGACGGCGACGAACCCGCCTTCGACCCTCAGCGCGCCGCCGATGAGCTCCGCATGGAACGCGGTCTCGATGGTCTCGACCATGAGGATGTTCGGCAGCGACGCGGCGAGCTGGACGTTCGCCGCCCATTCCACCGGCCCCGCGTAAAGGTGCGGCGCGACCTGCGCGCCGGCCGCCTCGGCCAGCACGGCGATCTTCCGGCCCTCCCAGATCCCGCCCGCACGCCCCAGGGCAGGCTGGAGGATCGCCGCACCCGCCTTCAGCGCCAGCGCGAACTCCGCCTTCGTCGTCAGCCGCTCGCCGACCGCCACCGGCACCGTCGAGGCGGCCGCGACCGCTGCGAGCCCCTCCCAGTCGTCCGGCGCCACCGGTTCCTCGAACCACAGCGGCGCGTGGGGCTTGATCGCCTCGCCGAGCCGGATCGCACCGGCGGCGGTGAACTGCCCATGGGTGCCGAAGAGCAGATCCGCGCGGTCTCCCACCGCCCCCCTGATCGCCGCGCAGAATTCGGCCGACCGCGAGATATCCCGCATCGCCGGCATGTGCCCGCCGCGGATCGTGTAGGGGCCGGCGGGGTCGAACTTCACCGCCGTGTAGCCGCGCGCCACCGCCTCGGCCGCGGCCTCTCCGGCCATCTCCGCCGAGACCCAGAACGCGGCCGGGTCGTGGGAGGGCAGGGGATAGAGATAGGTGTAGGCCCTGATGCGGTCGTCGAGCCGCCCGCCGAGAAGCGCGGAGACCGGCCGCCCCCGCGCCTTGCCGACGATGTCCCAGCAGGCGATCTCGAGGCCCGAGAAGGCCCCCATCACCGTCGGGTCGGGCCGGCCGGTGAAACCCGAGGAATGCACCCGCCGGAACATCCGCTCCACGTTCTCGGCGCTCTCGCCCTCCATGTGCCGCCCGAAGACATCCGCGATCACGGCCGCCATGGCGTCTGGCCCGACCGCGGCGGCATAGACCTCGCCCCAGCCGGTTATGCCGTCATCGGTGGTGAGCTTGACGAGCTGCCAGTAGCGCCCGCCCCAGCCGGGGGCGGGCGGTGCGGTGACGATGATGTCGAGATCCCTGAGCTTCATGGCAGGAAGCTCACCATGGAGCGCGGCGCGCGTAAAGGTTCAGGTGCGGAAGGGATGCGCGGGAACGCAGCTTTCCGGCACGCCCCGCCGGGCGGGGTCCCGGGTCAAGCCCGGGACGCGTGGAGGAATGGGCGCAGTGTGATGGAGGCCC
>CAZPPH010000137.1:0-6264 GCA_964588375.1 uncultured Rhodobacterales bacterium | reverse complement strand
TCCGGCCCGGGAGGGGCAGCCGGGCGAACCGGCGCTTTCCGTTCCCGCCCGCCCCGGCCTCCGAGCCGGGGCGCGGGCGGCGAAGCGCCCCCCGGCGCTCAACGTCCACCGGGCTCGCCGAACACGACCACATTGCGCCGTGCCGCGCCGCCACGGGTATCCGCGATCGCGGCGTTGATCTCCTCGAGCGGCCAGCGCGCGGAGATCAGCTCGTCGAGCTTCAGCCGGCCCTGAAGATAGAGGTCGGCGAGCCAGGGAATGTCCCGCGAGAGCACCACGTCGCCCATTCGCGAGCCGAGAATGCGGTGGCCGGCATAGGCGAAATCGGCGGGCTGGTAGGTCGCCTCGGTGCCACCGGGCGTCATTCCCACCGCCACGAGCCGGCCCCGCGGCGCGAGATAGGCCTCCGCCGATGCGTAGGCTCCGGCGGCCCCCACCGTGACGAAGACCGCCTCCGCTCCCTTGCCGAGAATGCCGCGGGTTGCCGCTGCCGGGTCGCCGGGGGCGGCGAGCACCCCGTGGGTCGCGCCGAAATCCCGAGCGGCGGCGAGCTTGTCTTCGTTCATGTCCACGGCGACGATCCGGCGTGCGCCCGCGATCCTGGCACCCTGGACCGCGTTGAGCCCGACGCCGCCGGCGCCGATCACCACCGCGTCTTCGCCGGGGCGGAGCCGGGCGTCGTTCACCACGGCACCGACCCCGGTGATCACGCCGCAGGACATAAGCGAGGCGGCGTCCATCGGCATGGCATCGGGAATCCGCGCGATCTGGCTTTCGTCGACCAGCACCCGCTCGGCGAAGGCGGCGGTATCCATCGCGTGCAGCACCGGCGCGCCGGATGCGTCGCGCAGCGGGCTCTCCTGCACACCGTTCCCGCTGCAGCCGACCGGGTGGCCGCCCGAACAGGACGCGCAGCGGCCACAGGCGCGCACGAGGGTGACGAGCACCTTGTCGCCCGGGGCGAGCCCGCGCACCTCGGGCCCGAGGGCCGTGATCCGTCCCGCCGCCTCGTGGCCGTAGACCGCCGGGAGCGTCCCGCCCCAGGACCCGTCGGCCAGCATGATGTCGGAATGGCAGATCGCCACCGCGCCGAGCGCCACCTCCACCTCGCGGCCCACCGGCGCGCGCAGGTCGAGCGTCTCGATTTCGAGCGGCGCGCCGAAGGCGCGGCACACGGCTGCTCTGATCTTCATCGCCGGACCCTCCCCGTCCGGGGCGTTCTCCCGCACGCACCGTCACGGCAAACCGCCCGAATGCGACCCTCGGCGGCGTAATTACGCTCTGAGGGCCTTCGGTGACGCAAGGAAAACGGCAAGGCATGCTCCCATCAGGGTCATCGAAACGAGAAACGGCGCACCGGGCAGCGTCAACCCGAGCCGCCCCTCGGTGAAGAGCGCGAAGGTGCCGGTCATCACGAGCGGCGACACGATGAGGGCGAGGCCCATCGCGCTCGCCAGAACCCCCTGCAGCGCGCCCTGCGCATCGTCGGGTGCGGCGTCCGACATCAGCCCCTGAAGCGCGGGTGTCACCACCGCGCCGAAGGCCAGGAGCGGGGTCAGCGCAAGGGCGAGCCGGCCGTCGGCGACGAAGGCGATGGCGAGAAAGGCGAAGGCGTTGAAGACGAGCCCGTAGACCACCGTGCCGCGCTGGCCGAGGGCGGCGATGACGAGGCGGATGAGCCCGCCCTGAACGATGGCAAGCGCGATGCCGAAGGCCGCAAGCGAGGCGCCGATGGTGCCGGGCGACCAGCCGAAGCGGGCGATGGTGAAATAGGCCCAGATCGACGGGTAGACCATGAAGGCCACCTGGTAGAGGAAGAACAGGAGGACATGGCGCGTGAGCGCGCCGTGAACGCGAAGCGCGGCGAAGGCGCCGAAGGGGTTGGCGCTGGCAAAGGAAAACGGCCGCGGCGCGCGCCGGGCGGCGGTCTCGGGCAGCACCAGCCAGCCGAAGACGAGGTTCGCCGCGGCCAGCGCGGCGGCCGCCCAGAACGGCGCCCGGGTGCCGAACTCGGCGAGAAGGCCGCCGAGGGCGGGGCCGATGACGAAGCCCATCCCGAAGGCGGCGCCAACAAGACCGAAGCGGGCCGCCTTCTCGGAAGGTTTCGAGATATCCGCGATCACCGCGGCCGCCGTCGCCTGGGTCGCCGCCGTGATCCCGCCGACGATCCGTCCCGCCAGCAGAAGCCAGAGCACGCCCGCGAGCGCCATGACCACGTAGTCGAGGGCGAGGACGGCGAGGGTGACGAGCAGCACCGGCCGCCGCCCCACCCGGTCGGAAAGCGCCCCCATCGCCGGGCCGAAGAGAAACTGCATCGCGGCATAGGAGGTCGAGAGAATGCCGCCCCACACCGCCGCCTCGGCCAGCGTGCCGCCGCCGATCTCGCGCAGGAGATCCGGCATCACCGGGATGATGAGACCGATCCCGATCGCGTCGAGCGCAACCGTCACCAGAATGAAGATCAGCGGCAGCGGCATGGACCCTCGGCGGTTGTTCCATCCATGCCTAGCCGGTTTGGCGGCCCCCCGAAAGTCGGCCCCCGAAAGTCGGCACCCCGAAGTCTGGCGTCCGGCGCGAGGTCCGGATGGGGGTTATTTGAGTATTTGCGGAACGAAGAAGGACCCGGCTGCGCTCAGAGCGTGCCGAGCGCGCGGGCGAAGACGTCCGGGTCGACATTGCCGCCGGTGGCCACGGCGATGACCGCGTCGCCCCGGCTGGCCCCGGGCCTGAAAAGCGCGGCGGCGAGTGCCACCGCACCGCCGGGCTCGAGCACGATCTTCAGGCGCAGGAAGGCCGCGGCCATGGCGCGGAAGGCCTCCGCGTCGGTGACCGCGAGGCCGGGCCCCGCGAGCCGCCGTAGCACCGGAAACGTCAGCTCGCCCGGAGCGGGCGTGAGGATCGCATCGGCCGCCGAGCCCGTCGTCCGGTCGTTCGAGAGCCGCCGTCCCGCAACGAGCGAGCGGGCGACATCGTCGAAGCCCTCGGGTTCCACTGTCCGCACCTGCAAGCCCGGGGCGCGGGCCTCCAGGGCGAGGGCGATGCCCGCCGAAAGCCCGCCGCCTCCGCAGCAGACAAGCACCTCGGCCGCCTCGACCCCCGCTTCCGCGGCTTGTCGGGCGATCTCGAGGCCCGCCGTGCCCTGGCCGGCGATGACCTCGCGGTGGTCGAAGGGCGGGATCAGCGTGAGCCCCCGTTCCTCCGCGATCGCCCGTCCGAGTGTGTCACGGTCCGCCGTCTCGCGGTCGTAGGTGACGACTTCGGCGCCGAGGGCCGCGGTGTTGTCGAGCTTCAGGCGCGGGGCGTCGGCGGGCATCAGGATGGTTGCGGCGATGCCAAGCTCGCGCGCCGCCAGAGCGACCCCCTGCGCGTGGTTGCCCGAGGACATCGCCAGCACCCCTTGCCGGGCCGCGCCCGGGTCGAGCGCCGAGAGCGCCGAGCGCGCGCCCCGGTACTTGAACGAGCCGGTCTTCTGCAGGCATTCGGCCTTCACCAGCACGCGCCGCCCGGCGATCTCGTCGAGAAAGGGCGACGAAAGCATCGGGGTGACTCTCGCGTGGCCACCGAGCCGCTCCGCCGCGGCCTCCACCGCTGCAAGGTCGCTCACGCCATCGCCTCCCGCCAGGCCGCGATGGCCGAGAGCGCTTCGGGCTCGTCGAGAAACGGCACATGCCCGCGTCCGGCCACTTCCGCGAAGATCATGTCGGGCCGGCGCCTCTGCATCTCGGCGGCTGTCTCCCGCGACAGGATGTTCGAGTTCTCCCCCCGGATCAGCGCCACCGGCAGGCCCGCCAGCGCATCGAAGGCCGGCCAGAGGTCGGGGGCAGGGGCGTCGGCCGCCGCGAGCACCGGCGCGCGAAGCCGCGCGTCGTAGCGCAGCGCCAGTCCCTCCGGCGTCTCGACGTAATGATGCGCGGCCTCCTCGGCCCAGCGGCTTTCGGGCACGCCGTCGAACCCCGGCTGGAGCCGCGCCCGCATGGCGGCGGCCTCCGCGAGTGTCTTCTCCGCCGGCGCGACGCCCACGTAGGAGCGGATCGCCGCCATGCCCTCCGGGGCGATCTCGGGGCCGATGTCGTTGAGGCAGACGCCCGCGAGCCGGTCCTTCGCGGCGAGTGCGAGCACCATGGCGATGAGCCCGCCCCGCGAGGTGCCGATGATGGCGGCGCGCGCGAGGCCGAGATGATCCATCAGCGCCAGAACGTCGCCCGCCTCGACCGGCACGGTATAGGTGGCGGGGTCGGCATGGTCCGACCGCCCGCGGCCCCTGTAATCGGGACGGATCACCCGGGCGTCCGCGAGATGCGGCAGGAGGTAGTCGAAATCGCGCGCCGAGCGGGTAAGGCCGGCAAGGCAGAGCACCGGCGGGCCGTCGCCCTCGTCGTCGTAGACGAGCCGCACCCCGTCGGCGGCGGTGAAACTCCCGCTCACGCCGCCGCCAGCGCGGGCACGGTCGAGAGGTCGGCGACGACGTGGTCGGGCCGGCCCGGCAGGCGGTCGACCGGAAGCCCCGCGCGGTTTACCCAGACCGTGCGGAAGCCGTAAGCCGCCGCGGAACACACGTCCCAGCCATTCGCGGAAACGAAGAGCACGTCGCGAGGTTCGGTGCCGAAGCGCGCGCCCACGAGGTCGTAGACCGCGCGGGCGGGCTTGAAGACCCCGACCGCGTCGACCGACATCACCGCGTCGAGCCAGTCGCCGAGCCCCGATGTCTCAACGGCGGCCTCCAGCATGTCATGCGAGCCGTTCGAGAGAATGGCCGAGGTCCGCCCGGCGGCCTTGAGTTCGGCAAGGCACCAGGGCGCCTCGCGAAAGGGGGCAAGCTCCCAGTAGAGCGCGAGAAGCCGTTCGCGCAGCTCGGGGTCGTCGAACCCGGCCTTCTCCATCGCCCAGTCGAGCCCGTCCTTCGTGACCTGCCAGAACGGAACGTAATCGCCTGTGACGGCGCGCAGCCAGGAGTATTCGAGCTGTTTGGCGCGCCAGTCGGCGGCAAGCTCCTCCCAGACCTCGGCGAGCCTGCCGCGCCCCGGTTCGCCCGCCACCGTGCGCGCGGCGGCCGCGACATCGAAAAGCGTACCATAGGCGTCGAAGATGCAGATGCTCGCGGGCATTCTCAGAGGTTCTCGGCGCGGGCCATGCCGAGCACGTGATATCCTGCGTCGACGGTGATGATCTCGCCGGTGGTGCAGGCACCCTGGTCCGAACAGAGGTAGACCGCCGTGCCGCCAATGGCCTCGAGCGACGCGTTGTGGCCGAGGGGCGCATTGAGTTCGGCGGTCTTGAAGGTCTTTCTCGCCCCCGAGATCGCGGCCCCCGCGAGCGTCTTCATCGGCCCCGCGCTGATCGCGTTCACCCTGATCCCGTCGCGGCCGAGATCGTTTGCGAGGTAGCGCACCGAGCTTTCGAGTGCGGCCTTGGCCACCCCCATGACGTTGTAGAACGGCGTCACGCGGTTCGAGCCGAGATAGGTCAGCGTCACGATCGAGCCGCCCTCGCTCATCAGCGGATACGCGCGCCGCGACACCTCGATCAGCGAGTAACACGAGATCGTCAGCGATTTCTTGAAGTTCTCGCGGGAGGTGTCGATGAACCGGCCGGCAAGCTCGTTCTTGTCGGAAAAGGCGATGGCGTGGATCAGAAAATCGAGCCGGCCCCACTCGGCCGCGATCTTCTCGAAGGCGGTGTCGAGTTCGTCGTCGTCCTGAACGTCGACATCGACAAGCAGCGTGGAGCCGAGCTTCTCGGCCAGCGGCTCGACCCGTTTCCTGAAGGCATCACCCTGGAAGGACAGAGCGATCTCCGCACCTTCGGCCCGAAGAGCCTTGGCGATACCCCAGGCGATGGAGTGGTCGTTCGCGACACCCATGACGAGCCCGCGCTTGCCGTTCATCAGTTCCGCCATGTTTCAGCTCCGGGTACGCGACAGCAGCATCGAACCGTTCGTGCCGCCGAAGCCGAATGAATTGGTCATCACCGTGTCGAGGCCCGCGTTTTCGACGAGTTCGGTGGCGATTTCGTGGGGGTCGAGCGCGGGGTCGAGGGTTTCGACATTGATCGAGGGCGTGATGAAATCGCCCCCGAGCATCAGGAGGCAATAGATCGCCTCCTGTGCCCCGGCCGCGCCCTGGGAATGGCCGGTCATCGACTTCGTCGAACTGATCGGCGGGGCCTCGGCGCCGAAAGTGCGCCGCACCGCCTCCACCTCGCCGACATCCCCCACCGGCGTCGAGGTGCCGTGCGCGTTGATATAGCTGACCTTGCGGTCCTCGG
>CAZPPH010000136.1:0-7990 GCA_964588375.1 uncultured Rhodobacterales bacterium | reverse complement strand
TCCCCGGGCGGGCGCCGCGACTTTCCCTCGAGGTGCTTTCTCAGCCGCGAGGGCGTGGATTTCCTGCGGTCCTTGTAGGGGTTCTTGTCAGCCTGGCTGCGGAACGTGAGGCGGATCGGCGTGCCCGGCATGTCGAAATCCTCACGCAACCCGTTGATGAGGTATCGCGCATAACTCTCGGGAATCCTTTCGGGATGCGAGGCCATCACGATGAAGCCCGGCGGGCGGGTCTTCGCCTGCGTGGCGTAGCGCAGCTTGATCCGCCGCCCCCCCGGCGCCGGCGGCGGATGCGCGCCGACCATGCCCTCGAGCCAGCGGTTCAGCTTCGCCGTCGGCACCCGGCGGTTCCAGACCTCGTGGGCCTTCAGCACCGCCGCGCGCAGCCGGTCGAGGCCGCGCCCGGTCTTCGCCGAGACCGTGACGAGGGGCGCGCCCCGCAATTGCGGCAGGAGGCGCTCGAAGGCCTCCTTCAATTCGGCGAGCTTGGCGCCCCGGTCCTCCTCGAGATCCCACTTGTTGATCGCCACGACCACCGCGCGGCCCTCGCGCTCGGCGAGATCGGCGAGGCGCAGATCCTGTGTCTCGAAGGGAATCGCGGCGTCGAGCAGGACAACGACGACCTCGGCGAACTTCACCGCCCTGAGCCCGTCGGAGACAGAAAGCTTCTCAAGCTTTTCATGAACTTTCGCGCGCTTTCTCATCCCCGCGGTATCGAATATCCGCACCGGCCGGCCGTCCCAGTCCAGATCGAGCGAGATCGCGTCGCGGGTGATGCCGGCCTCGGGGCCGGTCAGCAGCCGCTCGTCGCCCAGAAGCGCGTTGACCAGCGTCGACTTGCCTGCGTTCGGGCGGCCCACGACGGCGACCTGAAGGGGACGGGAGAGGTCGGGCACATAATCGCCGCCGCCCTCTTCGTCCCCGACGTCGAGGCCGATGTCGGGCGCTTCTTCCAGGGCTGTCAGGGGGGCTTCGTCGGCGGCATCCACGAGGGGCATGAGCACAGCGAGAAGATCGCTCATGCCTTCACCGTGTTCGGCCGAGAGACCGATGGGCTGGCCGAGGCCCAGTTCCCACGCCTCGATGAGCCCGGCTTCGGCGGCCCGCCCCTCGGCCTTGTTGGCGGCCAGAAGCACCGTCTTGCCCGAGCGGCGGAGGATTTCCGCGAAGACGCGGTCGGCGGGCAGCACCCCGGCCCGCGCGTCGATGACGAAAAGACAGGCGTCGGCCATGCCCACGGCGCGCTCGGTGAGCTTTCGCATCCGTCCCGCGAGGCTTTCGTCGGTGGCCTCCTCGAGCCCGGCGGTGTCGACGACGCGAAACCGCAGGGGTCCGAGGCGCGCCTCGCCCTCGCGGAGGTCGCGGGTCACGCCCGGCTGGTCGTCGACAAGCGCCAGCCGCCGGCCCACGAGCCGGTTGAACAGGGTCGACTTGCCGACATTGGGTCGGCCGACGATGGCGAGTGTGAAGGTCATCGGGCGTATCGGTTCCGGAGCCGTTGGACAGGGCTCTCTAGCGGGGTTTCGCGCCTAGCGAAAGGCGTGAAGCCGTCCGTTCTCGGTGACGAGATAGAGGGTGCCGCCGACGACGATGGGCTCGGACGTTGCCCCGGAGGGAAGCCGGACGGCCCCCGTGAGCCCGCCGGTGGCGGGGTCGAAGAAGCGCAGGTTGCGGTCGTCGGACGCCACGACGAGGCGGCCGCCGGCGAGAATCGGCCCGTAATGGGCGAAGAGCGCGTCGAACCGGCGCGGGCGGCTCGAACGGTAGAGCGGCAGGGGTTGGGACCAGACGAGGCCACCGGTATTGCGGTCGACCCTGATGAGCGCGTTGCGGTCGGTGACCTGGAAGACATCGCTCGGGGTGACGACCGCCGGCGACATGGCGCCTTCGTCGAGGGACCAGAGCGGCGTGCCGGTCGTGCGGTCGAAGGCGGCGGTCCGCCCGTTGTGGGTGCCCGCGACGACGACGGCGCCCGACAGCACCGGGTCGCCGGTGACATCCTCGATGCCGGCGGCCACCGGGCCGATCCTGCGGCCCGCGATGAAGCCGCGCCAGCGGGCCGTGCCGGTCGCCGCATCGACACCGGCGAGACCGCCGTCGGAGAAGGCGAAGACCGCGAGACCGTCCTCGCCGACTGCAGGCGACGGCCCGCCGACGATACCGGCGGGCGTGCTGACGCCCGGAACGGTCCAGAGCACCCGGCCGGTGGCGGCGTCCAGCGCCCAGCCGATGCCGTTGCGGGTGATGGCATAGACACGGCCGTTCGCGACGGTCGGCGCGCCCGAGGCGATGGAGTTGAAATCGTGGGTCCAGACCGGTGCGCCGCTCGCGGCGTCGATGGCGACCAGGGTGCCGAACCCCGTGGTGGCGTAGACCCGCCCGCCCACGACCGCGAGCCCTCCCCCCGAGGCGCTGTCGGTGCGGTCGCCCGGCGGGGTCAGGTTCCGCGACCAGACCCGCTGCCCGGCCGTGCTGACGGCGGTGACGGTCGAGCGGCTGTCCATGGCGTAGATGCGCACCCCGTCCGAGACCGGCTGCGCGGTGATCCGGTAGCGGCGGGCGTCGCCCGCGCCGATATCGGCGCTCCACAGAAGCGAGGGGCTGCCCGAGAGCGCCGCATGACCCGCATCGTGGTCGGGACGGCCGGCGAGATGGGTCCAGCTGCGGGTGACGTTGGCCGGCCCGAGCGTGACGGGACCTCCGGGTGCCCGCGCCCGCTCCTGCGGGCCGAGGACCGAGCGAACGTCCTCGCGCTCGCCGGGCAGGATCAGTTCCCGCTCGGCACAGGCTCCGAGCACGGCGAGACAGCCGATCACCATCGCTTTGCGCAGAAAGCCGCCAGTCACTCCGAACGCCCCCTCACCGACCCGTCGGCCGCTCATGCCGCCTCGGGGTCACCCCCGAGAGCCACAATCAACTGCACCGCCCGCTGACGCAAGCCCTCTCCGGTCGCGTCGTCGCCGACGATTTCGCGCAGGACATCGAGTGCCGCGCCGCTTTCGCCGCGCGACAGCTCCGCCAGAGCGATCTGCTCGAGCGCGAGAAGGCGATAGGGCGCGCCGGGAAGCGCCAGCGGCTCGAGCCGTGCGATGAGTTCGGCGGACGGCATCTCGCCCGAAGCCGCCATCGCCGCCTTGAGGGCCGCGGTATCGCGCCAGAACGCGGGCAGGTCGGGATTGTCGGAAATATTCCAGAGACGCTCGGCATCCGCGCCGCCGGTGCCCGCTTCGAGAAGCGTCACCAGAGCGGCCGCCCGCGGGTTGTCGATGTCCTCGATGGCCGCGAGCGCCTCGGTGCGCGCATCTTCCGTCGGCGCCTCGAGTGCCGTGAGGATCGCATTGCCCAGCGCCTCGGCCTCGGCCCGCGCCTGGGCTTTCAGATATTCGTTGACCGCCGCGCCGCCGACGAGGACGACGATCACGAGCGCCCCGATCCACCCGTATCGGCGAAACAGCGCGAACAGCCTGTCACGCCGGACCTCTTCGGTGACCTCGTTTATGAAGCTGTCGTTATTGGCCAATCTCTCGCCTCCGGCGCGCAAATTCGCCTTTTTCTACAGCAGGCTCCCGTCGAAAGCCAAGGGCAGACGCCCCGAAATGGGCGAAACTTGCACAAGGTGGCCGAACAGACTAATCTGAACCGAACGGTTTAGCGTATAACGCAGGAAAGAAGCCGAGGGGGGCCCGCACCGGTTTTCGCCGCCCGATTGGAGTTGAAAGACAGGATATGCGTTTTTTCTCGATTGCAACGGCGCTGGTCGTCGTCGGCGTGCTTTACCTCGTCGTCTTCGAACGTGATCGGTTGCTGGAGTTCGCGGGGCGCGACGATGGCGCCGCGACCGACTCCTCGCAAACGGAGATGGCGGCCGAAGCCGCGCCCCCCGCAGAGGTGGCGGAAGACGACAGGGTACAGGTCGTGGCATTGCGCTCGGAACCGGGGGAGATCGACCGCGCCGTGGTGCTGCGCGGACGCACGGAGGCGGCGCGCCAGGTCGACGTGCGCGCCGAGACGAGCGGCAAGGTTATCTCCGAGCCGATCCGAAAGGGAGCCTTTGTCGACGAGGGCGATCTTCTCTGCCGCGTCGATCCCGGCACCCGCGAGGTGAGCCGGTCCGAGGCTCTGGCCCGGCTCGAGGAGGCGCGCGCGAACCTGCCCACGGCGGAGGCCCGGGTCGCCGAGGCCGAGGCGCGGCTTGCCGAAGCCGAGATCAACGACCGGGCGGCGCTGCAACTCTCCGAAGGCGGGTTCGCCTCGGAAACCCGGGTTGCCACCACGCGGGCCGGTGTCGAATCCGCCCGCGCGGCCGTCCAGTCCGCCACGTCCGGGCTCGAATCGGCCCGCGCCGGAATCCAGTCTGCCGAAGCCGCCGTGGCGGCGGCCGAGAAAGAGCTCGAACGCCTCGAGATCCATGCCCCGTTCGAGGGGATCATGGAGACTGACAGCGCCGAGCTCGGCGAACTTCTCCAGCCCGGCGGGCTTTGCGCCACGATCATCCAGCTCGATCCGATCCGGCTCGTGGGCTTCGTGCCCGAAACCGCCGTCGACCGGGTGAGCACCGGGGCGATGGCCGCGGCACGGCTCGCCTCGGGCCGCGAGGTGACCGGCGAGGTCACCTTCCTGTCGCGCTCGGCCGACCCCAACACCCGCACCTTCCGGGTCGAGATCACCGTGGACAATCCGGACCTTGCGATCCGCGACGGCCAGACCGCCGAGATCGTCATCGGCGGCGAGGGCACGGCGGCGCATTTCATCCCGCAATCGGCTCTCACGCTCAACGACGAGGGCCGCCTCGGCGTGCGTGTCGTCCGCGACGCGGCCGCCCAGTTCGCCCCGGTCTCCGTCCTGCGTGACGCGCGGGACGGTATCTGGGTCTCCGGGCTCGAAGACGCGGTCGACGTCATCGTCGTCGGCCAGGAGTTCGTCACCGACGGCGTGCCTGTCGCCGTTACCTACCGGGAAGCCCGCAAATGACCGGCATCGTCGACTGGGCCGCCTCGCGGGCACGGATGGTGCTCGCCTTCATCGTGCTGTCGATCGTCGCCGGCGCGGTCTCCTACGTCTCGCTCCCGAAAGAGGGCGAGCCCGATATCGAGATCCCCGCCGTCATCATCTCGGTGCCCTTCCCCGGTA
This sequence comes from uncultured Rhodobacterales bacterium, assembly GCA_964588375.1. GTDB lineage: Bacteria > Pseudomonadota > Alphaproteobacteria > Rhodobacterales > Rhodobacteraceae > JASJAR01. The sequence continues at coordinate 2,863 of CAZPPH010000136.1, read as the reverse complement.
TCTCCTCGGAAGACAGCGAGAGCCTGCTCGTGCGGCCGATGGAGACCGAGCTGTCGGACCTCGACGGGCTGAAGACGATGACGGCGACCGCCGCGGAGAGCTATGCCAACATCGTGCTCGAATTCGAGTTCGGCTGGGACAAGAGCGCGGTCCTCGCCGACGTCCGCGACCGGATGTCGAAGGCCGAGAGCCAGTTTCCCTCGGGCTTCGAGCAATACTCGATCTCCGAGTTCAATTTTTCCGAATTCCCGATCGTCATCGTCAACCTGTCCGGCGCGGTGCCCGAGCGCACGCTGCTGCGTGTCGCCAACGACTTGCAGGACCGCCTAGAGGGCCTCGAGCCCGTGCTCGACGCCGCCCTCGCCGGGCATCGCGACGAGATGCTCGAGGTGGTCATCGATCCCCTGCGCCTCGAAGCCTACAACGTCACCGCGAGCGAACTCATCTCGGTTGTGCAGAACAACAACCAGCTCATCGCCGCCGGCGAGGTGGAGAGCGAGGCGGGCGCGTTCTCGGTGAAGATCCCGTCGTCCTTCGACGACGAGCGCGACGTCTACGACCTGCCGGTGAAGGTCGACGGCGACCGGGTGGTGACGCTGGGCGACCTCGCCGACATCCGCCTCACCTTCGAGGACCGTCAGGGCACCGCGCGGTTCAACGGCGAGACAACCGTGGCGCTCCAGGTGGTCAAGCGGAAGGGCTTCAACCTCATCGACACCGCGACGCTCGTGAAGGACGAGGTCGCCGCAGCGTCCGGTACCTGGCCCGACGGGCTGCGCGCGGTGGTCGACGTGGGTGCCTCGAACGACCAGTCACGGCAAGTGGCCTCGATGGTCAACCAGCTCGAGGGGTCCGTGCTCACCGCCATCGCGCTGGTGATGATCGTGGTGCTCTCGACGCTCGGCACGCGCTCGGCGCTTCTCGTGGGCTTCGCCATTCCCACCTCCTTCATGCTCTGCTTCGCGCTTCTCGCGGTCATGGGCATCTCGGTGTCGAACATCGTGATGTTCGGCCTCATTCTCGCGGTCGGCATGCTGGTCGACAGCGCGATCGTGGTCGTGGAATACGCCGACAAGCGCATTCGCGACGGCTCGGGGCCGATGCGGGCCTATACCGAGGCCGCAAAGCGCATGTTCTGGCCCATCGTGTCGTCGACCGCGACGACGCTCTGCGCCTTCCTGCCGATGCTGTTCTGGCCGGGTGTCCCCGGCGAGTTCATGGGCATGCTGCCGGTGACGCTGATCTTCGTCCTGTCGGCCTCGCTGATCGTCGCCCTCATCTATCTGCCCGTCATGGGCGGTGTCGCCGGGCGGATGAGCCGGATCTTCGAGCGGGGTTCGGAGGCGCTCAGGCGGTCGACCCCCTGGTGGCTGCGCGCCGTCCTGGTGCCCGTGGCGCTGTGGCTGCTCTTCGTTTCGGCGATGCAGACCCTCAACCCCGCCTACCTTCTCGGCGATGCCGCGCCGGACGGCGTGGGCGGCATGATACCCGGTGCGCTCATGTTCGTGGTCTCGGCCATGCTGGCCTCGGTCACACTCGGCGCCGCGAAACGCGAGCGCGGCGCGGGCCGTATCCGCGCCGGACACCGGCGCACGCCCTTCGGCCATTTCATCAGGTTCATCGCCGCCAACCCGGTGATGCCGCTGGTGACCATCGCCGCCGTCGGGTTCTTCGTCGTCTCGGTGTTCGGCTACTTCGGCGCCAACAACAACGGTGTGGAGTTCTTCGTCGAGAGCGAGCCCGAGCAGGCCATCGTCTATGTCCGCGCGCGGGGCAACCTGTCGCTCAATGAGAAGGATGCGCTCGTCCGCGAGGTCGAGGATGTGGTGCTTTCGACCGAGGGCATCCTGAACGCCTTCGCCTTCGCCGGGTCGGGCGGGCTCAACGCGAATACGGGCGGCGCCCAGAGCCCTCTGGACACCATCGGCCAGGTGCAGATCGAGCTCATTCCGTGGGAAGACCGGGCCGATTACGCCGACGCCCGCGACGGCGTGACCTTCGAGGACCTCGACGGCGACCTCGTGATCGACCGGCTCCAGGCCGCGCTCGACCGCATTCCCGGCATCGAGACCGAAGTGATGAACCTCGCCCAGGGTCCCGCCTCGGGCAAGCCGGTGCACCTTCGGCTCAAGGGCGACAACTGGAACGACCTTCTGGACGCGACCGCAATCGCCCGCGCCGAGTTCGAGACCACGGCAGGCCTCGTCGACATCGAGGACAGCCGCCCCCTGCCCGGCATCGACTGGCAGATCGACGTCGATGTCGAGGCCGCCGGGCGGTACGGGGCCAACGTGGCGACCGTGGGCGGCATGGTGCAACTCGTCACCCGCGGCATCCTTCTCGACACGATGCGGGTCGACAGTTCGGACGACGAGATCGAGATCCGTGTCCGCCTGCCCGAGGAGGACCGGGTGCTGTCCACCCTCGACAGCCTCAAGGTGCGCACCCAGGACGGGCTGGTGCCGCTGTCGAACTTCATCACCCGGGAACCGGTGGCCAAGCTCGGCCAGATCAACCGTGTGGATCAGGAGCGGTACTTCGACGTGAAGGCCGACGTGGCGCCGGGCCTGCAGAAAGTCGTCGACGCGAGCGGCGCGGCTGTCGGCACCGCACGGCCCGACCCGCAGGCGCCCGAGGGCTCGGAAGCGTTCGTCTACACGAGCGACCTCACGACCTCCGAGGTCGAGGCGGGCCTTCAGGGCGGAGACCTCCGCCTCGTGCCGATCAACGCCAACGAGCGGATCGCCGAACTCACGGAATGGCTGGAGACGAACCCGCTGCCCGCGGGGCTCGACTGGGAATGGACCGGCGACCAGGAGGAACAGGCGGAATCGGGCCAGTTCCTGATGCAGGCCTTCGCCGG
>CAZPPH010000135.1:0-8255 GCA_964588375.1 uncultured Rhodobacterales bacterium | reverse complement strand
GGGCCCGCGATGCGCAGATCCTGTTCGCCGACGCCTCCACCGGGGCCCATTCGCCGGCCCTCGTCCGGCAGGGCCAGATTTCGGAACTGATCAACGCCAGGCCGAAGGACCGGCGGCGGATTCTCGAAGAGGCCGCCGGCATCTCGGGCCTCTATCAGCGCCGCCACGAGGCGGAACTGAAGCTCAGGGGGGCCGAGACCAACCTCGCCCGGGTGGAGGACGTGGTCGAACAGCTCGCGAGCCAGCTCACCTCGCTCGCCCGCCAGGCCCGTCAGGCCGCGCGCTACCGCGAGATCGGCGATGCCCTCAGGCGCTCCGAGGGCATCCTGCTCTACCGCCGCTGGCGCGAAGCGGAGGACGGCCGCATCGCCGCCGACGCGGCGCTCGCCGAGGCCGTGCGCGCCGCCTCGGAAGCCGAGCGGGCGGCGCGCGCGGCGACCGCGGCGCGGGGCGAGACCGAGGCCGCGCTGCCACCGCTGAGAGAAGAGGACGCGATCGCGGCGGCGGTGCTTCAGAAGCTTCTCGTCCGCCAGGGCGCACTTTCCGACGAGGCGGCACGGGCGGAGGCAGAGATCGAGCGGCTGGAGGCCGCCCTCGCGAGCCTCGAGGCCGATATTGCCCGCGAATCGGGGCTGGACGCCGACGCCCGCGAGACGCTTTCGCGGCTGGAGGAAGAAACAGCGGCGCTTCTTGCCGAGGGCGAGGGCCACGGGGACCGGCTGGCGGCAGCCGCCGAAGCGGCCGAGGCGGCGAAAGCGGTGCTCGGCGAGCGCGAGACGGCCCTTTCGGGACTGACCGAGGAAGTGGCGCGCCTCGCCGCCCGGCATCAAGCCGCGACGCGCACGGTCACCGACGCCGAGACGACGCTGGAAAAGGCCGAAGCCGCGACAGCCGAGGCCGCCGATACGGCCCGGGTGGCCGGAGACGAACTCGCCGCCGCGGAAACCGCTCTGGCGTCCGCCGCCGGTACCGTGGCGCGGACCACGGCCGAGGCGGAGGCCGCCGAGGCCGCGCTCGCGGAGGCCGACGAGGCCCGGGGAGCGGCGCAGGCGCGCGAGGCCGAGGGCCGGGCGGAACGCTCGGCGGCCGAAGGCGAGGTCGCCGGGCTCGAGGCGGAGGTCGCCTCCCTCGCCCGGCTTGTCCGGCGCGACACCGCCGAGGGCGGGCAGGTAATGGACCTCGTCCGCATCGAGCCGGGCTTCGAGAAGGCGCTCGGAGCCGCACTCGCCGACGACCTGCGTGCGCCGGTCATCGACGAGGACGGCGGAACCGGCTGGGCGACCCTCGAAAACTACACCGATCCCCAGCCGCTCCCCGCCGGCACTGAACCCCTGGCTGCCCGGACCGACGTGCCTGCAATGCTCCGCCGCCGCCTCTCGCAGGTCGGTGTCGTCGACGCCGACGAGGGCGCGCGCCTTCAGGCAGGGCTGCGGCCCGGCCAGCGCCTCGTGTCTCTCGAGGGCGACCTCTGGCGCTGGGACGGTTTCCGCACCGCGGCCGAGGACGCGCCCTCGGCTTCGGCCCTCAGGCTTCAGCAGATCAACCGGCTCGAGGAGCTGAAGCAGGAGCTTGCCCTTGCGACGGCGCGCGCCGAGGGTGCCGCGAAGGCGCACGAGCATCTGAAGTCGGAACTCGAGGCTCTGACCGGGGCAGACCGGGCGGCCCGGGAGGCCCGGCGTGCGGCCGACCTCGCCGCGACCGAGGCCAGACGCTCGGAAAGCCGCGCGGAGGCCGACCGCAACATCGCCGCGGGCAAGCTCGAAACCTCGCGGCTCGCCGAAACGCGCTACGGCGCCGAGGCGGAGGCCGCCCGCGCGGCGCTGGCCGAGGCCGAGGCGGCAGTGGCGGGACTTGCCGACCTCGACGCCGCGCGCGCCGAGGCGGAGGACGTCCGTCTCACCGTCGAGGCCGCGCGCATCACCATGCTGTCGCGCCGCTCGGCCCACGACGAATTGCGCCGCGAGGGCGAGGCGCGCGCCGCCCGGCTGGCTGCCATCGAGAGCGAACGGGCCACGTGGGCGGGGCGGCTCGAGAAGGCCGGCTCGAGGGTCGCCGAGATCGAAGCGCGACGCGACGAAACCGCAAGCGCGCTCGAGGATGCCAGAACCGCCCCCGAGCGGATTTCCGGGGAAGCAGGAGCGCTGGCCACCGAGGTCGCCGCCGCCGAAGCGCGCAAGGCCGCCGCCACCGATGCGCTCTCCGCCGCCGAGGCCGCCGACCGGGCCGCGCGGGACAGCGAGCGGGAGGCCGAACGTGCCGCCTCCGACGCCCGCGAGGCCCGCGCCCGCGCCGAGACCCGCGCCGAGGCTGCCGCCGGTGCCGTCACCGCCGCCGCTGCCCGAATCGGTGAGGAACAGGAGACGACGCCCGCCGCGCTTCTCGAGAGCCTCGATGCCGACCCCGCGACCATGCCGTCGGCCGAAGCCGCCGAGGCGGAGGTCATGCGCCTGCGCCGCCAGCGCGATGCGCTCGGAGCCGTGAACCTTCGCGCCGAGGAGGACGCGCGCGAGGTTCAGGAGGAGCACGACACGCTCGTGGCCGAACGCGAGGATCTCACCGAAGCGATACGCGAGCTGCGCGCGGGCATCGCGAGCCTCAACAAGGAGGGCCGCGAACGGCTCCTCGCGGCCTTCGACGAGGTCAACCGCAACTTCGGCCGGCTCTTCACCCACCTCTTCGGCGGCGGAGAGGCGAGGCTGATGCTCGTCGAAAGCGACGACCCGCTGGACGCCGGCCTCGAGATCATGTGCCAGCCTCCCGGCAAGAAGCTCTCGACCCTGTCGCTGCTGTCGGGCGGCGAGCAGACGCTGACGGCCCTCGCCCTCATCTTCGCGGTCTTTCTCGCCAACCCCGCGCCGATCTGCGTGCTCGACGAGGTCGACGCGCCGCTCGACGATGCCAATGTCGGGCGGTTCTGCGACCTGCTCGACGAGATGACACGGGCGACCGACACCCGCTTTCTCATCATCACCCACCACGCGGTGACGATGGCGCGGATGGACCGGCTCTTCGGCGTGACGATGGGCGAACAGGGGGTGAGCCAGCTCGTCTCGGTCGACCTCAAGCGCGCCGAGGCGATGGTGGCGTAAGGGAATCGAGCCCTTCCCGGCCTGCGGCCCGTTCACCCCGACAGTATTTCCGGGAAAGAAGGACGCTCAGAGCCGGCCCAATAGCTCGGGCGTCGGCCAGGCGTCCGCCGGCAGGCCGAGCCGGGCCTGTTCCTTCCGGACCGCGGCGCGTGTCATTTCGCCCAGAATGCCGTCGACGCCACCGACGTCGTGACCCCGAGCGGCCAGTCTGCGCTGCAACTCGAACATCTGCTCGCGGTCGAGCCCGGGGTCGGGATTGCCGGCGTCATAGACCGGCGCGCCCTCTAGCCGCGTGGCGAAGTAGGCCGCCGTCATCACGTAGACGAAGCTTCTGTTCCATTCGAAGAACACCTCGAAATTCGGGTAGGCGAGGAAGGCCGGACCGTTGCGGCCCTGCGGCAGCACCACGGATGCGGGAAGCGATTTCGCCTCAAGCTCGCCGCTGCGCGCGCGCACGCCGGCCTGCTCCCACTCGGCTACGCTGCGCTTCGTCTCGAGCCCGGTGGCGGCCCAGTCGAAATTCCGCGGCAGGTCGATTTCCTTCAACCAGGGCTCGCCCGGCCGCCAGCCCAGCGAGCGCAGCATCGTCGCGCCGGACAGCAACGCATCCGGCGGCGAGGTCTTGAGATAGACATGGCCGTCACCGTCGCCGTCGACCCCGCTTTCGATGATGTCGCCCGGCAGCATCTGCACCATGCCGATCTCGCCCGCCCAGGCGCCGGTGGTGGTGCGCGGGTCGAGGTCGCCGCGCTCGTAGAGTTCGAGGGCCGCGAGGATCTGGGGCTGAAAGAGCTCCGGCCGCCGGCAGTCGTGCCCGAGGGTCATGAGCGAGTTCACCGTGTTGAAGTCGCCCTGCACCGCGCCGAAGTCGGTCTCGAAGGCCCAGAAGGCCAGGAGCACGCCGCGGGAGACGCCGAGATCGCGCTCGATCCGGTCGAAGACCGCGTCCCACTCCCGGCTCATCGACTCGCCGTTCCGGAGCCGGTTCTGGCTGATGAGGCGCTGGGAGAAGTCGAGGAAGGGCCGCGAGAATATCCCCTGCGCCCGGTCGGCGCGGATCGTCCTCGGGTCCTGCCGGACGCCCGAAAAGAACTGTCGTGCCGCCGCCGGGTCCGCGCCACGGCGCACCGCCTCGGCCTCGACCGCGCGCGTGAACTCGCCGAAACTGCCGCCGCAGGGCACGGGTGTCGAGGCCGCGGCCATTCCGGCACACAGGACGGCCGCCGGAAGCCAGGCATGAGACATGGTGAACAGGCGCATCGCGTTCTCCCTCGGGTGCTGCGGCAGGATAGCCACGCAACCGCGACAGGCAACCGATTGCGATGAAGACCCGCGCCCGGTCGTCGATCCTCGACGGTGAATCTGGCGCCCGGACCCACGAGAATCCGCTGTCGTTAACCTTTTCGACAGGGGTGTTAACCACTCGTTAACGGATTCGGCCGAAGCGTGATGCCGGGGGTTGTGACCGGGTATCGGTCACGGAGGTCTGATGAACGTTCTCATCGTCGAAAGCGATGCGGGTCTTGCGCATTTGTGGAAGCTCCACCTTGAACGGTCGGGCGCCCGGGTCACGCTGGCCAGCGACCAGCGTGCGGCGATCGCCGCTCTTCAGGGGCAGAAGCCGGACGTCATCGTTCTCGATCTTTTCCTCGAGGCCGGCAGCGCGATCGCGGTGGCCGATTACGCCAGCTATCGACGGCCCGATACGAGCATCGTTTTCGTGACGAACACGACGTTCTTCTCCGACGGATCGATCTTCAACCACATCCCGAACGCCTGCGCCTACCTCAAGACGGCGACGCCCGCCGAGGACCTCGCGGCCATCGTCGAGCACTACGGTCGCGCCCGGTAGCGGCTATTCCGCCGCGCGCAGCCCCAGCCGGTCGCGGCCATGGGGCGCGGACCAGTCGAGCACCGGGCCGATGGGCACGATCCGGTGCGGGTTTATGGTCTCGTGGCTGTAATGGTAATGGCGCGTGATATGGTCGAAATTCACCGTCTCCGCCACACCCGGCCACTGGTAGAGTTCGCGGATGTAGGCCCAGAGCGCGGGGTAGTCGACGATCCGCTGGCGGTTGCACTTGAAATGCCCGTGATAGACCGGGTCGAACCGGACGAGCGTCGTGAACAGGCGCCAGTCGGCCTCGGTGACGCGGTCGCCCGCGAGGTAGCGCTGACCGGACAGGCGCGCTTCGAGTGCATCGAGCTCCGCGAAAAGCGCGGTGACCGCCTCGTCGTAGGCCTGCTGGGTGGTCGCGAAACCCGACTTGTAGACCCCGTTGTTGACGTTGTCGTAGATCGGCGCGTTCACCGCCTCGATCTCTTCGCGCAGCGCCTCGGGCCAGTAATCGTCGCTGTTGCCCGTCAGATGGTCGAAGGCCCCGTTGAACATCCGGATGATCTCGGAGCTTTCGTTCGACACGATGGTCTCGCGCTTGCGATCCCAGAGAATCGGCACAGTGACCCGGCCGGAAACCTGCGGGTCCGCCTTGAGGTAGATGTCGCGTGCGAACGGCAGTCCGTAGAGCCGGTCCCCGGTCGCGCCGGGGTAATCCTCGGCGAAGGTCCAGCCGTCGCCGAGCATGTCGGGGTGGACGACCGACACGTCGATGAGGTCGTCGAGCCCCTTCAGAGCCCTGAAGATCAGCGTTCGGTGCGCCCAGGGACACGCGAGCGAAACATAGAGGTGGTAGCGGCCCGGTTCCGCCTCGAAGCCACCTTCACCCGAAGGCCCCGGCTGGCCATCGGGCGTTATCCAGTTACGGAATTTCGCGGTTGAGCGGACGAACTTCCCGCCGGTCGATTTCGTGTCGTACCAGGCATCGGTCCATACGCCGTCTACAAGCTGTCCCACATCGAACTCCTTTTCGCTTGCGAGACAGGTAGGCGCAGCATGATGCTTGGGAAAGACGCGAGAATGGCAGGCCTTCCTGTGCAGAATTGCGAAAGGGTCCCCCGGGCGACAATCCGTGCCCCCACCTCCCCACTATCCCGAAAACCGGAACCGGTTCGTGATTAACCTTGACCGAAATCCGATTTTTCCCAGACTTCGACTCGATTGCCTTGGGGGGTAACGACGATGTCGGAATTTCTTCCGAAAGACGTGCGGGACGGGCTGGAAGCGGCCCGGAAAGCGAGACTGCGAAAGCGCAGCCGTATGCGGGTGCGCGCCGGTGACCAGACCTTCACGATCCTGAGGGCCTGGGACAAGGGCTTCGCGCTCGACAGCGACGACGCGCCCCGGCTGCGCGGGCTGGTCGACCTCTACGACGGCGCGAAGCACCTTTCGCGCTGCCTTATCGTCGCCTCGGACGAAGGCGACGGCGAAACGGTCTACGAATACAAGCGCGCCACGCCCGTCGCCGACCGGGCCGCACTGGATTATTCGAAGGACGACGACGCGCCGGTTGCGCTGATCGGGCCAGCCTGACGGATCATTGCAGGTCGGCGAAGGCCGCCTGCAATCGGCGCACCGCCTCGTCGACACGATCTCGCTGGGTGCCTATGTTGACTCTCAGATGCTTCTCGCCACCGGGTCCGAAGCTCGGCCCGCGGTTGACGGCAATCCGGGCGTGATCGGACACCCTCTTTTCTATCTCGGCCTGGTCCATGCCGGTTCCGGAGAAATCGACCCAGGCAAGGAAGGTCGCCTCGAGCGGCATCGACCGGACCCCGGGTATCGCGTTCACACCGGCGTCGAACGCCCGCCGGTTGCCGTCGAGATAGGCCACGAGCGCGTCGGCCCAGTCCGCGCCTTCGGGGCTGTAGGCGGCGGTCGCGGCGACCACGCCGGCCATGTTGGGCTGGATCGAACGTTTATCGAGCGTGCTGCGCATCTTGCCGCGCAGCCCGGCATCCCCGACGATCATGTGACCGAGCCTCAGGCCGGCGGTGTTGAACGTCTTCGAAGGCGCCGTGATCGTCACCAGCCGCGCGGGGTCGGCGCCCGATTCCGCCATCGGCCGGAAGCGCCGGCCCGGGTAGACGAGATCGTGGTGGATCTCGTCGGCGAGCAGGTAGAGCCCGCGTGCCTCGGCGAAGGCGGCCACCGCCGACAGCTCGGTTTCGGTCCAGACCCGGCCTCCGGGGTTCTGCGGCGAACAGACGATGACGAGGCGCTCGGTGCCGTCGAGCATGTCTCCTGCACAGTCGAGATCGAAGGTCTGCCGACCGTCCTCCACCGCCAGCGGCACCTCTACCGGGCGCCGGCCGGCCGCGCGGATCCGGCCGGCGAATTCGTGGTAGACCGGGGTGAAGATCACAACCCCGTCGCCGGGTTCGGTAAGCGCGTCGATCGCAAGGGCGAGACCGTTGCCCAGGCCGTGGCAGGCCAGCACCGCCTCGGGGTCGATCGGCCAGTCATGGCGCGTTTTCATCCACCACGCCACGGCCCTGCGCATCTCCCCGAGGTCCGACATGTAGGCCATGAGCCCCGCCTCGGCCATCCGGACGAGCGCCTCGCGCACGACGGGCGCGGTGCGGAAGTCCGTATCGGCGATCCACATCGGCAGGACGTCGTCGCCCTCGATGCCGGCGGCCCGGCCCACACCGTCCCACTTCAGGCTGTTCGTGCCACGCCGCTCGACCGGTTCGTCGAAATCCATGAGACCTCCCGTTTCACGCGAGGCTTTGCCACTCGCGGCGGTGATTGCAAGGGGTTTGCCGAGCGATTAGATGAGAGCTCATGAGCCTGAGACCGATCCTTTTGCATCCCGACCCGCGCCTGAAGAAGGTGGCCGACCCCGTCGGCGAGATCAGCGACGAGATGCGCCGCCTCGCCGACGACATGCTCGAAACCATGTATGACGCGCCCGGCGTGGGCCTCGCCGCACCGCAGGTGGGTGTTTCGAAGCGCCTTCTCGTGATGGATTGCATCAAGGAGGACGACGTGCCGCCCCGGCCCATGGTGCTCATCGACCCCGAGATCGTCTGGACCTCGGAGGAGACGAGCGTCTACGAGGAAGGCTGCCTCTCCATTCCCGAGCAATACGCCGATGTCGAGCGGCCAACGGAGGTAGAGGTGCGCTGGCGGGGGCTCGACGGCTCCGAGCAGTCCGAACGGTTCGACGGGCTCTGGGCGACCTGCGTGCAGCACGAGATCGACCACCTGAACGGCAAGCTCTTCATCGACCACCTGACGGGGCTGAAGCGTCAGCTCATCACCCG
>CAZPPH010000134.1:0-8301 GCA_964588375.1 uncultured Rhodobacterales bacterium | reverse complement strand
CCGTGACCGTCAGAGGGCGGTCACCCGAAGATGGTCTTGAACCGGTCGATGCACAGCCGGAAGCCATCCTCGAAATTTCCGTTGCCCGGGTGGTAGACGCTCTCGAACGAGATCACGCCGTCATACCCGTCCGCGCGCAACGCATCCGCCACCGGCTGGAACTGGTCGGCGAGCTGACCTTCGCCCAATCGGCGGACCTCCAGCGTGGCGCGCGGGGTGTCGACCTTCACATCCTTGATGTGGACGTGGCCGAGATAGCCGTCCTTCACCGCATCGTAACCGTCCGGCCAGGCCGGTTCGTGACACCAGCAGTTGTTCGCTGAATCCCACAACACCTTGAGCACGTCATTCGCCCCCAGATCGTCGATCAGCTTGCGGCCGGTGTAGTTGGAATTCACCATTGTACCGTTGCCGGTCTCCACCACCAGAGTGACGCCGGCATCGCGTGCCACGTCACATGCTGGTGCGATCAGCGGCAGCATCGCATCCCAGGCGCCATGGGCCACATTCCATTTTTCGGCGCCGTTCAACCCCCAGAGGATCTGCTCCTTCTTCGGGGTCATTACCCTGACCAGCGGGCTGCCGACCACATGCGCCATGTCGATCACGCGCTTGAGTGCGTCCATGTGCTTTGTGTGCAGCTCATCGCCCGGCTTGTTGTCTTTCGTCGTACCCGCGAAGATGTGACGCGACAGGCAGCTGACCGGCTTGCCCCGGTCGCGAAGCAGCATGTCGATTTCCGCGATCTCGGCAGCCGAGTGATCCCCGACCTCCGTGTCGCCCACGAATTGCAGCTCGGCATACTCCAGCCCGAACTCGTCCATGACATCGACGGCATGCCCGAGGTCGCGGCTGATGCCGTCGCAGATCACACCCAGTTTCATCGGCTTTCTCCTTGTTCTATCGGTGCAGTTGCGAGCCGACGATCTCTTCGATCACCCGTGTGCAGGCCCAGTTGTCCCCATCGGGGTATTTCGACTTTCCGGCGTGGAAGATCTGCATCGCCGTCGAGGCCATCTGCATGGGCACTTCGAGCTCTTCGGCGAGGTTCAGCGAGATCGTCAGGTCCTTGTGCATGGTCCCGATGGCCGAACCGGTCTTCTCGAACTTCCGGTCGATGATGTTTTCGAGCGCGGTGTTCGTGCATCCGCACCCTGCGCCGCTGGTCGAGAAGACCTTGTAGAGGTCTTCCCCCTTCACGCCCGCCTTGGCCGCCAGCACCGACGCCTCGAACGTCGCCGAGAAGATCGAGCCGATGAGCGTCTGCAGACAGGCCTTCACGGTCTGGCCCATGCCGGGCTCGGTGCCGACGTGGTGAATCGTGGCCGAAACGGCCTCCATCGCCGGGCGCGCGCGGTCGAGCACCGGCTGCGGGGCGGAAGCCATCATGGTCAGCGTTCCGCCCTGTGCGCCGGGAAACCCGCCCGAGACCGGGCTGTCGATCAGGTCGATCCCGGACCCCTCCAGCGCCGCGCCGATCTCGCGCGCCTCCCTCGGCCGGATCGTCGCGGTCAGCAACACGATGCCGCCGGCGGGCATATGCGCCGCAAGTCCGTCCGGCGGCAGGATGACGCCCTTGGCCTGGTCACCGTTCATGACCATCACGAAGGCGGCCTCGGCGTCTCGCGCGGCCTCGGCGACACTGGCGGCGGGACTGCCGCCCATCTTCCGGAAGCTCTCGAGCCGGTCGGCGCTCAGGTCGAAGCCGGCGACGTCGAACCCGGCGGCGATGAGGTTCCTGGCGAGGCCCGAGCCCATGTCGCCAAGACCTATGACGGTCACTTTCTTCATTTCTTCATCCTTGCTGCTGCGGGAGGCTTCCCGCGTCTTGTTGGCTGTCGCGCGAGGCCGGCGGGGGACACCCGCAGGCCCTCCGCTGTGTCCGTTTCCCTTGTCATCCTATGGCCCCATGACCGCGTTCGGGATCCACATCACCAGCGCGGGGAAGAGGCAGATCAGCGCCAGGACCACGACGTTGGCGAGCAGGAACGGTGCCGCGCCGAGGAAGATGCGCCCGATCGGCAATCGGCAGATCGCGGAGCAGACGTTGAGGCAATTTCCCACCGGCGGCGTGCAGGCCCCGATCGCCAGCCCCGACACCATCATCACGCCGAAATGCACGCCCGAAATGTCGAGTTCGTGCGCCACCGGCAAGAGGACCGGCGTGAGGAGCAGGATCGCGGGGCTGACGTCGATGAACGTGCCCGAAAGGAGGATCAGGAGCGCCGTCAGCAGAAGGAACGTCGTCGCGTCGAGCCCGAGGTCGCGGACGAAGTCGGCCAGCTTGTCCGGCACCCGCTCGAGCGCGAGGACCGTGATGAAGACCTGGCTGAAGGCGATGATCATCATGATCTTCGCGGACATGATGATCGCCGTGCGCATCGCACCGGGCAACTCGCGCAGAACCGTGACGCCGACGATCATGAAGCCGATGATGAGACCGTAGACCGCGGCGGTGCCGGCGGTCTCGGTGGGGGTGACGAAACCGAAGACGACGGAGCCCACGATCAGCACCGGCATGATGACGACGGCGGCGGACCGGCGGAACTGCCGCCCCGCCTCCTCGAAGGTGAAGGGGACGACCTCGGTCGGATAGTCGCGCATCGTGGCGATCCGCCAGACGATGAGAAGCTGCACGAGGCCCACCATGATCCCCGGAATGATGCCGCCGAGAAAGAGCCGGCCGATCGATTCCTCGGCGGCGATGGCGTAGATGATCATCGGCACCGACGGCGGGATGATCATGCCCATCGTCGACGAGGCCACGGTTATCCCCGCGGCGAAGCTGCGCGGATAGCCCCGCCGCTCCATCTCGGGGATCAGCACCGAGCCGATCGACGCCGTATCCGACGCCGAAGACCCGGAGATGCCACCGAAGATCATCGAGCCCACCACGTTCACGAGGCCGAGCCCGCCCTTCATGCGCCCCACGAAGAAGGTCGAGAGATCGAGCAGCCGCTGGGTGATGCCGCCCGCGTTCATAACGAGCCCCATGAGGATGAAGAAGGGCAGCGAGACGAGCGCGTAATTGTTGATCCCGGCGAAGAAGCGCTGGACGACGAATCCGGTGCCGTAGGGCGCCTCGATCAGGAAATAGGCGAGGCTCGCCAATCCCAGCGCATAGGCGATCGGCACGCCTATGACGAGAAACAGGCCGAGGGCTCCGAACAGGATCAGCATCTCAGTCCTCCGGCATCCAGAGGCGGTCGGTCGCTTCGGCGCCGCCGAGCACGAGCGCGATCCGGGTGAAGCAGAAGAACACCGCCAGCCCGCAGGCCACCGGCACCACAGCGAAGACATAGGCCTGCGGCATCCCGAAGGGCTGCCAGCGGTTGCCGCCGGGTCCTGCTATCCAGTCGAAGGACAGGTAGAAAAGCACCGCGTTCATCAGCGCCACGAGAAGCAGGCCGAGAATGTAGAAGCCGAGGGTCACCGGCCGGGGCAGCGCCTCGATGAAGAAGGTGATGGCGATGTGCTCGCGCCGGGCGATCGCGACGGCCCCGCCGAGCGCGCTTGTGGTCAGGAACGCGATCTTCACGAGTTCATCGACACCGAAGATCGCCTGGTCGAAGGGGCGCAGCAGAACCTTCGTGACGACGATGACGAGAAAAATCGCGAAGAGGGCGATCATCACGTTCTCGACGAGACGCGTCAGCGCGGCGTCGAACGCAGCCAGACGCTTCATGACTTCAACCTTTCAGGGGTGCCGGGCGCGCGAGGCCCGTTCGGGCCTCGCGCATGCATCGGGATGTTCAGCTGCAGGCCTGCGCGGCGGCGCGGGCGGCAACGACGTCATCCGCGGTGAAGTGACCGGCCTCGATCATCTGCTGGTAGACGGGCTGAACGCGCTCCTGGAATTCTGCCAGCGCCTCTGGCTCGAGCGTGTTGATCTCCATGTACTCGGCAAGGTCCCCAACGACCGCGCTTTCCGCTTCGCGGTAGAGAGTATCGGACATTTCCATCGCTTCCACCGCGACCTCGTCGAAGACCTGCCGGAGGTCTTCGGGAAGGCTTTCGTACCAGCCGAGATTGACGATGAGCGGGTCGGGACCGGTCATGTGGTTCGTCAGCGACATGAATTTCTGGACTTCCTGGATCTTGAAATCCCAGATGTTCTGCGGCGGGTTGTGCTGGCCGTCGATCACGCCCTGCTGGAAGGCCTGGTAGGTCTCGGAAAACGGCATGGCGATGGGAACGGACCCGAGCGCCGTGCCGGTCGCGATCATCAGGTCGGACTGGGGTTCGCGGATCTGAAGGCCCTCGAGGTCGGCGACACTGGTGATCGGACGCACGTTGTTGGTGTAGGCGCGGAAGCCCTGGCTGATGCCGGTGGCCGGGATGTGATAGCCGTTTTCCCGTGCGCGCTCCTGCACGGCATCGGTGAAGTCCGACCCCACGAGACACTCCATCTCGTCCCAGCCGGACACGAGGAAGGGAAGCTGATAGATGTTGAAGGCGCCGGACGCATCGGCGAAGAAGCCGCCTCGCGTTCCCTGCAGCAGGCCGGATGTGACCTGGTCCATCAGTTCGCGTTCGTTGCCGAGCGCGCCGCCGAAAAAGTTCTCGACCTCGATACGACCCCCGCTGCGCTCTTCGAGTTGTTCCTCGAAGAAGACCATCGACTGCGACCGGATCGCGGTTTCGGGTTGTTCGTTGCCGTAACGGAATGTGAAGTCCTGGGCCGCGGCGGTCGTGGCGAGCAGAGATAGCCCGGCCGCACCGGCCAAGAGATGCGTTGCGATTCTCATTTTTTCCTCCCTATGGCATCCTTGCCCCTTCCCGGGAGCAAGCTGCACGATCGGTTGTGGAATGGGCGCCGGTGTGCGGCAAGCAAAAGCGCATCAACTCGATGAAATTGGTTCATTTTGATGTATTCCGTTTTCCGAATTCGCGCTTATTGATGGAAGTTGATGGAAAGATTCGATGACATCGCGAGCCCGCAGATCGCACGGCGCGCGACGGTGGCTCAGATTGCGAAACTCGCCGGGGTCGGCACGGCCACTGTCGACCGCGTTCTGCACGGCCGTGCCCATGTCGGCGCGGCGACCCGTCAGCGGGTCCTTCAGGCCAAGGAGGCGATCGAGGTCGGCGCGACACTTCAGGAACGCGCGCGCCCCTGGCGGCTGCGGGTTTTCCTGCCGGAAGACGCCGGCCCCTCGACCGAATTCCTCGGGCGCTGTTTTCAGGAGTTCGGCGCCCGCGGCAACGCCACGATCGAATGCGTCTACACCAAGAAGATGGAACCGGGCATCCTCGCCCGGAAGCTTATGGCGGCCTCCGGACAAGGGGTGGATGCCGTGGCCTTCCAGGCCCTCGACGACCCGCGGGTCCACAACGTGGTCCATGAACTCGACAGGCTGAACATTCCCGCAGCGGCGATCCTGTCGCCGATCGAGCATTCCGCTCTCGTCGGCTTCATTGGTCTGAACAACCGCGCGGCCGGTCGGACCGGCGGCTACCTCATGGGGCGCCTCACCCGGCGCGAGGGCGCAATTGTCGTCGTCACCTCGGGCCAGCTCTACCGCAGCCACGAAGACCGCGAAATGGGTTTGCGGATCGCCCTGCGTCAGGATTTCCCGCATCTCGGAGAGATCGTGACCTGCAACGCCAACGACGATAGCGACGGCAATTTCCGGGCCATCAGCCGTTTGCTCGCAGAGCGCGATGACATCGTCGGGATCTACAGCGTCGGCGGCGGCAACCTCGGCGTTGCGAGGGCACTGGTCGAAGCGGGGCGGGCGCGGGACATCGTCCTGATCTGCCACAACCTCACCCCGCACACGCAGGGCTTTCTGATGGACGGCACCATCGACATCGTGCTGCACGTGAACATGCGGCTGGTGGCGGAAGAAACGGTCGAGGTGCTCTGCGCCCATCTCGAACGTCGCCCTTTGAAGCCCCGCGCGCTCCTGACCGGGGTGATCACGCGGGAGAACATCCTTGGGGCGACTTTCGGCTAGAGGTTCTCGACGGTCAGAAGCTCGAACCTCTCCGGACGCGGGGGAGGCCCCGGAAGACCCGTTCGCACGGCGCCGGCCATGCAGCCGACAACGCTCTCGGCCATGGCCGGAAACGACCCGGCAATCACGAGATCGGCTGTCCCGACGCGAAGGGCCGCCTCGCTCTCCGGGCTGCGCGCGTGGCAGATGTAGGTGATCTCGCGCGCCCGGCCCGACGCTTCGAGCGCCCGGGCGACGCCGCCGACCCCGCCGCCGGAATGATAGAGGCCGGCAAGGTCCCTGTGCCGCGCGAGCAATTCCCGCGCCGCCTCGAAAGCGACGGCCTCGTCGTCGAGATACATGATGGACTGGCACAGGTGCCGATCCGGAGCGTGCCGGGCCATCGCGTCCCGGAACCCGCGTTCGTTCGCCTGGTGTCCGAGGTAGCGCGGCGACCCCACCAGCACGCCGATCACGCCTCCGGTCCGCGCCATCCGGGCCATGGCCCACCCCGCCGTGCGCCCCGCCCTGTCGCCATCGAGCCCGACATAGCCCGCCAGCCCCTCCGCGCCGAGCGGGCTCAGAAGCGCGTAGACCGCGACCCCACGCGCGGCACAGGCATCGATCTCCGCCGTGATCGCGGGATGCTCGACCGAGACGACGGCGAGGGCATCGACCTCGGCGCCGAGGCGGGCAATCTCTTCGGCCAGCCGCTCCGCCGACAGGCTGCCGACGAAGGAGAACACCGGTTCGGCGCGGACATCCCTGCGCGCCAGCGTCGCTCTTTTCAGTTCGTCGGCCAGCGTCCGATAGACCCATTTCCCCTCTTTCTGCAGCAGGAAACCGAAGCGGCAGGCCGGCGCCATTTCCGCCAGCCGGCGGCGGAGCATCGCCTTGCCGTGATAGCCCGTCGCCTCGGCGGCGGCCATGACACGGGCGGCCGTTTCGGGCGCAACCCGTGCCCTCGCGTTCAGCACGCGGTCGACCGTGGCCACACCGACCCCGGCGGCGCGCGCGACGTCTTCAAGCGTGGTTCGGCGCGGTCTGGCCATGCAAGCGATCCTGTCGGGCGATCGGGCAATGCCCGTGATGGATTTGATAGAAACTATCATGCGCGCGATTGACGGAAGCGACAAGCGGGTGCCTGCTCGTTGCATCAGTTCCGCATCGAGGCCCGACATGACCGCTTCAGCCACCGCCCGCGATTACAGCCTGACCGGCCGCGACTCGGGCCCCGGATTCGCCAATGCCGAGTGGTACAGGACCCCGGTTCCCAGAAAGCGGATGAAGGAGCTCATGGCGCGCTCCGACCGTGCGGGGCTGATGGATTTCGGCCTCTGGGCCGGGCTGACCCTTGCCTTCGCGGTCCTGCTCGTCTGGGTCTGGGGCACCGTCTGGGCCTGGCCCGTGGCACTGGTTTACGGCGTGCTCTACGCCTCGGGGGCCGAAAGCCGCTGGCACGAGTATGGGCACGGCACACCGATGCGCACCCGCTGGATGAACGACACGATCTATCATGTCGCGTCCTTCATGTCGCTGAAGAACCCCGTGCTCTGGCGTTGGAGCCATGCCCGCCATCACACCGATACCGTGATCGTCGGCCGCGACCCCGAGATCGCATTTCCCCGCCCGCCGAGCCTGATGACCTGGGTCCTGAACCTCCTGCATGTCGTCGCGACGACGAAGGAATTGGGGAAATCGCTTCGACTGAGCCTCGGCCTGCTGACGCAGGACGAGAGAGAGTTCCTGCCGGAAAGCCAACGCCCGAAGGCCTTTCGGAGTGCGCGGGTCCATGTCGGCATCCTGATCCTGACAGGCACTTCGGCCATCGCCATGGGATCGTGGTTGCCATTGGTTCTGATCGGGGGACCGACCTATTACGGGTCGTGGCTGCATCACGTCATGGCCACCACGCAGCACGCGGGGCTGGCCGAGGATGTGCCGGACCATCGGCTGAACTCCCGCACGATCCATCTGAACCGGGCGTTCCGCTTCATCTATTCCAACATGAACTACCACGTGGAACACCACATGTTCCCGATGGTGCCGTTCTACAATCTGCCCGCGCTGCACGAGGAAATCCGGGCCGACTGCCCCCCGGCCTACCCTTCGCTGCCCGCGGCCTATCGCGAAATCGTGCCCGCGCTGATCCGGCAGCAAACCGACTACGACCACTATGTCCGCCGCCCGCTTCCCGCCGGGGCAGCACCGACGCTGGACTATCAGCGCCCGCGTATTGCGGCCGAATGAGGAAGGGACCCAGCCAGGGTATCCGGTCGAAACGGCGGCCAGTTCAGTGGCATCGGAGCGTGGCAAAGGCAGACCATGGCCTGCAAGGCTGGAAGCGCGAGCGCATCTGCCC
>CAZPPH010000133.1:0-8319 GCA_964588375.1 uncultured Rhodobacterales bacterium | reverse complement strand
GCCTCGGGGATCATCGGCAGGTAGAGCACCACCCGGTCGCCCTTCCTGACCCCGAGGTCTTCGAGAATGTTCGCCATCCGGCAGACTTCGGTGTGAAGCTCGCGGTAGGTGATGTGCCGCGCTTCGTCCTTCGGGTCGTCGGGTTCCCAGATGATCGCGGTCTGATCGGCGCGGGTGGCGAGATGGCGGTCGACGCAATTGGCCGCGACGTTGAGGGTGCCGTCCTCGAACCACTTGATCGAGACGCGGCCGAGATCGAAGCTGACGTCGCTGACCTTGCTGAAGGGCCTGATCCAATCGATCCGCTTGCCGTGCTCGGCCCAGAACGCCTGCGGGTCGGCGATGGAGGCGGCATACATCTCTTCGTATTTCGCGGCGTCGATATGGGCGTTCGCGGCGAATTCGGGCGATGGCGGATAGGTCTTGTCGCTCTCGTCGAGCATGGTCGGGCTCCTCCCTCGGTCTTGGCGCGCGCCGCTCCCCGCGGCGCGCATTGGCGTCAGATCGCCAGGTATTCGTGGCGCAGGCCCTCGTTTTCGAGCACCTCCTGGGCCGTGCCGTCGTAGACGACGCTTCCGGTGTCGAGGATGACAGCGCGGTCGGCGAGCTTCAATGCCGCCACGGCGTTCTGTTCGACGAGGATGGTGGTGATGCCCTGGTCGCGGATGATGTTCAGGGTCTTCGCGATTTCCTGCACGATCACCGGGGCGAGGCCCTCGTAAGGCTCGTCGAGCAGAAGCACCTTGATGTCGCGCGCGAGCGCCCGGGCGATGGCGAGCATCTGCTGTTCGCCGCCCGACAGCGTCACCCCGTCCTGCCGGCGGCGCTCGCCGAGGCGGGGAAAGAGCTCGTAGATCCGCTCGAGCGACCAGCCTTCGGGCGGCGCGATCTGGGCGAGCTTGAGGTTTTCCTCGACCGTCAGGCCCTGGATGATCCGACGGTCCTCGGGCACGAGCGCTATGCCTTCACGCGCGGCTTCGTGGGAGCGCATCTTGTGAAGCGGCTTGTGGTCGAGCCAGATCTCGCCGTGGCGCAGCTCGGGGCTGTCCATCCGCGCGATGGTCCTGAGCGTCGTCGTCTTGCCGGCGCCGTTGCGGCCCAGAAGCGCGAGGATCTCGCCTTCGTGGACGTTGAACGACACGTCCTGAACGATGTAGCTCTCGCCGTAATAGCTTTCGATATTCCACAGCGAAAGGAATGCCGGCGCGGTGGCCGCGAGGTTCGCGTTCCTGTCGACGGGCCGTCCCTGGGGGTCGCGTTGATCGAGCATGTGATGTCTCCTCAGGCCTCTGCCGTTTCGCCGAGATAGGCTTCCTTGACCTTCGGATTGCCGCGGATGTTCTCGGGCGTGTCCTCGACGAGCGGTGTGCCCTGGGCGAGAACGGTGATCCGCTCCGCAAGCGAGAAGACGACGTGCATGTCGTGTTCGATGATGCACATCGTGATGCCCCGCTTGTCGCGGATCTGCTTGAGAAGGTCGATGGTGTTGTTGGTGTCGGCCCGCGCCATGCCGGCGGTGGGCTCGTCGAGCAGCAAGAGCTTCGGCTCCTGGACGAGACACATCGCCATTTCGAGCCGCCGCTTGTCGCCACGCGACATCGAGGCGGCATGCATGTCGCGCTTGTCGATCATGCCCACGTCCTCGAGCGTGTGCTCGGCCTTCTCGATGAGCTCTCGCTCGTTGAGGAAGCTTTCGAAGGCATGCATCCGGAACGACCCGTCGCGCTTGGCGAAGCAGGGGATCAGGATGTTTTCGATCACGGTGAGGTCGGCGAAGATCTCCGGCGTCTGGAACACCCGCGAGATGCCCATCTGGTTGATCTCGTGGGGCTTGCGGCCGAGCACGGACTGGCCGTCGAAGGTGACCGAGCCGGTGTCGGGCATCAGCTTGCCGACGAGGCAGTTGAGCAATGTCGACTTGCCCGCCCCGTTGGGGCCGATGATGGCGTGGACGCTGTTTTCGGCGACAGAGAGGTTCACGTCGCCCAGCGCCTGCAGCCCGCCGAAGCGTTTGCCGACCCCTTTGACTTCAAGGATTCCCATGGTGTTTCTCCCTATTCCGCAGGCGTCTTGGCGGAGGCGTCGGTGGACTTCCGGCCGATCCCGAATACCCGGCCGACACGCTGGCCGAGCTCGACGAGCCCGCCGGGCAGGAAAATGATCACTGCCATGAAGATGAGGCCGAGCGTGAGGTGCCAGCCCTTGCCGGTGAACGGGTGGATGATCGTCACGATGAAATCCTCGATCCCGTCGGGCATGAAGGCGAACCACTGGTGCAGGACCTGATCGTTGATCTTCGACAGGATGTTTTCCATGTACTTGATCATGCCCGCGCCGAGGACCGGGCCGATGAGCGTGCCCGCGCCGCCGAGGATCGCCATGAGCACGACTTCGCCGCTCGCCGTCCAGAACATGCGTTCGGGGCCGACCTGGGTATCCATCGCCACCATGAGCCCGCCGGCGAGGCCGGCATACATGCCCGAGATCACGAAGGCCGCCAGCGTGTAGGGCTTCGAGTTGAGACCGGTGTAGTTCATCCGCTGCTGGTTCGACTTGACCGCGCGCAGCATCATGCCGAAGGGCGAGCGGAAGATGCGGATCGAGACGTAGAACGCGATGAGCATCACCACCGCGGCGACGTAGTAGCCGGCGTTGAAGGTGAAGAGCCAGCCGCCGACCTCCAGTTCAGAGGATGTGCGCATGTCGAGGCCGAAGAGGTTCGCCCGCCCGATCTCGCCGGGGGCGAGATTCGACAGGAGCGGATTGTCGGTCGACTTGATCTGAAGGCCCGTCTCGCCGCCGGTGATCGGGGTGAGCACGGAATAGGCGAGGGCGTAGGACATCTGCGCGAACGCCAGGGTCAGGATCGAGAAGTAGATGCCCGACCGTCGCAGCGAGATGTAGCCCACGAGCACCGCGAAGAGGCCGGCCACGATCATCGCGAGGATGATGGCGGGGATGATGTTGAGGGTGATGAGCTTCATCGACCAGATCGCGGCGTAGGAGCCCACCCCGAGAAAGGCCGCGTGGCCGAAGGAGAGGTAGCCCGTGAGCCCGAAGAGAATGTTGAACCCGATCGCGAAGATCCCGAAGATCAGGAACCGCTGCATCAGGTCGGGGTAGCCGGCGTTGAACTGCGCCAGGCCCGAGGTTTCGGGAAAGGGGTTCAGAATGAACGGCGCGAAGGTCACGAGGATCGCGACGATGACGAGCAGTGCTGCGTCCTTGCCGCCGAGGCCGAGCAGGCCGGTCCCCTGCCGGCTCCCGGAGGGGGCGGCGGCGCGCTGCGGGGTGGTGGTGGTTTGATCGACCATGTCTTAATCCTCCATCACGCCCTTGCGGCCCATCAGGCCCCGGGGACGGGTGAGCAGAACGATGATGGCGACAAGGTAGATGATGATCTGGTTGATCCCGGGGATCAGGTCGATCACAGCCGCCATCGATGCGAAGCTTTCGAGTATGCCGAGGAGGAACCCGGCCAGGACGGCGCCGGGCAGC
The DNA here is from genome assembly GCA_964588375.1 of uncultured Rhodobacterales bacterium. GTDB lineage: Bacteria > Pseudomonadota > Alphaproteobacteria > Rhodobacterales > Rhodobacteraceae > JASJAR01. The sequence continues at coordinate 4,821 of CAZPPH010000133.1, read as the reverse complement.
GAGCCCATGCCGCCCACGACCACCACGACGAAACTGAGCACGAGAAAGTCCATTCCCATGTGGTAGTTCGGTGAGTTGATCGGCGCGTACATCACCCCCGCGAGGCCCGCCACGCAGGCCGCGATGGCGAACATGATGGTGAAGCGCTTGTCGATGTTGATGCCGAGAAGCCCCACCGTTTCACGGTCGGCCATTCCGGCGCGCACCACCATGCCGAAGGTGGTGAATTGCAGGAACCCGAAGACCCCGGCGATGATGACCATCGCGAAGGCGAAATAGACCAGCCGCCAATAGGGGTAGATGATGGTGTTCGGATCGAAACCGATCAGGGCGCCGAAATCGAATGAGCCGGTGAACGCGGGCGGCGCCGGCGTCGGAATCGGGTTGGCGCCGTAGAAGGCCTTGATGATTTCCTGCAGCACGATCGCGAGGCCGAAGGTCACGAGGATCTGGTCGGCGTGCGGGCGCTTGTAGAAATGCTTGATCAGGCCGCGCTCCATGGAGATGCCGACGAGGATCATGACGGGGATCGAAAACAGGATCGCCAAGGGCACCGACCAGTTGATGATCGCCTGGCCCGTGGCCTCCCCGAACCAGTCGTAGACGTAAGGCACATCCACCTTCAGGGGGTTGCCGAGAAAATCCGTCCGGGTCTCGTCTATGACTGGATGGCTCAGCGACAGGATGCGCTGCAGCGTCACCGCGCAGAACGCGCCGATCATGAACAGCGCGCCGTGGGCGAAGTTGACGACCCCGAGCGTGCCGAAGATCAGGGTAAGGCCGAGGGCGATCAGCGCGTAGGCCGAGCCCTTGTCGAGGCCGTTGAGGATTTGAAGGATGATGGCGTCCATGTCCCTGCCTCCGGGTACGGGGGGAGGTCGCGCCCCCGGTGGGGCGCGACAATTCTTTTGCTCGTTCGGGGTCCTGCTTTCAGGAAGCCCGGCGTGCTATCGCCGGGCCGACGCCCCGACCGGGATCACGCGCCGGGGTTGCAGCTTCCCAGCGAGGCTTCGGCACCGCCGAAGTTCGGGTGGTCCGGCGCGTAGGTGACCTGGCTGGCCGGCGTGACCTCGACGATCTCGAGAAGGTCGAACTCCGACGTCGGGTTCTCCTTGCCGCGCACCACCAGCACGTCCTTGAAGCACTGGTGATCCTCGGCGCGGTAGAGCGTCGGTCCGTTGCCGAGACCGTCGAACTCGAAGCCCTCGAGCGCCTCGACCACCGCGCAGGGATTGAACGAGCCCGCCCGGTTGACCGCATCCGCGTAAAGCAGCGTCTGCACGTAGCAGGTGTGCGCGGCCTGGCTCGGCGGGAAGCCGTACTTCTCGCCGAAGGACTTCACGAAGGCCGCCGACGCGGGGTCGGGGGCGACCTCGGTGCCGTCGGGCGTGGTGAAGCCCTGTGCGAGCGACCAGTGCCAGTTCGTCGACCCGAAGATGCCCTTCACGTTCTCGCCGGCACCGCGGGCCATGAGGCGCGAGTAGAGCGGCACGACGATCTGGAAGTCCTGGCCGTTGGCCTGCGCCTCGCGAAGGCCGAACTGAACGGCGTTGGTGAGCGAGTTCACCATGTTGCCGCCGTAGTGGTTGAGCACCAGCACGTCGGCGCCCGACTGGATGACCGGGGCGATGTAGGACGAGAAGTCGGTCTGGGTCAGCGGCGTGAGCACGGTGTTCACCGTCTCCCAGCCGATGGCCTCGGTCGATTCGCGCACCGCCTGTTCGGTGGTGTAGCCCCAGTTGTAGTCCGCCGTCAGGTGATAGGCCTTCCGGTCGGTGCCGTAGGCGTTCGCCAGGATCGGGGCGAGTGCTGCGCCGGACATGTAGGAGTTGAAGAAGTGGCGGAAGCCGTTGGCCTTGCGGTCCTTGCCGGTGGTGTCGTTCGAGTGCGTGAGGCCGGCCATGAAGATCACGCCCGCCTCCTGGCAGAGCGCCTGCACCGCCACCGCGACGCCCGAGGACGAGCCGCCGGTGATCATGACCGCGCCGTCCTTCTCGATCATCGAGCGGGCGGAGGCGCGGGCGGCGTCGGACTTCGTCTGCGTGTCGCCGGTGACGTACTCGACCTGCTTGCCGTTGATGCCGGTGCCGTCGAGGGTCTTCGACGAGAAGGTGTTGATCATCCCGCCGTCGCCGCCGCCATTGAGGTGCTCGACCGCGAGTTCGTAGGCGCGCAGCTCGTCCGCGCCCTCGTCGGCGTAGGGACCCGACTGGGGCACGTTGAAGCCCAGCGTCACCGTCGAGCCTGTCGGTTCGTTGGTGAACGCGTTGGCCCGGCTGGTGAAGATCGTCGGCATCGCGAGGCCGGCGCCGGCGATGGCGCTGGTCTTCAGAAGCCCACGACGGGTGAAGTTAGATTTGGACATGAATATCCTCCCGTTTCATAAAGCCCGGTGTCGGTCGCCACGCACCGCGGCGCTCCTCCAAACGCACCGGACCCCTTTTACAAGGTGGTTGTACTATTGGCGAGAAAGGTAAAATCCCGCAACAAGACCCTTGCGGCGCTGGATTTTTTTGTAAAGCAATCGACATTGCAATTGCCGAAATTGTAAAGTAATTTTCTTGCGTGTGCAGAAAGCCTGAGAAACCAGAGCCTTTGAGATGCCCCCGGGAGGCCTGACCGGAGCCCGGATTCGCCGGCGCCGTCTGGACCGGGGGGTGAAACAGGCCGATCTCGCGCGCGCCTGCGGGATATCTCCGAGCTACCTCAACCTGATCGAGCACGACCGGCGCAAAATCGGCGGCAAGCTTCTGGCCGACATCGCCGAAGCCCTCGACGTCACGCCCGAGCGGTTGCGCATCGGCGCGGACGCCCAGGAGATCGCGACCCTTCGCGCCGCCGCGGCCGACACGCCGGAGGTGGCCGCCGAGCTCGACGCGGCCGAGGATTTCGCCGCGCGCTTTCCCGGCTGGGCCGGCCTCGTGGCAGAGCAGGCCCGCCGGATCGCCGTTCTCCAGCGCACCGTGGAGCTTATGGGCGACAGGATGACCCACGACCCGCAGCTCGCCGCTTCGCTTCACAACATCCTCTCGACGGTCACCGCGATCCGGGCGACGAGCGCCATCCTCGCCGGCGACGACCCGGTCGAGCCCGGCTGGCAACAGCGGTTTCACCGCAATCTCTACGAGGACAGCCGCCGGCTCGCCGAGGCGACCGAGGCGCTGGTGGTCGATCTCGATGCCGATGCCGCCGCCGAGACCGGGACGACGCCGCTCGATCAGATGGAGGAATGGCTCGAGGCGGCGGATCTCGACGTCCTGGAGCCGGGCCGGGCCGGGGAGGCGGCCCTTCTGGAGGCCGCCGAGGCGGCGCTGCCCTCGGAGCCCGCGCGCGCACTGGCCCGACGCGAGATCGCGCGGCTCGCCGCCGACGCCCGCGCGATGCCCGGCGCGGCCCTGCGCGCGGCGATCGGCGGGTCGCCGTCACCCGACCCGATGGCGCTCGCCGACCGCTTCGGCGTGCCGCTCGCGGCGGTCTTTCGAAGGCTCGCGGCGCGGCGCGAGACGGGGGCCGGTCTGGTGATCTGCGACGGATCGGGCACGCTTACCCGCCGCCGCCAGATTCCGGGCTTCCCCGTGCCGCGGTTCGGCGCGGCCTGCCCGGTCTGGCCGCTCTACGGCGCGCTCGGCCAGATCGGTCGCCCGGTCTCGGCGATTCTGGCGCAGGCTGGCAGCGCAGCGGGGACGTTCCACGGCTGGGCGATTGCCGAGACCCGGCATCCGGGCGGCTACGGCGCGGTGCCGGTCACCGAGGCGACGATGCTCGTCTTGCCGGTGGCCGGCGGGTCCGCCGGGGACTTGCCGGTGCTGACGGTCGGCGCCTCCTGCCGTGTCTGTCCCGCCGAAGGCTGCGCCGCCCGGCGCGAATTGTCGATCCTCGGTGCGGGAGCCTGACCGGCGCGGCGCGCTGCCGGTTTTCATCCGCCCGGAACTCCTTCGGGGGCCTGCGGCGGAGGAGCGGGGGCCAGGAGCCCCCATCGCGCCCTTTGACACGCCTTCTCCCCTCGGCAATAGTCGCGAAACACTGGCTTTTCGTCATCCAAGGGAGGGGAGGACGATGGGCGGACGGGTGCTCCTCATCGAGGACGAGCCGAATATCATCGAGGCGATCCGCTTCATCCTGTCCCGCGACGGATGGGCGGTGGACACCCATTCCGACGGGCGTACCGCGCTCGAGGCCGTCGCGCGGCGGCGGCCCGACCTCATCGTGCTCGACGTCATGCTGCCGAACCGCTCGGGCTACGATATCCTCGCCGACCTCCGCGCCGACCCCGAAACCGGGTCCATTCCGGTGCTGATGCTCACCGCGCGCGGCCAGACGAAGGACCGCGAGCTCGCCCATCGCATCGGAGCCAACCGCTTCATGACGAAGCCGTTTTCCAATGCCGAGGTGCTCGAGGCGGTGCGCGCGCTCACCGCGCCTGCGGACCAGGGCGGGTCGGGGGGCTGAGGTGGCGCAGAATCCCGGACCCCTGTTTCTGGCAAGGCGCACCTACCGCCGCCGCCGGTTGATGGACATCGGTCGCCTGATGCCGTTTCTCGGGACGTTCCTGTTCCTCGTGCCGGTGCTCTGGGCTGGCTCGGTGCGCACGTCGGCCGGCCTTGTCTACCTCTTCGTGGTCTGGGGTCTCCTGATCGTCGGGCTCGCGCTTCTCGCCCGTCCGATCAGCCGTGCCGAGGCGGACCCCGAGAAGACGGCTTCCCATGAGAGCGAGGGAGCGGAGGAGCCCTGATGCTCTCGTTCAACCTGCTCGTCGCGATCTGCCTCGTCTACGTCGCGTTTCTGTTCTTCATCGCCTTCGCCGCCGAGCGGCAGGCGGCC
>CAZPPH010000132.1:0-8352 GCA_964588375.1 uncultured Rhodobacterales bacterium | reverse complement strand
TCGACGCGGATGATGCCGCCCATCGCGGTCGCGATCCCGATCTTCCTGATGTACCGCCAGCTCGGGCTGTCTGACACGCATCTCGGCATGATCCTGCTCTACACGGCGGTGAACATTTCGCTCGCGGTGTGGCTGCTGAAGGGGTTCATCGACGAGATACCCCGCGAATACGAGGAGGCCGCGCTGATCGACGGCTACACGCGGTTTCAGGCGTTCTACAAGATCGTGCTGCCGCAGGCGGCGACCGGCATCGCCTCGACCGCGATCTTCTGCCTGATCTTCGCCTGGAACGAATACGCCTTCGCGGTGCTGCTGACCTCGGGCACGGCGCAGACGGCACCCCCGTTCATCCCCACGATCATCGGGGTCGGCGGGCTCGACTGGCCGGCGGTGGCGGCGGGCGCGACGATCTTCCTCCTGCCGGTGATGATCTTCACCATCCTCCTGAGAAAGCATCTCCTGCGGGGCATCACCTTCGGAGCGGTGCGCAAATGAGCAATTCCCCCTTCGACCCCGACGAGAGCCTCACCGACACCCAGCTCGACCGGGAACGGGCGCGCACGCCGAAGCCGGTGGTGGAGGACACGCGCGGCGAGCCGTCCGAAGGCTACCGCGCCCACCCGGCCGCGCGGATCTTCGTGCGGGGGCCGTGGGAGATGGCCGCCTCGATCCTCATCGGCGTGGGCGTGGTCATGCTGATGCAGCCCTTCGTGATGTGGCTCTACACCTATTCCTTCATCGTCATCCTCACCGGGACGGTGATGTTCCTCGTCGTCAGCCACTTCCCGGAGGGCGATTGATGGCCGAGATCGTCATTCGCGGCCTGCGCAAGGAGTTCGGCAATTTCACCGCGGTGCAATCGTCGTCCTTCACCATCGCCGACGGGGAGTTCTTCATGCTGCTCGGGCCTTCGGGCTGCGGCAAGACGACGACCCTGCGGATGATCGCCGGGCTCGAATTGCCGACCAGCGGAGAAATCTTCATCGACGGTGAAGAGGTGGGGCAGCGTCCGGCGAGCGAACGTGACATCGCCTTCGTGTTCCAGATGTTCGCGCTCTATCCGCACATGAACGTGCGGCGCAACATTTCCTACCCGCTCGTCAGCCAGGGGATGCCGCGCGCGCAGGTGAAGGCGAAGGTCGCCGAGGTCGCGAAGATCCTCGGGATCGAGGACATCCTCCACAAGCCGGTGGGCGGGCTCTCGGGCGGCGACCGCCAGCGGGTCGCCCTCGGCCGCGCGATCGTGCGCGACCCGAAGGCCTTCATGATGGACGAGCCCCTCGGCGCGCTCGACGCGGAGTTCCGCGAGCGCATGGCCGAGGAGTTGCGCGCGCTGCACGACCGGATGGGGGCGACCACGGTCTATGTCACCCACGACCAGCTCGAGGCGATGCAGATGGGCGACAAGATCGTGGTGATGAACCACGGCGTGATCGAGCAGTTCGGCGCGCCGCAGGACATCTACGACAAGCCCGCGACGATGTTCGTGGCCGATTTCATCGGCTCGCCGCCGATGAATTTCCTGCGCCACCATGGTGCCGTCGAGGCCGGGGCCGCCAGGGTCACCCTCGGCCATCACCGCTTCGGGGTGCCCGAGACGCGCGAGCCCTTCGACGGCGACATCGTGCTCGGCGTGCGCCCCGAGCATGTGCGCTTTCGCGACGACGGCGCCTACAGGGGCGAGGTGCTGGCGTCGGAATATCTCGGCACGACCCAGATCGTCACGCTCGCCACGCCCCTCGGCGAGGTGAAGGCGCGCACGCCGTCGGGGCAGATCGCCACGGTCGGCGAGACCGTCGCGCTCGATTTCAACCCGAGGACCGTCACGCTCTTCGACGCACAGTCGGGCCGGGCGCTGAGGTCGGACCTCAACGAGGGGGTGCTTCATGGCTGATGTCACCCTCAGGGGCGTCACCAAGCGGTTCCGCCGGGACGTGGCGGTCGACGACGTATCGCTGGAAATCGAGGACGGCAGTTTCGTGGTGCTTCTGGGACCGACCGGGGCGGGCAAGACGACGACGCTGCGGCTGATCTCGGGCCTCGAGAAGGCGGATGCGGGCGACATTCTCATCGCCGGACGGTCGGTGCTGAACGAGACGCCCGCGCAGCGGGACGTGGCGATGGTGTTCCAGCAATACTCGCTCTACCCGCACATGACGGTGCGCGAGAATCTCGAATTTCCGCTGAAATCTCCAATTCTCCGGACGCCGCGCGAGCAGATCGCGCGAAAGGTCGGCGAGGTTTCCGAGGTGCTGCGCATCTCCCACAAGCTCGACAACAAGGCGACCGAACTGTCGGGCGGCGAGATGCAGCGGGTCTCGATCGGCCGGGCGCTGGTGCGCGAGCCGGCGATCTACCTCATGGACGAGCCCCTGTCGTCGCTCGACGCCAAGCTCAGGACCGAGCTTCGGGTGGAGCTGAAGCGCGTGCAGATGAGCCTCGGGGCGACACTTCTCTACGTCACCCACGACCAGATCGAGGCGATGACCATGGCGACCCATGTGGGTGTGCTCGACCATGGACGCCTCGTGCAGTTCGGCACGCCGCGCGAGATATACGAAAACCCCGTGAGCCTCTATGTCGCGAGCCGTCTCGGCCTGCCGCGCATCAACGTGCTGCCTGCGGCTCTCTTCGGCGGCGCGCCCTCGGCGGCAACGACGATCGGGCTGAGGCCAGAGCACATCGCCGAGGGGCAGGGCAAACCCTCGAAGGTCGTCCGGGTCGAGCATCTCGGCGACCAGACGCGGCTGCACCTGACGCTCGAGGGCCACGATATCGTGACGCTGACGGATGTTCACACCCGGCTCGAGCCCGGTGACACGCTGGCGATCAGCCCCGAAAACCCGCTCTATTTCGACGCCAGCGGCGCCCGTGTCGCCTGAGGAGAATCCCATGAAGCAGTTCATCAACCGAAAAGAGACACTGGTCACCGAGGCGATCGACGGGGCGCTCAGAACCGGGGGCGGGCGGCTCGCGCGGCTCGATGGCTACCCCCACATCAAGGTCGTCGTCCGCACCGACTGGGACCGCTCGAAGGTTGCGGTCATCTCGGGTGGCGGTTCGGGCCACGAACCTTCGCACGCGGGCTTCGTGGGGCGGGGAATGCTGACGGCGGCGGTCTGCGGCGATGTCTTCGCCTCGCCCTCGGTCGATGCCGTGCTCGCTGGCATTCTCGCGGTGACCGGCGAGGCGGGGTGCCTCCTGATCGTGAAGAACTACACCGGCGACCGGCTGAACTTCGGACTTGCCGCCGAGCGCGCCCGCGCCTTCGGCAAGAAGGTGGAGATGGTGATCGTCGATGACGACGTCGCGCTCCCGGACCTGCCCCAGGCGCGCGGCGTGGCGGGCACGCTCTTCGTTCACAAGATCGCCGGGGCGCTGGCCGAGCAGGGGGCCGACCTCGGCACCGTGACCCAGGCCGCGCGGCGGGTGATCGAGGGGGTGGTGTCGATCGGGATGTCGCTGGACACCTGCACCGTGCCGGGCTCGCCCAAGGAAGACCGGATCGCGGCGGGCAAGGCGGAACTCGGCCTCGGCATCCACGGCGAGGCGGGGATCGAGCAGGTCGACTTCGCCGGCGCGCGGGAGGCGATGGAGATGGTCGTCGACCGGCTTGCGCCGAGCATCGGGCCGGGCCCGCATGTGGCGCTTCTGAACAATCTCGGCTCGGCGACGCCGCTCGAGATGTCGGTGCTGGCCGAGGAGCTCACGCGGAGCCGGATCGGCGACCAGGTGCGCTGGCTCGTCGGGCCCGCGCCTTTGATGACCTCGCTCGACATGAAGGGTTTCTCGGTCTCGCTGTTGCCGGTCTCGAAGGCCGACGAGGCGGCCTTGATGGCGCCGGTCGACCCCTGGGCCTGGCCGGGGTGTCTGTCGGTGGGCGAGATCAACGTTCTGCCGCTTCCCGACGGTCTGACCCCGATCCAGCCGATGCCCTCGAAGAACGAGGCCACGCAGGCGTTTCTCACGCGGTGCTGCAACATTCTCGTCGCCGCCGAGGCCGATCTCAACGCGCTCGACGCGAAATCGGGTGACGGTGATACCGGCTCGACGCTGGCGACCGCGGCGCGGGCGCTCCTGGAGGCGATGGACCGGCTGCCGATGGCGGACGCCACCCAGCTCTACCGCGCCATCGGGCTCGAGCTTTCCCAGACCATGGGCGGCTCGTCGGGGGTGCTCCTGGCGATCTTCTTTGCCGCTGCCGGGGACGCTTCGGCGAACGGGGCCGACACGGTCGGCGCGCTCAAGGCCGGCCTCGACCGGATCCAGCAGGTCGGCGGCGCGCGGCCCGGCGACCGGACGATGATCGACGCGCTCTTTCCCGCTCTCGAATCCCTGCCCCAGGGGCTCGGGGCGGCGGCTGCGGCGGCGCGCAAGGGGGCGGACGTGACCGCCACCATCACCCGGGCGAAGGCGGGCCGGGCGACCTACATCGCCGAGGAAAAGCTCGCCGGTCACAACGACCCCGGGGCGGAGGCGGTGGCGCGAATGCTCGAACAGCTCGCCGAGGGCGTCGCGCCGGCCTGAGGCCCCGTACGCCCCTTTCTCCGTTCCGGTGCCGGTGATACCCGGGCACTCATGCTGTCGCGACGATCTTCACGAGATCATGTGCTGGACCTCGATCCGCAGACGCTGCACCTGGACCGCGAGGGGGCGTGCCTTTTCGGCGCGGCGCCAACCGGTGAGATCTCGCGCCGGAAAGTCTGGGGCGAACGCTGCAGCGGAACGAATTTCGTGGATGCCCTGCTCGAGCGGAATTGCCCGGCGCTGCGCCGCAGGGGAGCACGCTGGCAATGGAAGCACGGGCAGGCCCGGCTCACCGGCGCAAACCCCCGCATCCTGAACGTTTTCGTCATCCGCGACCCCTTTCACTGGGCGCAGAGCCTTCACCGCAGCCCGTGGCACCTCTCGGCCCGGCTGCGCGGGCGCGATTTCCCGTCTTTTATCAGGCAGGAATGGGTCGGCGTCTTCTACGACCAGGGCAAGTACACCCCCGAGCGTCCCGGAGACCGGCATCCGGTCCTGCGACGGCGGTTCCGGGACATCTGGGAAATGCGGACGGTGAAGCTCCGGCATTCCCTCGTCGCGGCCTCGCGCCTGCCGAACGGGGTGTTCGTGCGCTACGAGGACGTTTCGGAGGACCCGAGAGCATTCGTGGCCACCGTGGCACGGCGCTTCGGACTCCAGAGCCTTCCGGAATTCCAACCCGTAAAGGATTACAAGGGAGAAGCCTGGAAATCTTTCGAAGGGAATTCCAAAGCGCCGATGAACGATGCGGAGAGGGAATATATCCTGTCACGTCTCGACCCGAAACTCGAAGGCTTTCTCGGCTACCTGCCGGATGCGGGGGCCAGCGGCAACGGCGATTTGCGACATCATTTGTCGTTTCGGGAAAACTCATGAAGAGACAGCGGGCCGAGACTTGCCTCAGGATCCGCTGTCGTTTGTCGTCCGCGGTCCGGCGACGTGAGGAGGCCAGCCGTGAAATCGCAATATCGGGTTGTCGTGATCGGGGGCGGGGTGGTCGGCGCCTCGGTGCTCTATCACCTGTCGAAATTCGGCTGGTCGGACGTGGCGATCATCGAGCGGAACGTGCTGACGGCGGGCTCGTCATGGCATGCGGCGGGCGGGGTGCATGCGCTCAACGCCGACCCCAACATGGCGAGTCTGCAGGCCTACACGATCGATCTTCTGGCCGAGATCGAGAAGGAATCGGGGCAGTCGATCGGGCTGCACATGACCGGTGGCGTGGTCGTGGCGCGCACGCCCGAGCGGTGGGAATGGCTGCAGGGGGCCTACCGCACCTTTCAGTCGATCGGGATCGATGATTGCCGGCTCCTGACGCCGGACGAGATCAAGCAGGCCTGCCCGATCATGAACACCGATGACCTTCAGGGCGGCATGTGGGCCGACCGGGAGGGCTATGTCGACACCACCGGCACGGTCCACGCCTACGCGAAATGCGCGAAGATGCGCGGGGCGGACGTGATCGAGCACAACCGGGTGCTCGAACTTCACTGGAAAGGCGACGGCTGGGACGTCGTTACCGAGAAGGGGACGATCCGCGCCGAGCACGTGGTCAACGCCGGCGGGCTCTGGGCCAAGCAATGCGGTCGGATGGTGGGGCTCGAACTGCCCGTGTCGCCGTTGTCGCACCATTACTTCGTCACCGAGAGCATTCCCGAGATCGCGGCCCTCGGCACGGAGGTGCCGATGTCGGTCGACCCCGACGGGTTCACCTACACCCGCCAGGACCAGAACGGGATTCTCGTCGGCATCTACGAGGTGAACCACCAGCACTGGATGATGGACGGCGCGCCCTGGGATTACGGGATCGAGCTTCTGCAGGAGGATATCGACCGGATCGAGGACGAACTGGCGATGGCGTTCCACCGCTTCCCGGTGCTGGAGAACGCCGGGATCAAGACCTGGGTCAACGGTGCCTTCACCTTCAGCCCCGACGGCAACCCGCTCGTCGGCCCCGTCGAGGGGGTGCCGAACTACTGGCTCGCCTGCGGGGTGATGGCGGGCTTTCTGCAGGGCGGCGGCGTGGGCAAGTCGCTCGCGGAATGGATGATCCACGGCGACACCGAGGCGGATGCCTTCCCGATGGACATCGCCCGCTACGGGCCGCAGCACACGACGAAGGAGTACATCCGCCAGACGACCGGACAGTTCTATTCGCGCCGTTTCGTGATGACCTTCCCGAACGAACAGCTTCCGGCGGGCCGGCCCTTGCGGATGGCGCCGGCGCATTCCGAGATGACCGCCGCCGGCGCCCGCTGGGGGGTCAGCTGGGGGCTCGAGACGCCGCTTTACTTCGCGCCGGAGGGCTTCGAGGAGACGCCGACGCTCAGGCGCTCGAACGCCCACGACATCGTCGGAGAGGAATGCCGGGCGGCGCGGGAGGCGGCGGGGCTTCTCGATATCACCGCGTTTTCGCGTTACGAGGTGACGGGTCCGGGCGCCGAGGCATGGCTCGACGGCCTGATGGCGACGCGCCTGCCGAAGCCGGGCCGGGCGCGGCTGGCGGTGATGCTGGCCCCCGAGGGCAAGCTCAAGGGCGACCTCACGCTTTTCAACTGGGGCGACGGGACGTGGTGGATCATGGGGTCCTACTACCTGCGCGCCTGGCATTTGCGCTGGTTTCACGAGCACATGGGCGAGGGGGTCGAGGTCAGCGATATTTCCGACGACATCTGCGGCTTCTCGCTCTCGGGGCCGGCCTCGCGCGAGGTGCTGTCCCGGCTCACCGACGCCGATGTCTCGAAAGCGGCGCTGCCCTTCATGGGCTGCCGGGAGATGGACGTGGGCCTTCTGCGTGCGAAGGTCGGTCGCCTCTCGGTCTGCGGCGAGCTCGGCTACGAGATCAACGTACGGGCGTCGGAGCACATCGCGCTGCGCCGGATGCTTCTCGCGGCGGGCGCCGATCTCGGCCTGAAGGAGATTGGCTACAACGCCCTCGGCTCGCTCCGGCTGGAGAAGAGCTTCGGCATCTGGTCGAAGGAATTCACCCAGGACCGCACGCCCGGGATGACCGGGATGGACCGCTGGATCGCCTGGGACAAGGCGGATTTCACGGGCCGCGAGGCCGCCCTGGCGGAACGCGACGGCAACGGGCCGGCGCAGAAGCTGGTGACGCTCTCGGTCGACGCGAACGGGGCGGACGCGTCGGGCTACGAGCCGGTCTGGAAGGGCGGAGAGCGCGTGGGTTTCATCACCTCCGGTGGCTATGGCCATACGGTCGGCCACTCGCTCGCCATGGCGCTCGTCGACACCGCGCATGCTGTGGAGGGCAACGATCTCTCCGTGCATGTCGTCGGAGTCGAGCGCGCGGCGACGGTCATCCCGCCCTCTCCGCACGACCCGAAGGGCACTGCGATGCGCGCCTGAACGGGCGCGCAGCCGCTCGCGCCGGGTCCGGACGGGCGGGCTGACAGCCCTCTCCGGCGTCGCGGGAACGTCGGCGGGGCCGATGTGCCGCGAAGGCGCTGTTTGGAAACTGTCACGAATCGTTCGCGCGGCTGTCGCAAAAGCTTGGAAGAGCCGTCACAGACAGCGCCTACACCGGCCCCTGTCACGCTCAAACATGGGGAATCGATGACCTCGATCTGGTGCGGCAGGCCGCGCGGATCGGTGGCGACCAGCTTCTTCTGGCGACCTGCACGCTCGATCCGGTGCATTGCGCGGGCCTCAGCGACAGCCGGGCTGCGGCGGATCCCGGTGCGGTCTGGGGTCGGCTCCTCGACGCAGGGCTCCGCATCATCATGACGGACCGGCCGGCGGCTCTCCGCGATTACCTCGACAGGCCGCTCCCGCGCTCCGCCTGACCGGACCGGAGCCAGACGGTGC
>CAZPPH010000131.1:0-8353 GCA_964588375.1 uncultured Rhodobacterales bacterium | reverse complement strand
ACGATGAGCCAGAAACCCTCCGTTACAAAATCAACTCAGATGTCCCACAGGCGCTGACGGGGGACAACCGGCGGCAGGCCAATCACCACTTTTCTCCACAAATCACAGAATCCACCTAAGGTGCCTTTTCTTGGTAGATCAAAATCCTGCTACGCTAAAGCTTGTGAGATGAGATCCCGCAGTAAGCCTGCATTGGCGTCTTGGTCGTGCATTTTCTCCACCCGCCGACGCCCCATGCGCGCCATATTTGTCAGAAGATCCGGTGAGGCTGAAAGCACCACATCCAACTTTGTCGCAAGCGACTCAATATCACCCGGTTCCACCAGCCATCCGCAGCTATCGTCGACCAGCTCGGGAATACCCGTTATTCTAGTAGAAAGGACGGGTCGACCTAGTGCGAAACTTTCCATAATTACGATAGGCAGACCCTCTGCTAAGCTTGGCAAGACTAGGGCGCGCGCATCCTTCAGCATCGCGCATACCTGCTCATTGGTCCTCCATCCGGCAAGCTCCACCTGCGCTTCGAGCCCGTTTTCGGCGACAGCTTGCTCGATCCGGTGCCGCATCGGGCCGTCCCCGATTAGGGTCAACTTTGCCTTCGGGTGCTGGTGTGCTATGCGTGCAAAACCTTCGACTAGGATGTGTTGGGACTTCATTTCACAAAGCCGGCCTACACAAACCAACGCACCGGTGTCAGGCACATCGGTAGGGGACCAGAAATCCGCCAAGTCTAGTCCGCAACGTACGATATGGATCTTGTCTTTGAATATGCCGTCTGTGTGATCATCTACCAACTTGCGGCAGTATTCAGTGATCGCCGCGATAAAGGCCGCGTGTCGCACCTTTAGTGCAAGCGCGTTCTCCTTCATCTGAAACAGCTCGTCCGGGCCATGAATTGTAACCGAATACGTTGGCCCGCCCAGTAGGCGTGAAAGCATAGCCACCGCCGCGGAATTGCTAGAAAAATGTGTGTGCACGTGGTCGATTTCCCGCACCGCTGCTTGTCTCTTTAATGACACAGCCTCTACGAGGTAGGCTAACGCCTTCCACTTAGTGACTTTTGCCTTTCTCATTAGATGTGCAGTCGCCCCGAGCACACGCACCATACCACGTGGATTGCTCGCGGCTTCCGCAAAGAATGAAGCCAGTAGCCGCATCCCGTCTCCGTCAAGAAGGTAGGTGACGCGTCCCGCCTCCGCGATGTCAAGTGGATCCACAAGCGGGGTGTCCCATGGACGAATCGCGAAACGATCAGGGATGATCCCTGCACGCTCATGGGCCTCAATCTCCCGTCGGATGAAGGTGGTTGAGGTCATTGGATATGCGTTCATCAGATACGCGATCTTCATGGAGGGGCCTTCCGCGCCGCTTCAACCAGCGTCGCGATATCATAGGACAGAGACAACGGCACAGTAGCGCTTTCTGTCCCCATAGCAGCGGCTTGCGAAAATTCCTTTAAGAGCGGCAAATAGATAGACGCGCCGAATGAGAAAAACTGTCCGCGCGCCTGGTCACGCTTCCATTTTAGCTTGCGCAGGAGGGGGGCCGATTTCAACCATGTCTTCAAACTGTCCCGGCCCGCATCCTCCGTCCCGGATCGACTAGACGCAACGGACCAGTCTAGCGCCTCTGCTGCGAGCGAGGGGGGCCCGAGTTGTGCTAACCCCAGTGCCGTTGCGATCTCTAGGCGATTGCTGCCTAGCACATCGAAGGACAGCGTTAGCAAGCCACATGCACCGCTTTCGTGCTCGGTTCGGATCTCCGCGGCACGATCCAGTCCGGTATCATCAAATGTCACAAAAGCATGCTGCCGACTAACCGATCCCAGCAAAACGATAGCGGCAGCATAGGCGTAGACACCCCGGTCCAACAACACGCCGCCTGTGATTGGATCAAGGTAGTGCGTCCCCTGATTAACGTGTAGCGGGTAGGAGAAATCAAAGGTTAGGCGACGCGTCCTAGTCTTCATTCCAGACACTTGCGCCGCTAGTGCTTGAAAGGCGGGCAAGGTCAGCGTCCAAACCGCCTCCATCAGCAGTACTCTAGCCTCTCGCGCATAGGCGATTGCGCGTTCGGTATCCTGAGGACTAGAGGTCAACGGTTTTTCGCAAAGGACAGGCCGGCCTGCATTTAGCGCTGGCACAATCTCGGTCAGATGAGTGTTGGAAGGCGTGGCAATATAGACCGCGTCCACAGCAGAAAGGAAGGCTGTCCTGTCATCAAACGCAATAGCGCCTTTCGCAGTTTGGGCACAGAAAGCCTGGGCACGGGTAAAATCGCGTGACAGGACAGCTGCCACGCTCATCCCAGACATGGCAGACGCAGCCGCGCACATTTGCCGCGCCATGTAACCTGTTCCAATGACGCCTAGTCTCATCCCTTGCCTCCATCTGAGCGCAGTGTCTGCGCCCAGTCCATCGACGGCAGCGGGTCGCAGCGCGACTTCATTCGGTAGGTCGTGCTCTCCTGACCGGCGCTTTGTAGGAACAATGTGGCCTCTGTCATGTGCAGGGTCAGTGCGGGACCTACACGGTTGACTTTCGCACCTTGAATGGCTGCCAAATGTTCGATCGGCCCGAGGAAAAAATCCATGGATGCCGCACCACGACGCCGGGCCTTTCGTGTGCTCGGATCGGCGGCGAGCTGCAGCTTTCGCGGCACGGGCGACTCCATCAGCCGCCGCAGTAACTTGAATCTCTTGCGGAAAACTACAGGGGCGGCGTTCTTCCAGCTGTCATCAACCTCCAGCACACCCTTGTCACCCACCATAAGGATACGGTGATCGTGCGGGGCAACAATCGTGCAAGTAACGCGCACTACCGGGCCGCTGTCGAACTGTAGGATACCAATGGAGATATCGGGAGTGTCACAACCCCCATCTAATCCCTTGTCTATTGCCGCGGTAGAGAAGGCGGTAATTGTGCGGATCGAACCGAAAATGGCAATCATCCACGTCAGCACGTAGCCTGCGTGTTCCAGCGTGCAGCCGGTACGCATCTCGTTCTCGTAGGGCCAAGGCGCACCGCTCTCGCTGAGCCATTTTACGTACGGTGCTTGTGGAATGTAACCATCGTCAAGCTCTGCGTAAACCAGCCGGATGGGACCCGCGATGCCACTGTGCACCGCTGCACCGAGTGTCTGCGCGGCCCGTGAGAGGTGGCTGCAGGGTGCCCCTCCAAACTGAAGGCCTCTTTCTTCAGCTAGCGACACTAGCTTGCACGCGTCCTCGAAATTGAGGGCAAGCGGCTTTTCCGAATAAACGTGACGTCCAGCCTCCAAACAAGTGCGGGAAACCTTATAATGGGAAGCTGGAGAAGTGAGGTTTAACACCAAACCGTCGGTGGGTAGCGCGGCGATGAGAGCTTCCAGACTGTCCATCGCAAGAACGTTCCAGAAGTCGCAGAACTGGTGTAGTCGATCGGTGCGAAGATCGTAAGCACCAACAATCTGCACCTCCGGGTGCAGCTCAATCGAGCGCATGTATAGGTCCGCAACATACCCGGTGCCCACCACTGCGACGCGGGACGGCATACTCATCGCGGTCCCCGCATAAATAGAAAGGCATCTTTTAACTTACAGGTTTGTTCACCCCAAACTGGAAAGAACACCAAAATCGACCCTCTCAAACTACGCAATGTCTCCAACGCCGGCACTCTAGAAGATCGAACGGAAGAGGGGAATGGGAAGCTTCCTGCGGGCCTCCACCTGGGGCCGAGATCGCGGGCGGACCTGGTGGCAGGTGGGCCGGGAGACCTGGGCCGAGGGCGATTCACTTGGGGCGAGACTGGTGGCCGGTGGGCCTGGAGATCGCGGGGCCTGGTTTCAACGTGGGCGAGACCTGGGGCCTGGGGCCTGGGCGGGCGCGATTGTCAGTAGATTGGAAACCGCTTAGGGTCCTTCTGGCGACAATCCCGGCTCCGCGGGGGGCGCAGAGCGCGTTATTCCACCGATTTCCGAACACCACGTGGGACAGCCGTTCAGATGTGTGCATGTACTTGCGGTAAAAGGGTTTTCTTGTTCTATGAGCAAACATGGCGTCTCGACCCGTTGTGTGGAGCCGCCTTCGTTTTCCGCGAAAAGTGGGCCGCCTGTATCAAGATCCTGGTCGAGGGAATCGACTAGAGGCTGGTCCGACCGGAAGCAATCCGGTGGCCGCAATGATCACTGCGGTCAATGGGTACGGAATAGGGGCTCCTATCGGCGTCCCCAAAGGGCCCTGATAGTTGACGATTAAGCGGGCCGAGGCGGCGGCTGGGCCTGGTCTCGACGATGTCGCTATAGTGGGTGAGCTGATCGAGCAGCGCCGTTCTCATCTTAGCGTTGCCGAAGACGCTCGGCCACTCGCCGAGCGCGAGGTTCGAGGTGACGATGATCGGCGTGCGCTCGTATAGGCGCGGTCGCGGCCAACGAAGATCGTGTCCACCGTCTTCATGTTGTCGTAGTCCCCCCGCCGAAGAAGGCGAATGCCTTGTCGTGGGCGTTGAAGACCATCCCCTGTGTACCGAGCGGATTGGCCCGGAGAAATGGCATCTGCCTTTAGCACAGACGGATATGTGCGACCTTCAGGATCGTCGTCACGCCAGTCGATCAAGAAGATCTCGTGGATCCAGTCGAACTGGTAGGCATCGCCCGATCGAAGCTCACGGGCACGTAGGCCGCCGACGAGGCCTTTGGGGCAACTCGGCGATGGAGCACTTCTTCTCATCGCTGAAGACCGAACGGACCGCCTGCAAGGTCTATCGCACCAGAGATGAAGCACGCGCCGATGCCTTCGATTGCATCGAACGCTTCTACAACCCGCGGCGTCGGCTTTCGAAGCTGGGCTGCGGGTCGACACCCACCAGGCGGCAGACGCGGCGTTGCGAATAGCCCGTCTCGGGCATGGCCCAGGTCACGGCGGATCTCCTTGCACGGGGCCTCAGAAGTTTTTCCCGAGCATCTCGCGCAGCGTCGAGACATCAATCACTGACTCCGCTAGCAGCTTCTTCAGCTTCGCGTTCTCGTCCGTCTCCTTCTCGAAGACCAAGATGACCTCAGATCGTAGCTTCCGTCAGTGTCCGATTTCCGGGGAGCACCTCAGTTTCGTGAACGGTTATGGGCTAGAGAACTCCAGGGTCTCGAGGGCGCTCCTTTCGTAGTCGATTGGCGAGAGATATCCCAGAGTCGAGTGACGGCGGCCGGGATTGTACCAAACCTCGATGAACTCGAAGATTGCCATGCGGGCCTCGGCTTGGTTCAGAACTTTCGCCTGTAGAAAAGCTCGCATTCGAGCGTAGCGAAGAAGCTCTCGCACATGGCGTTGTCGTACGCATCGCCGACCGATCCGATGGATGAGCGGACGCCGACCTCCTTGCACCTCAGATCGAACCGCACAGACGTGTATTGCGACCCCTGATCGCTGTTACGGATGACGTCCGGGGGCTTGCGCTGACCGACAGCCATGTTCATTGCATCGAGGACAAGTTGGGTCTTGAGGTTTGTGCCATCGCCCAGCCGACGATCCGCCGGGAGAAGGCATCGAGGACAGCTGCTCCGTGAACCTCTTGCGCTTCGAGTACGTCTCCTTCGCTGGAGAACAGCCTAACCTCGAAGTGCGGACGTTTCAGGGGAGCAGGTCAACAGGCCCACGATTCTTAGAGGCCTTCATAGAGAGCTTCAATGGGCAGAGTGTCCGAACGCCCGCTGGTTCATGAGCCTTGACGATGTCCGATCAAAGATGGAGCAGTGGCGCAGGGACTACAACGAAGTCCACCCTTGCCGAATACGTGATGTGGGACGCGTCGGCTCGCACATCACCCTGAACAAGGCTAACCTATGGATGCCGCAAAGGTGCGCAGGTCAAGGTGAATATGCGACACCCAGATTGGAAAACTATCGTCTTATGCTAAGCATTATTGTTCCCGCCTGCAACGAAGAAGACCATATTGTCCGATGCCTAGAAAGTGTCCTTTCTCAAAGGAACGTTGCGCCCGCAGAGCTGGAGCTAATTGTCGTAGCCAATAATTGCTCGGATACTACTGTACCTCAAGTGCGCGCTTTAGCGGAAGCTTTTTCCAGTCGTGGATGGCGATTAGAGGTACTTGACCTCCCTGGAGGCGGAAAAGTTAACGCATTAAATTGCGGTGACGCGGTGGCGTCCGGCTCAACCCGAGCCTATCTTGACGCCGATGTCGTATTGGAAAATCAGATAATTGTTCAAACGCTTTCGGCGCTTGGGCGGCTGGAGCCCACCTATGTCACCGGGCACCTAAACATTTCTCCAGCACATAGTTGGATTTCGCGCCGCTATGGCGATTTCTATGCTCAACTACCCTTTATGCAGCGCGGATCCGCCCCTGGCGCTGGTTGGTTTGCGGTTAACCCTGCTGGCCGAGCGCGCTGGGGATTGTTTCCGAAAATTATAGCCGATGATACCTACGTTCGCTGGCTCTTCCAGCCTGAGGAAAGGATAGAGGTGGAAGCGGGCTATTCTTGGCCGCTTGTTGAAGGCTTTCACAACTTGGTACGTGTACGCCGCAGACAGGACGCTGGCGTGCGCCAATTACGTGCGCTGTATCCCCAGCTGGAGACAAACGAGGGTAAACCGGCTCTGCAGGTCGTCGATCATCTGCAACTATTTTTGGAGGATCCAATTGGATATCTGGTTTACACTTCTGTTCAGATTCTGGCGCGTTTTCGTGATCGCGATGGATCTGAATGGACGCGAGGCCGTCGCTGAGAACGGTGTGAACAGCGCCCGGTCTGCCGGAGGCTCCAACTCTTGAGTGGGATCAAGCATCATGAGATGCCGTGAACCGACGCCATGCTCGATGATCTGATCCCCGCGAACTGGACCGTTTGAAGCTGGAGGTGTCCGCTACGTGCGCTGCTCCCCAACCTTGGACCGCCGGAAGGTGGATTTTCCCGGCTCCTTCACGATGACGGGCTGGTGACGCCATCGGGATAATGCAGGGCGATCGGTACGTTGTATCCGATCGCGCTGTGGGGTCTGACCTCGTTGTAGTCTCTACGCCAATCCTCCAGCTTTTCGCGAGCATCGGCAAGGCTCATGAACCAGTGCGCGTTCAGGCATTCCGCCCGGAGCTTCGAATTGAACGCCTCGATGAAGCCGTTGTCGGTCGGCTTGCCGGGGCGGGAGAAGTCCAGCGTGACGTCGTTGGCATAGGCCCAAAGATCGAGGTCCCGGGAGATGAATTCGCTGCCGTTGTCGACCCGGATCATCTTCGGATAGCCGATCTTGGCGCAGACCCGCTCCAAGGTCTGCACGACGTCCTCGCCTCGATAGGCGAAGCGGGGATCGGCCGCCGGGCAGAGCCGGGAATGCGTGTCGACCACCGTCAGGATGCGGAGCTTCTTGCCCATGGCGAGCTGGTCGTGGACAAAGTCCATGGCCCAGACCTCGTTCGGGCCAAGAGCCTCCTGGCGGTCGACACGCAGTTTCGCCTTCACCCGTCGCTTGGGGTGCTTGCTCCGGAGTTGCAGGCCCAACTCGTTGTAAATCCTGCGGGTCTTCTTCATGTTGATCCTCCATCCCTCGCGTCGCAGCAGGACATGCACGCGGCGGTAGCCGTAGCGCACGCGTGTCTCTGCAATCTCTTTGATCCGTCTCTCGACGGCCGCCTGGTCGGTGCGCCGGGACTTGTAGTGGAACGTGGAGGTGTCGAACCGAAGGGCCCCACAAGCCCCGCGGATCGACACGCCCCAATCGATGCACATCCCGCGAACCAGTTCGCGCATCCGGCCAGGCTTCAGAGCTTTCGGCGGATGACGTCCTGCAACATCTCGCGGTCCAGCGTGAGGTCGGCCACGATCTTCTTCAACCGGCCGTTCTCGTCCTCGAGCGCCTTCAGTCGGCGCATCTCGTCCGGCAGCAAGCCGCCATACCGCTTCTTCCAGTTGAAGTAGGTCGCCTGGCTGATCCCCGCCTTGCGGCAGATCTCCGCAACCGGCGTGCCTTCCTCGCCCTGCTTCAGGATGAACGCTTTTTGCGCCTCCGTGAACTTCGATGCCTTCATGCGATTTCCGCTCCTCTCCCAGCCAGGAAAGCTTAGCCGAAAACTCCAGATTCAAACGGTCCAGTTCTCAGGGGGCAGAGCAGCTGGAGTGCGGGCAGTATTCCAGTGTTCGCCACGACGATGCCGAGGCGCGGGGCAATAAAGGCCGCCGCGCCCAAGCGGTGTAGCTTCGGTGACCTGATGCTGATTATCCGGGTCAAAGTGACAGCAGCTCATCCGTTCATGCGGCCTGATGAAGTATCTCTTCGTTCATGGGATCGTCCTCCATGCTAGCCAACTCAGTCTCGCTGAAGACGCCTTGACCGCTGGTGAGAGCCTCCCAGATTTTGTGGTCGTCG
>CAZPPH010000130.1:6184-8378 GCA_964588375.1 uncultured Rhodobacterales bacterium | reverse complement strand
GGCGAAACGCTGGTGACGCCGAGGCAGTAGCAGACCACCGAGTTCGCGGCAGACCCCCGGCCCTGGCAGAGGATGTTTCGGGACCGCGCGAAGGCGACGACGTCGCGGACGGTGAGGAAATAGGGCTCGTATTTCAGTTTCGCGATGAGGCGGAGTTCGTGCTCGAGCATTCCCTTCACCCGCTCCGGCGCGCCCGCCGGATAGCGCCAGCGCAGTCCCTCGTGGGCGAGCCGCCTCAGCCGCGTCTCAGCCGTTTCGCCATCAGCGACCTCGGAGGGGTATTCGTAGCGCAACTCGTCGAGCGAGAAATCGAGGCGGCCTGCGAGCGCGCCGGCCCGGTCGACGGCGTCCTCGAAACCCCGGAAGAGCCGTCGCATCTCCGCCTCCGGGCGCAGCCGCTCCTCGGCATTGGCCAGTGCCGCGCGACCGAGATCGTCGACCCGCACCCCGGTGCGGATCGCGGTGAGCACATCGGCGAGCATGCGGCGGCCGCCCCGGTGCATGCGCGGCGACGCGGAGGCCACGGTGTCGATGCCGAGACGGTCGGCGAGGGCTGTGAGCCGGGTGAAGCGCTCGAGGTCGCGGCCGTCATAGCGGGGGGCGAGCAAGAGATGGCAGGCCGCTCCGAAGCGGGCGACGAGCCGGTGCGCCACGTCCTCCCACCCCGCCCCGCGTCCGGGGTGAAGGAGCATCTCGTGCCCCTCGCCGAACTCGACGAGATCGTCGGGGTGGAGAAGGCACGTTCCCTTCTCCACCCTCAGCCGGCCACGCGAGATAAGCCGGCAGAGCCGCGCCCAGGCGGCACGGTCACGCGGCAGAAGTGTCGCGGTGAACCCCGTGGACAGAACGATGCGCGCGGCCGGCAGAAGCCGCGGGACGTTTCGGATCGCCGCCGAGGCCGCCCGGCGTGGCGCGCCGCACGTCTCGGCCTCGCCGAGCGTGCCATGCTTCCGGCGCGCGTTCAGCCCGGGATATTGCTCGCAGACCTCGCGCGGGGGCGTGAAGCTTTCGATCTCCGGTGGAGCGAGGGGGCCGATCCGGCCGTCGCGCGCTTCAAGAGCCGCGCGTTCATCGACCAGCCTGGCGATCTCCCGCGCACGGGTGTGGGCCCGCACGATCCCGGCCACCGAGTTTTCGTCGGCGATGGCGATCGCCGGCAGACCCAGAAGGGCAGCCCGGTCGATGTATTCCTCGGGGTGGGAGGCCCCGGTGAGGAACGTGAAGTTCGAGGTTATGTCGAGTTCGGCGAACATGCGACTCGGGACAGTATTCATGTTTTGTTCTTCTCGCTAGCGGGCGCGAAAGATTCTTTGTTCACGATTGGCGGCCGGGCTGCGAAACAGTCTTCGGGTCCGTCTCGGGACCGTTTCCGAACCACTTTCAACCCTTGGGTGGAAAGCGCCACAAAGCGTTAACCCTGCCACGAGTGCGCCGCTTTTCCGCCCGAATCCGCCCCAACGCTGACGGTCTGCGGGGGCGCGGGCGGAAAAGGAAAACACATGGCCAGCGCATCATTCACGATGACGGATCCCAGCGGGCTTCTCGTCAACGTCACGGTCACCGAGGTTACGGTCGACGGCGTCACCTCCCTCGAATTCAGCATCGACGTCGACGAGAGCACCGGGGTCCTCGCGGAGGTCAACGGCGTGTTCTTCGATCTTGGCGGTGACGACGTCCTCGACGACAGTCTGACCACCGACGCGATCTCGATCAGCTCGGCCGAGGACGACGTCTCGAACCTCGGCGGCGGTATCAACGTCAAGGGCGACGTGGTGAAAACGTACGGCGAATTCGACGCCGGGGTCGTGGTGGACGAAACCGGCCTCGCCGGCAGCTACAACGACGGGCCCTACGACTTCACCGTGTCCCGCGAAGGCGAGGAAAGCATCACCCTCGACGAGTTCCTCGGCCAGAACTTCGCCCTGCGCCTGACCTCGGTCGGCGCGGACGGCTCCCAGGAAGGCTCGCTCAAGCTCGGCACGACGACCCCGACGGAGCCCGACCCCGTCGATGACGGGACCGGCGGAGACGAGGGGCCCGGCGACGAGGACGTAGGCGGTATCGACCCCGAGTTGCCCGGCGACCAGACTGCCGGGGAGACGGGCACCGAGAGCCCGACCGACGGGGGCAGCTCCGATGGAGAGACCGCCGATGACGGGACGACCGGCGGCGAGCCCGGCGACGGGACGACCGA
>CAZPPH010000130.1:0-6084 GCA_964588375.1 uncultured Rhodobacterales bacterium | reverse complement strand
GAACCGGCCTCGCCCGACCCGCTGCTCGACGAGTGGTTCGCCGTGCAGAAAGACGAGACAGCCGGGGATACCGACGGCGATGTCCTGGCAAATGACGACCCGGCGCTGACGATCGTCTCGGTCACCAATTCCGGCGGCGAGACCTTCGCCGTCACCGAGGGCGGCACCACCATACCGGGGACCGAGGGCGGGATGCTGACCGCCTATCCCGACGGGACCGTGGATTTCGACGCCGGCGAGGATTTCGCCAACCTCTATGATGGCGAGAGCACGGATGTCGTGTTCACGTACACAACCGACACCGATCAGACCGCATCGGTTACGGTGACGGTGGACGGAGCGGGCGCGCCGGACGACGGCATGGACGACCCGATTCTGCCCCCGATCGAAGATGGGGGAACCGCGGACTCTACGCTCGACCCCGAGGAACCGCTTCTCGGCGACGATGTGCTGCTTGGCTGATCGGTGAGGCCCGGAACCGGCGCGCGCAGACACGAGAAAGGCGGAAGGCGCGAACCGTAAACGTACGACGACGGAGGGGATGAGGGGCCGGGTGCTGGGAGAGGACTGGAAGTCTTCGCCTCGTCGCGGCGGATTGGCGATATCCGGGCGCCCGGTCTGACATGGCTCCAAGGTTGACCGGATCGAATTCTGCTACCCGTTACTCTGCCATTCGTCGCGTCGCCGCGATGGGGGATATGGTCATCCGAACGCGGCGGATTACCGGCTCTCCGGGCCACTTTCCGCACCGGCCCGAGTCTCGGGCGCCTGACCGCCCAGAAATGGCCCAAAGTACGAAAGCACCGCGCGGTAGATGTCGCGTTTGAAAGGCACGATCCCCGAGACGGCCTCATCCGGCTGCACCCAGCGCCAACGGGAGAACTCGGGGTGACTGGTTTCGAGCAAGATATCAGCGTCCCGTCCGCGGAACCGCAGCAGGAACCAGCGCTGCTTCTGACCCCGCCAACGTCCCTTCCAGACCTTGCCGACAAGGTCGTCGGGCAGGTCGTAAGTCAGCCAGTCGGGGTATTCCGCGGTCACATCGGCAAGGGCCGGACCAACCCCGATCTCCTCTTCAAGTTCGCGGTAGCAAGCCTCGCGCGGGCTCTCATCGGGGTCGATGCCCCCTTGCGGCATCTGCCAGGCGCCGGGCATGTCGAGCCGTTCGGCGATCAGGACCCGGCCGTCGGCATTGGCGAGGACGACGCCCACGCAGGGGCGGTAGGGGAGGGCGGCGGGCCCGATCGACCCACCGCCCGAGGCTTCAGTTTCCACGCGCCGCCTGGATCGCGTATTCCGGCCCGAGGGCGGAGAGACCCCTGAGGATATCGATGGCATAGGCCAGCTGATAATCCTCCTCCCGCAGTTCGGCCGCCGCATCCGCTTTCTCGCGATCCGCCTCGATCTGGCGGATCTCGTCCTCGGAGAGGCTATCGTTCGACAGCCGCCCGCGCAAATCGGCCTCGGAGCGGTTGCGTGCCGCCGCGCTCTCTTCGTCCTCGGTCGCGGCATCGGCCCGCCGCGGCTGCTCGACGACGATGTCGGGCGAGACACCGAGCGCCTGGATCGAGCGGCCCGACGGGGTGTAGTAGCGTGCTGTCGTCAGGCGCATCGCGCCGCCGCCCCGTAGCGGCTGCACGGTCTGGACAGACCCCTTCCCGAAGGACTTGGTGCCCACGACGATGGCCCGGCGATGGTCCTGCAGCGCGCCCGCGACGATTTCCGACGCCGAGGCTGAGCCGCCGTTTATGAGGACGACAATCGGCTTGCCGTCGGCAAGGTCACCTTCGGAGGCATTGAATCGGTCGCCGTCCTGGGGATCACGCCCCCGGGTCGATACGATTTCGCCGGCATCGAGGAAGGCATCCGAAACACGGATCGCCGAGGGCAGCAGCCCGCCGGGATTGTTCCGAAGATCGATTATGAAGCCGTTGACGTTTTCCATCCCGCCGAGTGCCTCGACCTGTTCCTCCAGACCCGCTTTGAGGTTCGGGAAGGTCTGGTCGTTGAATGTCGTGATCCGCAGGATCACGGAATCCTGCACGGTCCGCGTGCGTACCGCGGTGAGCTTGATCGTGTCGCGGATGATCGAGACGTCGAAGGGTTCGGGGGTCTCCTCGCGCACGACCGTGATGATGATCTCGGACCCCACGGGACCGCGCATCATCTCGACCGCGTCATCGAGGGTGAGGCCGAGAACCGATTCGCCGTCGACATGGGTAATGAAGTCGCCCGCCTCTATACCCGCGTCGTCGGCCGGGGTGCCGTCCATCGGAGACACCACCTTCACGAAGCCCTCTTCCTGTGTGACCTCGATACCGAGGCCTCCGAACTCGCCTCGGGTCTGCACCCGCATGTCGGCGGCGTCATTGGCGGTCAGGAACCCCGAATGCGGATCGAGCGAGGTCAGCATTCCGTTGATCGCCGCCTCGATCAGTTCGGCCTCGTCGACGTCCTCGACATATTGCGCGCGGATGCGCTCGAAGATGTCGCCGAAAAGGTCGAGTTGCTCGTAGACCGAGCTCTTCCTGTCGGCTTCCTGTGCGACGAGCGGACCGGCGACCTGTGTCGTCACGACCGCTCCGGCCAGGATGCCGCCAATGGCGGCCATCGCGAATTTCTTCATGCCATGCGTCCTATTCATCTCGCCCGGTCCGGAACCATTCGCCCGGATCCACGGGGGTTTCGGCTTCTCTCACCTCAATATAGAGCGTTTCGCTGGCCTGTTGACCACCGCCATCCCGGATTTCGGCAAGAATATCTCCGCTCGCCCCCGTTTCGCCGGGCATAAGCCCCAGCGCCGCGCCGGCTCCGACGAGGGCGCCGCGTTCGACGAGGAGCGTGCCTAGACCGGTGAAGATCAGAAGATAGCCATTCTCTGGCTCGAGGATAATCACGTTTCCGTAGTCGAGAAGAGGCCCGGCGTAGCGCACCGTCGCGGCTCGTGGCGCGGTGACGAGCGCCCGGGGTGCGGTCGCCACGAGCCAGCCCGGGCGGATCACTCCGGCGGCATCCGGCTCGCCGGCCTCGCGCAGGACGCGGCCGGCCACTGGCAGCGGCAGGGTTCCTCGCGCCTCTCCAAAGCCCTCTGCCGGCAGGGCGGAGGCGGTCGCCGCGAAGTTCGCGGCAAAGGCGTCGAGCGTCTCGGCGGCGTCTATGAGGGCGAGCATGGTCTCGTCGTCCGTCGCCACCCGCCCGGGCAGCGCGGTGCGGTCTGAGATTGCCTGAGTGAGCGCCATCCGCGCACGCTCGATCCCCTCGAGGCCGCGTCCGAGAGACTCGGCCGCGCCCTCCCGGATGTCGGTGAGCTCGGCGAGTTCGGTGAGGACCTCACGCAGTCCATTCACCTCCGATTGCAGTGCCGGTGCGACATCACCGGCCACCATGCCGGCGCGGGCGGTGTCGAGCGGGCCGGAGGGGTGAAGGAGCAGAAACGTTTCAGGCGCGGCCTCGAGTGACGCGAGTACGGCGAGGATGCGGGAGAGCTGGTCGTCCCGGGCGGAGAGCTCCGCACGGATCGACGCTTCGCGGGTGCGCGCCTCGAGAATCGCGGTGCGCAGGGCGGCAAGACCCGCCTCGTAAGCCTGCACGACGCCGGTCAACGCCGTGACCCGGTCCCGCCGCGCCTCTGCGCGCGTGAGCTCTTCGGCGGCTTCGAGAAGCCGCTGCGAGGCTGCACGGGCATCCGCCGCCGGTTCGCCGAAAGCGGGCGTTACCACGAGTAGTGCTGCAAGCGTAGCCCGGATCATGGCCGCCGGATCAGGCTCTGACCGGTCATCTCGGGCGGCGGCGCGAGGTCGATGAGGTCGAGCAGGGTCGGCGCGATATCCGCCAGCCGCCCGCTCGCGAGACTCGCGCCTTCGGGCCCGCCCACGAGAACCACCGGTACCGGGTTGGTCGTGTGCGCCGTGTGCGCCCCCCCGGTTTCGGGGTCGACCATGGTCTCGGAATTCCCGTGGTCGGCGGTCACGATCATCGCTCCGCCGGCGGCTTCAAGCGCTTCGAGCGCACGGCCGAGCCCCGCGTCCACCGCCTCACAGGCTCTTATCGCGGCCTGCAGGTCGCCGGTATGGCCCACCATGTCGGGGTTCGCGTAGTTCACGACGATCAGGTCGTAGCCTGCCCCGATCGCATCGACGAACTTGTCCGACACTTCACCCGCGGACATCTCGGGCTGCATGTCATAAGTCGCGACCTTGGGCGAGGGCGCCATGTAGCGGTCCTCGCCGGCCTCAGGGGCTTCCTTTCCGCCATTCAAGAAGAACGTGACGTGCGGATATTTTTCGGTCTCGGCCAGGCGAAACTGCGTCATCCCGTTCTGCGCCACCCATGCGCCGATGGTGTTCACGATCTTCAGCTTGGGAAACACCGTGGTCATGAACGTATCGTGGACGTCCGAGTAATCGACCATCCCCAGAAGGCTCGCGAGCTTCGGCCGCGGGCCGGTGTCGAATTCCGAGAATTTCGGATGGCCGATGGCCAGGAGAATCTCCCGGGCCCGGTCGGCGCGAAAATTGAGGCAGAACACTCCGTCACCGTCCGAGACGCCGCGGAAACCGCCGATGACGGTCGGCGGGATGAACTCGTCGGTCTTGCCGGTCTCCCAGGCCGAGCTTACCGCGTCGACGGCGGTCGGCGCGCTGTCGCCCTCGCCGCACACGATCGCCCGGTAGGCCTTCTCCACCCGCTCCCAGCGGTTGTCGCGGTCCATCGCGAAGTAGCGGCCGACGACGGTGGCGATCTCCGCTCCCTCCGGCAGCCCCGCCTCGAGCTCCGCGATGAACCGGTCGGCTGATTTCGGCGCCACGTCGCGACCGTCGGTGATCGCATGGAATTTCACGGGCACGCCCGCCGAGGCGATCGCCCGGGCGGCGGCCAGCCCATGCCTGATATGCCCGTGCACGCCTCCATCCGAGACGACGCCCAGAAGATGCGCGGTCCCGCCGGAAGTCTTCAGTGCCTCGGTGAAGTCCTTGAGGGCGGGCTCTTCGGCAAAGCTTCCGTCCTCGATGGCGAGGTCGATGCGACCGAGATCCATCGCCACGATACGCCCAGCGCCGATGTTCATGTGGCCGACCTCGGAATTTCCCATCTGGCCCGCGGGAAGGCCCACGTCGCGGCCGTGAGTTGTCAGCGTCGCGTTGGGACAGGTGCTCATGATACGGTCGAAGACCGGGGTTCGGGCGAGGGCCGGCGCGTTGGCGCTGGTGTCGGGGTTCAGGCCCCAGCCATCGAGGATACAGAGAACGACCGGTTTCGGTGCGGGCATGGCGGACGGTCCTTGTGTCGTTGCCGGTTCTCTAGCGCGGCAGAGTCGGCGATGAAACCGTCGATCATGTCCGGTGATAGGGACTGCCCGACAGAATCGTGGCCGCCCGGTAGAGTTGTTCGGCCACCATGACGCGCGCGAGCATGTGCGGCCAGACCATCTTTCCGAAGGACAGAGCGAGGTCGGCCTCTGATCGCAGCGCCCGGTCGAGCCCGTCCGCGCCACCGATCAGAACCGCGAGATCGCGCCGCCCGTCATCGCGCCACCCCGCCAGGCGCTTGGCAAACTCCGGCGATGACATCTCCGTCCCGCGTTCGTCCAGGGCGAGGAGAACCGCGCCTTCCGGCACGGCTCGCCGCAGAAGCCGGGCTTCGGCTGCGGAGCCGACACCCTTGCGGTCCTCGACCTCGACGATTTCGGCGGGTCCGAGACCCAGCGACCGGCCGGTCTTTCCGAACCGGTCGAGGTATTCGCTGATGAGCCGCCTTTCGGGGCCGTCTTTCAGACGGCCCACCGCGACGATCCGAAGGCGCATGTCAGACCCGTGCGGCGGTCTCCGCCGGGCTCAGCCACATTTTCTCGAGTTGATAGAACTCGCGCACTTCGGGCCGGAAGACATGGACGATCACGTCGCCCGCGTCGATCAGCACCCAGTCGGCGGCCTCCTTGCCCTCGACCTTCGCGAGAACGCCCAGGTCCTGTTTGAGCCGGTCGACCATCTTCTCCGCGATAGACGCCACCTGGCGCGACGACCGTCCCGACGCGATGATCATGTAGTCGGCCATGTCGGACTTGCCGCTCAGGTTGACCTGAAC
>CAZPPH010000129.1:0-8396 GCA_964588375.1 uncultured Rhodobacterales bacterium | reverse complement strand
TTTTCAACAACGCCTCGCAACACTGGAACCACATGCAGTTCTGGGAGATGATGGGACCCGGCGACGCGGGCATGCCCGGCGAGCTCGAGAAGGCGATCACCGACGCCTTCGGATCGGTCGACAAGTTCAAGGAAGAGTTTTCCGCCGCGGGCGC
Organism: uncultured Rhodobacterales bacterium; assembly: GCA_964588375.1. GTDB lineage: Bacteria > Pseudomonadota > Alphaproteobacteria > Rhodobacterales > Rhodobacteraceae > JASJAR01. The sequence goes on along the minus strand of CAZPPH010000129.1, from coordinate 8,242 downwards.
CGGCCAGTTCGGCTCGGGCTGGGCCTGGCTCGTCAAGGACGAGGGCGGCGCGCTCAAGGTGACGAAGACCGAGAACGGCGTGAACCCCCTGTGCTTCGGCCAGACAGCGCTTCTCGGCTGCGACGTGTGGGAGCATTCCTACTACATCGACTTCCGCAACAAGCGCCCGGCCTACCTCAAGAACTTCCTCGACAATCTCGTGAACTGGGAGAACGTCGCCAGCCGCATGTGACGGCGGCGCGCGCGGCCTCTGGCAGGCGGCAGGTATTTGGACCAAGGTGAAGCAGGGCCCGTGGAGGCCCTGCTTTCTCGTTCAGGGGGATCGTTTGGCGAGCGCGACGAAAGCCGGGGTCTTGGCGATGGTCGCGGTCTGCGCGATCTGGGGCCTGTCGCCGCTCTATTACCGGGCGCTCGCCCATGTCCCGCCTCTCGAGGTGCTTTGCCACCGGGCGGTCTGGTCGCTGGTGCTGTTTCTGGGCATCCTCGGCCTGCAGGGACGGCTGGGTGCTCTGGGGGCCGCGCTGACCCGGCCGGGCGAGCGGCTCGCGATCGCGGCGGCGAGCCTCGCGATATCGGGCAACTGGTATCTCTTCATTCTCGCCACCGCCATCGACCGGGTGACCGAATCGAGCCTCGGCTACTACATCTTCCCGCTCGTCTCCGTCGCCCTCGGCCGGATCGTTCTCGGCGAACGGCTGAGCCGGGGCCAGTGGGTCGCCGTGGCGCTGGCCGCCGCCGCCGTGGGCCTTCTCGGCTGGGGCCTCGGCGCGATGCCCTTCATCGCGCTCGGGCTCGCCATGTCGATGAGCATCTACGGCCTGATGAAGCGATTTGTCGCGGCGGGTCCGATGGTGAGCGTGAGCGCCGAGGTGGCCTGGGTGGCCCCCGCGGCACTGGCCTGGCTGATCTGGCGGGGCGGGGCGGACCATGACGCGGCGACCTGGGCGCTGCTTCTGGGTTCGGGGCCGCTCACCGCGATCCCCCTGATGATCTTCGCCTATGCCGCCAAGCGCATCACGATGGGGACGCAAGCGTTTCTCATGTATTTCAACCCCACGCTCCAGGCCATTGTCGCCGTCGCCGTGTTGTCGGAACCCTTCACGGTGTGGCACATGGCGGCCTTCCCGCTGATCTGGCTGGCGCTCGCGCTCTACTCGGCCGAGGCGGTGCGCGCCGAGCGGCGGGCGCGCAGGTCGGCGACGAGCGCTTCCGGCCCGGCGACCACGGTGATGTAGCCCCTGAGGCTCGCATCGGCGAAGCCCCGGTCGATGACATGGCCGACGAGGTCGAGAAGCGGCTGCCAGTACCCGTTCACGTCGACGAGGTAGATCGGTTTTTCATGCAGGCCGAGCTGCGCCCAGGTCAGCACCTCGAAGAACTCGTCGAGCGACCCCGCGCCGCCGGGCAGAACGGCGATGGCATGGGAATTCATGTACATCACCTTCTTGCGTTCGTGCATGTTCTCGGTGACGACGTAGCGGGAGAGGTCGGCGCGCCCCTTCTCGCGGGACAGAAGATGCACCGGGATGACGCCGAGGGTCTTCGCTCCCGCCGCCGTGGCGGCGTCGGCCACCGCGCCCATGAGGCCGACATCGCCCGCGCCGTAGACGAGCTCCCAGCCCTCGGTGGCGATCGCGGTGCCGAGGTCGCGGGCGGCGGCGGTGTAGGCGGGGTCGTCGCCCGGGCGGGAACCGCAGAAGACGCATACCGAGAGGGAGGGTTGGAACATGGCGACACCTGCGGGAAGGTTTTGACCCCTCTTAGCGGTGTTGATAAGGTCTCTCAAGCGCTCAGGGGATAGCGTTGTCAAGGGGATAGAGCGGATGGCTGAGACGAGCTCAAGCGCGTCGGCAAGACCCTACGTCTGGGCGGCGGTCGCCGCCGTTCTCCTCGGGCTCGGGCTCTGGGTCACGCAGCCCTTTCTCGAGGGCCCGCGCCCTCCATCCGGGTCCCCCCCGGAGGACGCGCGGGCGCCCCAGCCGGCGCCGGAGAGCACGACCAGCGCCGAGAGCGACACCGGGGCCGTTCCGGAAGCCCGGACAGAGGCTCCCGCCGCGCCCGATGAGGTCCCCCCCGCGACCGCGACTGCGACCGCGCCCCAGCCGGACGCGGCTTCTGATGACATGACGAATGCCGCGGCGGTGCCGCCCTCGGATCCTCCGGTTCCGGGTGCCCCGGCCGAGAGGTCCGTCGCAACGGACGCTCCGCAGGACGAGGACCGGCCCGCGAACGCAGCGACGCAGAGCGGCTCCGGGGCGCCGGCCGCGGGACCCGGAGAGGCGCCCGGCGATACAGCCGGTGCCGTGCCCGCCATACCTGGAGACGACGGGGCGCCCGCGGCACCGGCCGAAACCGCCGCGAATGGCGCTTCGGAGGATGCGGCGGCCGGGGAGGCTGGCGCGGACGAGCGCGCGGCGCTCTCCGAGCCCGCACCCGAGACGCCGGCAGCGCCGGAATCGCCCGCGCCGGGCTTCGACGTCGTTCGCGTGGCCCCCGACGGAGAGACGCTCATCGCGGGAACCGCCGTGCCCGGAGCGCGGGTGCGCGTTCTCGTCGACGGTGCCGAGGTGGGCGAGGCCACCGCCGATGGCGCGGGCAACTTCGTGTCCATGTTCGCGATGGGCGCGTCCGATGTCGCCCGGGTCGTCTCGCTCCAGGCGGAGGCGGACGGCCGGTCGGTCGGCTCCGAACAGGAGATCATCGTCGCTCCGATGCCCGCACCCGCACCCGTGGCCGTGGCCGACGCCGAAGGGCCCGCCGCCCCCGGCCCGGAGACGGCTGAGGCAAGCCGTCAGGCGGAGGACGGGGGTGACCCGGGCGCGGCGCCGGCCGGACCTGAAGGAGAGGCCGCGTCCGCATCCACGGACCTCGCGCTTGTCGACGGGATGGACCTGCCCGCGCCCGGGATCGACGCCGACGCGCCCGTCGTCGCGGGTTCGCCCGATATCGTACCCGGCGCGGGCACCCCGCCAGAGCCGCCGGCCGGCACCCGCGCCCCGACGCTTCTTCTCTCCGAAGGTGGAACGGTGCGCGTCGTGCAGTCCGAAACGCCCGAGGTGATGGACCGGGTGGCGATCGACGCCATCACCTACGACACCGAGGGCGAGGTCACCCTCTCGGGGCGGGCCGGAACGGGCGGTTTCGTCCGGGTCTATCTCGACAACCGGCCGATCCTCACCACCGAGATCTCCGGGGCGGGCGACTGGCGTACCGAGCTTCCCGAGGTCGATACCGGGGTCTACACGCTCCGGGTGGATGCGGTCGACGCCGAGGGCAATGTCACCGCCCGCGCCGAGACGCCGTTCCTGCGCGAATCGACCGAGGACGTGCGGACCTTCGCCGACGAGCTCGGCTCCGGCGTGGCCCAAGACCTCGTCACCGTCCAGCCCGGCGACCACCTCTGGGGCATCGCCACGCGGCGATACGGTGAGGGGTTTCTCTACGTGAAAGTGTTCGAGGCCAACCGGGGCCAGATCCGCGACCCCGACCTCATCTATCCGGGACAGATCTTCAACCTGCCCGAGTAAAGGGTGGCAAACGCCGCGGGTTCGCCCTAGATAACCGGCCTGCCCGGAAGAGGGCCGTCAGGAACCCATGAGCGACACCGATTTCGAAAAGAAGGCCCGCGCGAGCGGGGTGCGGACGATCCGGAAGGTCGCCCCCTATCTCTGGCCCGAGGGGAAGACCCGCCTCAAGGTTCAGGTGGTGCTGGCGCTTGCGGCGCTCGTCGTGTCGAAGCTCATCGCGGTGGCGACGCCGTTCTTCTACAAGGCCGCCGTCGACACCCTTTCCGGCGACGCTGTCTCGAACGCGATGATGCTCGCTCTCGGGGCGATCGGCGTCACCATCGCCTACGGGATGGCGCGGCTGATGACCGTGGGCTTCCAGCAGTTGCGCGACGCGCTCTTCGCCGCCGTCGGCCAGCGCGCCCTCCGCCAGCTCGCGCTTGAGACCTTCACCCATATCCACCGCCTCTCGCTGCGCTATCACATCACCCGCAAGACCGGCGGGCTCAGCCGCATCATCGAGCGCGGGGTGAAGGGGGTCGAGTTTCTCCTCCGGTTCCTTCTGTTCTCGATCGGCCCGCTCATCCTCGAGTTGCTGATGATCGGGGTCATTCTCGCGGTGGTCTTCGATATCTGGTATCTCGCCGTGGTCGCCGTCACCATCGCCCTCTACATCTGGTTCACCTTCAAGGTGACCGAATGGCGGGTGCGGATCCGCAAGGAGATGAACGACCAGGACACCGACGCCAACCAGAAGGCGATCGACAGCCTGCTGAATTTCGAGACGGTGAAGTATTTCGGCGCCGAGACCCGGGAGGCGGACCGTTACGACCGCGCGATGGAGGGCTACGAGACCGCCGCGCTCAAGACCTCCTATTCGCTTGCCTTCCTGAACTTCGGCCAGTCCTTCCTGATCACCTCCGGCCTCGTGATCGTCATGGTCATGGCGGCACTCGGCGTGCAGAACGGCACGCTGACGGTGGGCGATTTCGTGATGGTCAACGCCTACATGATCCAGATCACCATGCCGCTCAATTTTCTCGGCACGGTCTACCGCGAGATCCGCCAGAGCCTCATAGACATGGGCGAGATGTTCGACCTTCTCGAACAGCCGCAGGAGGTGACCGACAGGCCCGGTGCGAAAGAGCTCGAGGTGACCGGCGGCGAGGTCGTTCTCGACGATATCGTCTTTTCCTACGATGCCGCGCGGCCGATCCTGAAAGGCGTGTCGATCAGGGTGCCGGCGGGCCGGACGGTCGCGATCGTCGGGCCCTCGGGGTCAGGCAAGTCGACCATCGGCCGGCTTCTCTTCCGGTTCTACGACGTCGCCTCCGGCAGCCTCCGGATCGACGGTCAGGACATTCGCGACGTGACCCAGGACAGCCTGCACGCCCAGATCGGCGTCGTGCCCCAGGACACGGTGCTCTTCAACGACACGATCCGCTACAACATCGCCTACGGCCGGCCCGAGGCCAGCTTCGAGGAGATCGTCGCGGCGGCGAAGGCGGCGAAGATTCACGAGTTCATCGAAGGGCTTCCGGACGGATATGAAACCACCGTCGGCGAGCGCGGCCTGAAGCTCTCGGGCGGTGAGAAGCAGCGCGTCGGCATCGCGCGCACGCTTCTGAAAAACCCCCCGATCCTCTTGCTCGACGAGGCGACCTCGGCGCTCGATACCGAGACCGAACTCGGCATCCAGTCCGAACTGAAGGCCATGGGCGAGGGGCGCACGGTCATCACCATCGCGCACCGGCTCTCGACGATCGCCGATTCCGACACCATCGTCGTGCTGGAAAACGGCGAGATCGTCGAGCAGGGCACTCACGACGAGCTTCTCTCCCGCGCGGGGCGCTATGCGCAGCTCTGGTACCGGCAGGCGTCCGAGGAGGACGAGGCCGCCTGAGCGCCCGGCTCATCGGACATGGCCTGCCAGCGTGGGCAGGATCGTCTTGAGCATCGGGGGCCGCCCTTTGCCCGGGCATGCGGTGACAGGGCATGACGATCACGATTCGCCCAAGCGAAATGCCTTAGAATTGAGCGTAACGGGCCTGTAACAGGCGGCAATCTCGCGTATGTTGCGAAATCAGTGAGCGGCGTCAGGCCGACGGATAGAAAAAGGAGGCGGCGCGATGCAGCAAGATCGGAGAGCGGACCCGCAGGCGACATCGCCGGAGGCGCAGGTCGAAGAGCCGCGGACCGACCTCGACGCGGCGATGCGGAAGATCTTTCCCGAAGGCGTTCCAAACCTTTACCGGATGCTGATGCGCAACAGCGCGGTCATGGCCGGCCTTGCCGGGCTGAAACTCGAACTCGCGAAGGGCAGGCTGACCGAGGCCGAACACGGTCTCGTGGCGCTGGAGGTCGCGCGGGAGGCCGATTGCGCCTATTGCCTCGGGGCGCTTCGCCATCACCTGTCGACGGCCCTCGAGGTTTCAGAGCACAATTTCTGCGAGAGCGCAGATGAATTGCCCACGGACCCGCGCGCGAGGCTCATCGTCAGCGCGGCGCGGTCCATCATCGCGGCGCGGGGCCGGCTGTCGCAGTACGAGATAGGCCGGTTCTCGGATCAGGGGCTCGTGCTCGAAGATCTGATCGAGATCGTCGCCGTCGTCGGCGAATACACCATCGCCACCTATTCGGCCAACCTCGACCGCACGCGGCTCGATCCCGAATACCGAGCCGTCCCGGTCAGTCCGCCGCAGGCAGGGTGACCCGGAAGCAGGTGCCGGTTTCGTCGGTTGACTGCACGGTCAGCGTCCCGCCGTGGTTTTCGCACAATTCGCGCGCGATCATCAGTCCCATCCCGCTGCCGGTGATCGCCGAGCCGGCCTGCTCCCGCCCGATGGCGGCGGCGATGCCCGGCGGCAGGCCCGGCCCGTTGTCGGTGATGTCGAGCCGTGTCTCGCCCGCCTCGGGGTCATGCGCGCCGGAAAGGGCGACACACGTCGCGCCGGCGTCGAAGGCGTTTCGCACGAGGTTCATCACGATCCGGTAGGTCTGATCGAAATCCGCGTCGATGAGCACGGCGTCGCGGCTTTGGTCGACGAGCGCATAGCCCACAAGCTCCCGTCCCGCGACGGTCGCCTCGAGTTCCTCGAGAAGGTCCGACAGCAGGAAGCGCTCGCGGTCCGGGGCGGGCATGCGGGCGTGCCCGACCTGGACGGCCTCGCGGCAAAGGGCCACGGCGCGTTCAAGAGCGCGGGTCATGCTCTCCGCGCTCAGCCGGACACGATCGTCGGAATGTCCGGCCAGCCGGTCGCACATCAATTGCGCGGTCGCGAGGGTGTTCTTGAGATCGTGGGTCAGACGCCGCACCGCGGACCCGAGTTCGGCCAGCCGTTTCTCGCGCCGGTCGCGCACGACGATCAGCACGGCCTCGCAGCCGTCGAGCCGGACGAGGCAGGCGTGGATCATGGCGGGCAGGGTCTCGCCGTCGCTGCGCCGGCAGGACAGATCGTCCGCACTCCACGCGCCGGTCCGACGCACGTCGCGCAGAAAGGCATCGAGGCGGGGCAGTTCGTGCGGATGGATGTCGGCGGGAGACCGGACGCGCAACTCCCCGATATCGTATCCCAGAAGACGCTGCGCCTCGGCGTTGGCGCGCAGAAAGTGGCCGGAGGCGCCGTCGACGACCAGTGCGGCGTCGAGAAGCCCGTCGAAAAGTGCATCGAACGGATCACGCAGCAGGGCGTGCGATGGGTCTGTCATGGCTCTGCCTCCGCTGTCGGAGCAATTCCATGCATGCCTGTTTCCGTCAACCTTGCCGGTCGGATCACACCGCGGCGCGGGGCTGCGGCAATGGTATTGCCGGCCCCCGTCCTGTCGCAAATCCTCCACGGTCTCGCTGTCCGGACCGGCCGCGGGCTATCGGAGGCTTTCGGTCTTGGCGGGCAGCGGCGAAGAAAGGGGCCTGTGGCCGGATGCGTGTTGCCCGCAGGTCTCGCGATGGCGGGCAGGCCCCTGCGGGCACGCCCGGCCATCCTATTCCGCCGCTCTCAGCGGCAGTTTCGGCTCTGGCCCGGGCGCCGCCTCGGGGTCACGCCATACGTCCGCTCCGGTATCCCAGACGATTTCGGCGCCCTTCACCCTGCCTGCGGCCTTCTGCAGCGCGAGGTCGCGCGCCGTCCGGCTGCCCGAGCCGCGCGAGAGTGCCGAAAGCGACGCCCAGGAACGGTAGGCGCCGGTCTCGACCCAGACCCTGAGGGCGAGCATCGAGGGCGTGAAGACGAGCGTGAGCATCGTCGCCACGCCGAGGCCGAAAACCACAGCGGTGGCGAGCTGCTTCCACCAGAGCGCCGTGGGGCTGTCGACGGAATAACCGCCGCCGATGAAGTCGAGGCTGACGCCGAACATCATCGGCGCGAGGCCCGCCATGGTGGTGATCGTCGTCAGGAGCACCGGGCGGATACGGGCCTCGGCGGTGCGCACGATGGCCTCGATGCGCGGCATGTAGCGGGCGTATTCCTGGTAGGTGTCGATCAGCACGATGTTGTTGTTCACGACGATGCCGGCGAGGGCGACGATCCCCGTGCCGGTCATGATGATCGAGAAGGGCTGGCCCATCACCAGCATCCCGATCAGGCAGCCGGTGACCGACAGGACCACCGCCGTCAGCACGAGGAACGCGTTGTAGAACGAGTTGAACTGCGCCAGCAGGATGATGAACATCAGGCCGAGCGCCCCGGCGAAGGCCTGCATCAGGAACTGGCCCGATTCCGCCTGTTCCTCCTGGTCGC
>CAZPPH010000128.1:0-8433 GCA_964588375.1 uncultured Rhodobacterales bacterium | reverse complement strand
ACGTTGATCACGCTCATGTCGGTCTGCATCAGCAGGTTGCGCGCCTTCTGCAGCCTCAATTCCATGTAGTACCGCTTCGGTGAGCGGTTGAGGTAGCGGCGGAACAGCCGTTCGAGCTGGCGGGTGGAGAGCCCGACGTCGCGGGCGAGGAGCGCCGGGCTGATCGGCTCCTCGATCGCGGCCTCCATCATCTGGATCACCTGGGCGAGCTTCGGGTGCCGCACCCCGATCCGGGTCGGCACCGACAGCCGCTGGGTGTCCTGATCGGTGCGGATCGTGGTGTAGATGAGCTGGTCGGCGACCGCCGAGGCCAGTTCCTCGCCGTGATCGTCGGAGATGATCTTCAGCATCAGGTCGATCGACGAGGTGCCGCCGGCGGTCGTGAAGCGGTTGCCATCGGTGACGAAGACCGATTTCGTCAGGTCCACGTCCGGAAATTCCTCGAGAAAGCTGTCGTGGTTCTCCCAGTGGATCGTGGCGCGCTTGCCGTCGAGAAGCCCCGCGCGCGCCAGCGTCCAGCCCGCCGTGCACAGGCCCCCGACGGCGACCCCCTTGCGGGCCTCGCGGCGAAGCCAGCCGAGCACCGGTTTCGTGGTCGCGGCGGCGACATCGAGCCCGGCGCAGACCACGATCGTGTCATCGCGCTGAAGTTCGCCGAGCCCGCCGTCGAGTTTGTAGGTGATGCCGGCGGAACAGGAGACCGTGTCGCCGCCCTCTCCGATGGTGACCCATTCGTAGAGCGTCGCGCCGGCCTGGCGGTTGGCGATGCGCAGCGCCTCGACGGCGCAGGAGAAGCAGAGCATGGTGAAGTTCTCGAGGGGCACGAAAACGAACCGTCGGGGGCGGGGGCCGCCTCCTGGTCGCATCCTTTCCGGTGCCACGGGCATCTGCATAATAACGCCTCTCGCCATGAGACTTGTGGACGGTCGCAGAATTTTCAACCGGGCGCAAACCCAATGCCGCGGGGACGGCACAAATGGAGGTTTCCAAGGCCGGAACGCTCGCCTATACCTTCGCACCCGTGAGCCAGGGGAGGAAGAGGACCCATGAGCGACTGGACGAAATCAGACTGGCGCGGCAAGCCCCGGTTGCAGATGCCGGAGTATACCGACGCGGACGCCCTTTCGGCGGTCGAGGCGCGACTGTCCTCCTATCCGCCGCTGGTCTTCGCCGGTGAGGCGCGCCGGCTGCGCCGGGATCTCGCCGCTGCGAGCCGGGGCGAGGCGTTTCTCCTGCAGGGTGGCGATTGCGCCGAGAGCTTCGCGGCGTTCAGCGCCGACCAGATCCGCGACACCTTCAAGGTGATGCTGCAGATGGCGATGGTGCTGACCTATGGCGCCAAGGTGCCGGTGGTGAAGGTCGGCCGCATGGCCGGGCAATTCGCCAAGCCGCGCTCGGCGCCGACCGAGGTGAAGGACGGGGTCGAGCTGCCGTCCTACCGCGGCGATATCGTAAACGACCTCGAGTTCACGCCCGGGGCCCGCATCCCCGACCCCGGGAAGATGCTCCAGGCCTATACCCAGGCCGCGGGCACGCTGAACCTCTTGCGCGCCTTCTCCACGGGCGGCTTCGCCGACATCCACCGTGTCCACGCCTGGACACTCGGATTTACCGATGCCGAGGATGCCGAGCGCTACCGCGACATGGCCAGCCGGATCCAGGACTCGATCGACTTCATGTCGGCGGCCGGGCTTACCGGGGAGACCAATCACGAGCTTTCGACGGTGGATTTCTACACCTCCCACGAGGCGCTTCTGCTCGAATACGAAGAGGCGCTGACGCGGCTCGATTCGACCTCCGGCCAGTGGCTCGCCGGCTCGGGGCACATGATCTGGATCGGCGACCGCACCCGCCAGCCGGACGGGGCGCATGTGGAATTCGCACGGGGCGTGCAGAACCCGATCGGCCTCAAGTGCGGGCCGACCACCACCGCCGACGACCTCAAGGTGCTGATGAAGAAGCTCAACCCGGAGAACGAGGCGGGCCGTCTCACGCTGATCGCGCGGTTCGGGGCCGGCGGCGTGGGCGAGCATCTGCCGCGTCTCATCCGTGCGGTGCGCGAGGAGGGGGCGAACGTTGTCTGGTCCTGCGACCCGATGCACGGCAACACGATCAAGTCGGCCACGGGCTACAAGACCCGCCCCTTCGATAGCGTGCTGCGGGAGGTGCGCGAGTTCTTCGCGGTGCATGCCGCCGAAGGCACGATTCCGGGAGGTGTGCATTTCGAGATGACGGGTGCGGACGTCACCGAATGCACCGGCGGCGTGCGCGCCGTCACGGAGGAAGACCTCTCCGACCGGTATCACACCGCCTGCGACCCGAGGCTCAACGCGTCGCAATCGCTCGAATTGGCCTTCCTCGTCGCCGAGGAGCTGACCGCGCGGCGGCAGTCGCGGGGCAAGGTCGCCGCCGTCTGAAGCGGGCCGGAGCCACAGTCGGAAGGCCGCGCACCCGAGGCGCGGCCTTTTCATTCTGCACCGTGCGACCCACTCTTGCCCCTGCTCGAGAGCGGGCCCGCGACCTCGCATGAACCGCTGCGCTCCGGACCCTGCCCGGAAGCGCGATTTGCCCCCCGGCCGCGCCCCGGGACCTCGTGCCGTCCTGTCCGCGCGAGGAGGCTGCGCCCGGCGATCCCGGGCGAAGCCTCGTTCTGCGGGCGGCTCCGCGCCGGGGCGCGGTCAGCTTCAGTCGATGGAATGGACGAGGCGCAGGAACGACGGCTTTTCGCGGTCGGGCGCGCGCGGGGCCGGTGCGCTTTCGGAGGCCGGGCGCGGTTGGGGCATCGCCCCTCCGTCGGCATAGCCCGTGAGTGACTTGTGCTCGACCCCGGTGACCGAGAGCCGTCGCGGCTGACGACCGATCCGGCCCTCCATGACGAGGCATCCGAGCGCCCGGCTGACCTCGCCGGCATCTGCGCGCAGCGGCAGAAGGGCCATCTCGCCAAGAAGCGCGGGGCGGCCGATTCCGTCTTCGCCCTTCAGAAACATCCGGATCCGCGCGGGCTCGTTGAACGCCGCCTCGAGCGCGCGAGACAGCTCGGGGCGCCCGTCGGGCGTAAAGGTCGCCGAAATCGGCATTCCGCGCACTTCGAGCCCCATGAGGTCCGACAGGTGCATGCCCGCCACACGAAAGCGGGCGAGCCCCGGCGCGATGCGTTCGACGATGAAGGCGTGTTCGAGGGCGCCGGCAAGCCCCCTCGGGTCGACCTCGGCGCGGTCGGGCACGAGACGTCCCCCCTTCAGCGCCTCCCAATAGCCCTCGACCTGTACGAGGGCAGGGTGGCGACGGGCCAGGCGGTGCTCTTCAAGCGAAACGAGACTGGACTGTTCGGGACGGTCGTGCTCCACGATTTATCTCCCCGACGGCTCCCGAGATTGTGAGATGGGGCGCCGTCTGCTAACTCTTACTCACTGAACTCTCACGGACCCAATATGGCTCCTCCTGTCACGAATTTCTCTAAAAATCGCGTGGAACGGTTAACGCTCCCCGGGAGTGTGGCGTGACTGTTTCCATGACGGGGTTCGCCTCGCGGCAGGGAGCGGCGGGTCGCTACAGCTGGACGTGGGACCTGCGCTCGGTCAACGGACGCGGGCTCGACCTCAGGCTGAGGCTTCCCGACTGGATCGAGGGGCTCGAACAGGCTGTGCGGGCGCGGCTGCAGCAGGCGATGCACCGGGGCAGCGTTCAGCTCGCCCTCAGGGTCTACTCCGAAACCGGGCCGGCGGAGACGGCGGTCGACCCCGACCGGCTCGCCTCGGCGCTTCGGCTCGTGGCGAGAACGGAAGCCGAAGCGGCGGTGGCCGACCTCGGTCTCAGACCTTCATCGGCGGCCGAAATCCTCGGGCTCCGCGGGGTGCTCGACGCCCCGGCACGCGACGAGAACACCGGTGCGCTCCGGAAGGCGCTCGAGGCCGACCTCGAACCGCTTCTGGCGGATTTCACCGCGATGCGCGCGGCGGAAGGGGCGGCGCTGGAGGCGACCATAGGCGGACATCTCGACGAGATCGCCTGGCTTCACGAGGCCGCCGTGGCGGCCGCGGCCGAGCGCGGCGCGCGGGCGGGCGACGTTCTCCGCACCCAGATCGCGCGGGTGACCGAGGCGACCGACGCGGTGGAGCCCGAACGCCTCGCCCAGGAGCTGGCGCTGATCGCCGTGAAGTCGGATGTCACCGAGGAGCTCGATCGGCTGGCGACGCATGTCGATGCGGCGCGAGCGCTGCTCGCCGCCGAAGGCCCCAAGGGCCGCAAGTTCGACTTTCTGGTGCAGGAATTCAACCGCGAGGCCAACACGCTCTGCTCGAAGTCGGGCTCTCGGACGCTCACGGCCGTCGGCCTTGACCTCAAGGCCGCCATCGATCAGATGCGCGAGCAGATCCAGAACGTGGAATAGAGCTTGTCGGGCACGCGGCGCGGACTTCTCATCATTCTCTCGTCGCCCTCGGGGGCGGGAAAATCGACGCTGGCGGGGCGCCTGCGCGAGTGGGATCCCGAGATCACCTTCTCGGTCTCCGCGACCACGCGTCCGCCCCGGTCGGGCGAGGTCGACGGCGAGCACTACCGGTTCACCGACGAGGCCGCGTTCCGGCGCATGGTCGGCGGCGGTGATATGCTCGAGCACGCCCATGTCTTCGGCAATTTCTACGGCTCGCCACGCGCCCCGGTGGAAGCGGCGATCTCCGCCGGGCACGACGTGCTCTTCGACATCGACTGGCAGGGCGCGCAGCAGATCGCGGGCTCGGCCTTGAGAGACGCGGTGCTCTCGGTGTTCCTGCTTCCGCCCTCGATCGCGGCGCTCCACGAACGGTTGAGAACGCGCGGGCAGGACACGGAAGAGACAATCGCCCGGAGAATGCAACGCAGCTGGGACGAGATCAGCCATTGGGACGCCTATGATTACGTGCTCGTCAACGACGACCTCGACGAGACCGAGGCGCGGCTGAAGACGATCGTCACGGCCGAGCGGCTGAGGCGCTCGCGGCAGCCGGGGCTGGTCGACCATGTCCGCAAGCTGCAATCGGAATTCGAGGGGCTCGCATGACGCTTTACGCATTCGAGGGGGTTGCGCCGGTGCTGCCCGAGGACGGCGACTACTGGGTCGCGCCCGACGCCAACCTCATCGGCCGGGTCATTCTCGAGACCGGCGCCTCGGTGTGGTTCGGCGCGACGCTCCGGGGCGACAACGAGCCGATCACGGTGGGTGCAGGCTCCAACGTTCAGGAAAACACCGTCTGCCACACCGACCCCGGCTGCCCGCTGGTGATCGGGAAAAACTGCACCATCGGCCACAAGGCGATGCTGCATGGCTGCCGGATCGGGGACGGGGCACTCGTCGGCATGGGCGCGACGGTGCTCAACGGCGCGGTGATCGGGGAGGGCGCGCTCATCGGGGCCGGCGCGCTCATCGCCGAGGGCAAGGTCATCCCGCCGCGTTCGCTCGTCATGGGGATGCCCGGCAAGGTCGTGCGCGATCTCGACGACGATGCCGTCGCGGCCCTTCTGGTCTCCGCCGAGCGCTACCGCGAGAAGATGCGGCGGTTCCGCGACGGGCTCACCGAGGTCGGCGGGTGACCGGCCCCTCGCGGCGCAGCGCCTGGCCCGAGGGCGTCACCCGGCCGCTCGTCTCGCCGATCCAGCCCTCCGTGGTCTATACATCGGATGCGCCGGCGACCCTCGACAGGGTCTATGAAGGGGACGCGACGGGCTACACCTACGCCCGCGAGGGCCATCCGAACGCAACCGTGCTCTCGCGGCGCATCGCGGCGATGGAAGGGGCGGGGCAGGGGCTCGTCACCGGCTCGGGGATGGCCGCTGTCGGCGCGGTGCTGATGGGGCTTCTGAAGGCGGGCGACCATGTCGTCGGCGGCGACCAGCTCTACGGCCGGTCCCTGCGGATGATGACCGGGGACCTGCCTAGGCTCGGGATCGCCACGAGCCTCGCGAATGCGGGCGATGCGGCTGCGGTCGCCGCGGCGATGACCGACGCGACGCGGCTCATTCTGGTGGAGACGGTCTCGAACCCGACGATCCGCATCGCCGATCTCGCCGGGCTGGCGCGGCTCGCACGGGAGCGGGGGGTGCTGCTGGCCGTCGACAACACCTTCACGACACCGCGGGCGGTGCGGCCTTTCGAGCATGGCGCGGATATCGTGATCCATTCGGTGACCAAGCTGCTCGCGGGCCATTCCGATGCCACGCTCGGCTGGGTGGGCACGAAGGACCCCGAGATCATGGGCCGGATCGAGCCCTTCGCGGTCACGATGGGGCTGACGCCCTCGCCCTTCGACTGCTGGCTCGCGGAACGCGGTCTTCTCAGCTTCGAGTTGCGCTATGACCGTGCCGAGGAGAACGCCGCGCGGCTGGCGCGGGCCCTGCGCGACACGGACGGCGTCGCCCGGGTGCTCTACCCCACCGACCCCGGCCACCCCGATGCCGCCCTCGCGGCCCCGCTTCTCGGCAACCGGGGGTCGCACATGGTGAGCTTCGAGATCGACGGCGGCCGCGACGCCGCCGAGCGAATGGTGCGCGCCTTGTCGGACGAAATCGCCTTCGCGCCCACGCTGGGGGACATCGGCACCACGCTCAGCCACCCGCCGTCGTCGTCGCACCGCGCGATGAGTGAGGCGGACCGCCAGGCGATCGGGATCTCGCAAGGCTTCTTTCGTGTGTCGGTGGGATGCGAGGACTTCGGCGCGCTCGACGCGGCGTTCCGCCGGGCAATCGCCGGCGCCGGGAGTTAGGGCGTATCGCATCCGGCCGGAGCGAGGTCGATAGCCCGCGACGCGCTCAGGGGCTCATTTCCCGGGCGGAGCCCGCAACACACCGAAATCGAGCCCCGGGCAGAGCGTCCGGATTTCGGCCAGAACGATGCCGGGCTCCGGCAGGTCGTTGGAAATGACCCGGTACTGGCCGGTGAACCCGAGGGCGAAGAGCATCTGTGCGAGATCGATGCAGTCGAAGTCCCGCGCGAGAAGCGGTGACAGGACAAGCTTCGGGCGCAGCCGCTCGAGCAGCGACCGGGACAGGTCCGAAAACGAGGCGAGGACGATGTGGCCGCCCGGCGGAACCGGTTTCTTCCGACGCAGCCATTCGGCGGTGTCTCCCACCGCGAGAACCGCGACGTTTCCGGTGTGGCTTTCCCCGGCCGGTGCCGCGAACGGCACGACGTCGTCGGTCAAACGGCGCATGTCGGCCGTATCCGATGCAGCATCATCGGCATCTGTCTCCCCGTTGCCACCCGGACATGCCGGGCGTCCAGCTTTCCCGAGATCATAATAAGGCGAGTTAAACAGGTTGCAACTCCCCTTTTACGCGAACTCCGTGCACGAGACACGCCCTTTGCGGTTGCGCATGTCCGACCGAGACGCGAGACCGTTCAGGGTATGACCCTGCGGGACCCCGATTCGTGCAGCAAGCCTTCGCCGTTCTCGACGCGTTGCCCATCCCCGCGCTTCTGATCGACGGGGATGAGCGGCTTGCCCATGCCAACCTCGCCGCGACGGCGATTCTGGGCGGCACCGCGGTGGGCCGCAGCTATGTCGCCGCCCTGCGCCAGCCCGTGCTACTCGACTGCGTCGAGGCGGTGTTCCGGCTGCGTCAACCCGGGACGGCGGATGTCATCACCACGATGGCCATGCGCGAGACCATCTGGCGGGTGACGGCCGCGCCGGTCGAGGCGGCCGGCGACGACCTCATGGTGCTCGTCACGTTCGAGGACCAGACCGCCACCCAGGAAGCCCGGCAGATGCGGCAGGACTTCGTCGCGAACGTGAGCCACGAGCTCCGCACCCCGCTGACCGCACTGATCGGTTTCATCGAGACCCTGAAGGGGGCGGCGCGCGAGGACCCGGCGGCGCGCGACCGGTTTCTCGACACGATGGAGCGGGAGGCGAGCCGCATGAACAGGCTCGTCGCCGACCTTCTCTCGCTCTCCAAGGTCGAGGCGGTCGAACGGATGAAGCCGACCGGGACGGTGGACCTTGCCGAAATCCTCGGCTCGGTGGTGCTGGCCCTGCAGCCCCTCGCCGAAGACCGGGGCGTCGCGCTGACGCTTGTGGGCGCCGATACGCCCGGGGAGCTTTCTGCCGACCCCGACCAGCTTTCGCAGGTGTTCACCAATCTCGTCGAGAACGCGGTGAAGTACGGGGCGAACTCGGTTACAGTCACCCTGCGGCGGTACGAGCAGGTGTCGGGCTTTCGCGGACCGGGGATAGAGGCGGTCGTGGAGGATGACGGCGAGGGGATCGACCCCGTCCACATCCCCCGCCTCACCGAGCGGTTCTACCGCGTCGACAGCCACCGCAGCCGCGAGATGGGGGGCACCGGCCTCGGCCTCGCCATCGTCAAGCACATCGTCAACCGGCACCGGGGCCGGCTCAGGATCGAGAGCGAACCGGGGCAGGGGAGCCGCTTCATCATCTTGCTGCCGGCTCTCGA
>CAZPPH010000127.1:0-8478 GCA_964588375.1 uncultured Rhodobacterales bacterium | reverse complement strand
CTAAGGCGCATCTTTGTCGCCGTATGTCCGTTCGCGGATCGGAACCGTCAGCAGCTCCGAGTCGACCGCCGCCAGAAATGCGCTTTCCGCTTCGGTGAACCTTCGTGCAGGGTTGCTGACGAGATGGATGTTCACGCGCGGCAGATCGCGATAGGGCGGCAGCTGCCTGATCCGCCCTGCCATAACGTCCTGCGCAGCGACATGCAGCGGAAGTGCACCTATTCCGACGCTAGCCAAGATCATCCGTCGGATCTCGTTCAAACTGGAGGAAACACCGCGCCATTGACGGGAAAGCTTCAGCATGGCGCGCAGTCTGGAAACCTCTTCCAGAGGTCCCCCGACAGCTTCGGTCTGAAAAGCCACGAAGGGTTCGCCTTCGAGATCACCCGGCAAGATCTCTTCGGCGTGAAACAGCGGGTGGCGGGGGCCGCAGTAGAGGCCGAAATGCTCGCGATAGAGCACCCGGTGCGACAGCGTTTCCGGGAGCTTCGACAAAAGGCAGATGCCGAAGCTGGCACGGTTCAGCGCCACCGTGGTCTCGACCTCTTCGCTCTCCTGGACCGCGAACGAGTAGGTGACCTGTGGGTGAGCCTTCGAAAAGCGGTGCAGGACATCGTCGAAATGGGGCGAAACGACGGAACTGGTTATTGCGATCGAGAGGTGGCCGCGCAACTCGACCGTATCCTCCTCGAGAAGCGCCGGAAGCTGTGAAACGGTGCCGAAGATCGTCGCGCATTCGGTATAGAACGCCTGTCCGGCGCGGGTGACCGTGAACTCGTTGGGCTTGCGGATGATGAGCATCTTGCCGACCGCATCTTCCAGCCGCCGAAGCGCGGCCGAGACCGTGGGTTGCTTCAGCCCCAGCACGGCTGCGGCTTTTGAAATCCCCCCTTGCTCGACGATGACCATGTAGGTCCTGAGCAGATTCCAGTCGAGATTCCAGGGAAAGCGTCGGCGGTGCGGAGGTATCATAGACAAAATCTATAGTTATGATCCTGAATATTTATTTGCCTGATATCGGGCCAGATGCAAGGTTTTTCATGAGCTGCCCTGCCCGCCGACGATGCCGGAACCGCAACCGGGCACCAATATTCAACATGGAGATGAAAATGCTTATTCGCCGTACGATCCTGACTTCTGCCGTCGTCGCCGCGGGGCTTGCCGCCTTCGGCGCCAGCATCGCTGCCGCCGAGGAACTGGCGGAACTCAAGGAAAAGGGCGTCATCCGCATCGCGATGTCGGGCGCCTATCCTCCGTTCAACTTCGTCAACGACCAGAACGAGGTCGTGGGCTTCGACCCGGCGGTCGGCCAGGAGATCGCGCGCCGCATGGGCCTCGAGGCCGAGATCGTCACCACCGCCTGGGACGGGATCATCGGTGGGCTTTTGGCCAACAAGTATGACGCGATCGTCGGCTCCATGACCATCACCGAGGAACGTGATGAAGTGGTCGACTTCGTGGGGCCCTATTATTCGGACAAGCGGGCGATCTTCTCGAAGGCCGGCGCGGACATTACAAGTCTCGATGATCTGGAAGACGTTCGCGTTGGCCTGACCCTAGGCGAGACGCACGAGGCATGGGCGCGCGAGAAGGGCTACAACATTAGCACCTACAAGGGCCTGCCGGAATTGCTTCTGGAACTTGAAAACGGCCGGGTAGACGTGATCGTGAACGACTCGATTGCTGCGATCCTGGCGATGGGCGCCAAGGGCATGGAGTTCGAGATGTTCGCTGACCCGACGACCGATCCCTTCGGCGCGGGGATCGCAATCCGCGAGGGCAACCCCGAGCTGGCGGCCGCGATGCAGGCCGCCCTCGACGAGATGATGGAGGACGGCACTTACATGGAGCTTGCCATGGAGTGGATCGGCGCGGATATCCGCTGAGCGATCCGTCCGCCGCCGTCCGGCCCGTCCGGGCGGCGGAGCTTTCGCAGTGAACCTGTCCTTCCCGGCCCGCGGCGTCGCGGTCTCGCGGGGCGGCTTTTATCAGGAGTTGAGGCATGGACGTCGACCTGATGCTTCGGGTCTATCCGTTCTTTCTCGAGGCCGCCTGGGTCACGATCCAGCTGTCGGTCCTGACCGCGCTTCTGGGCCTCGCCTGCGGCTCGCTCGGCGCGGCGGCGCGGCTTTCGCGGTTCGCCCTGGCGCGGTTCCTGGGCGCGGCCTATGTCAGCGTCTTCCGCGGCACCCCTGCGCTGATCCAACTGTTCATCCTCTATTTCGGCGGGCCGCAGGTGGGCATCCAGCTTGACGCGTTCGAGGCGGGCGTAATCGGTCTGGGCGTCAACGTCGGCGCCTACATGACCGAGACGATCCGGGGCGCGATCATCTCGATCGAAAAGGGTCAGCGCGAAGCCGCCCGCACTTTGGGCCTCAGCCGCTGGCAGGCGATGCGCAACGTCATCCTGCCGCAGGCGGCGCGGATGATGGTGCGGCCCCTGGGCGTGAACCTGAACATGCTGATAAAGTCGACCGCGCTCGTCGCCGCGATCTCGGTCATTGAACTGACCTATACCGCGCAGCGCTACATCGGCTCGACCTACAAGCCGTTCGAGATGTTCCTGCTTGCCGGCGTTCTCTACATGATCATCATCTATGCGACCGGCCGGGGCGTCGCCTGGCTCGACCGCAAGGTGCGGATCGTCTGAGGGGGCGCGGGCATGGGTCTGGATTTCACCGTCATCCCCGGCTACCTGGACATCGTCCTGCTGGGCGGGCTCTGGACCGTCGGCATCACGGTGGCCGCGGCGCTTCTGAGCTTTTTCGGCGGCATCGTGTTCGCGGTGATCGCGCTTTACGCGCCATGGATCATCCGCCAGCCGTTCCGGCTGATCGAGTGGGTGTTCATGGGCACGCCGCTTCTGTTGCAGCTGTTCCTGATCTACTTCGGCCTCGTCCAGATCGGCATCGACCTGCCGGCCTTCGTCGCGGGCGTCATCGGGCTGGGGCTGCACTTCGCGGTCTACAACTCGGAACTGATCCAGACCGCAATCCTATCGGTGGACAAGGGCCAGATGGAGGCCGCGCGGACGGTGGGCCTGAGCCGGGTGCAGGCGCTACGGAAGGTGGTCGTCCCGCAGGCAGTGCGAGCGGTGATCCCACCCATCGGCAACAACATGATCGCGCTTCTGAAGGACAGCGCGCTGGTGTCGGTGATCGGGGTGAGCGAACTGACGCTTTCGGCGCAGCGCGCTATCGGCGCCACCTACCGGCCGTTCGAGTTCTACCTGCTGGCCGCGGCGCTCTACTACGTCATCAACCTGTGCATGGAGGCGGTGCAGCGCCGGATCGAGCGCCGCATCGCCATCTCGCGCTGACCGAAGGGGCGGAAATGGAACAGCAACAGGACTTCGTTCAGATCCGAAACGCGCAGAAGGCGTTCGGCTCGCTGGAGGTGCTGAAGGACATCAGCCTGACCGTCGCGCGCGGGCAGATCGTTGCCATCATCGGGCCGTCGGGGTCGGGCAAGTCGACGCTTCTGCGCGCGGTCAACGATCTGGACCCGCTGACCGGGGGCGAGGTGTGGCTCGACGGGGTGCAGGTCAACAAGAGCCTTCATTATCGGAAATACGAGAAGCATATCAACGAGATGCGTCAGCATATCGGGATGGTGTTCCAGCACTTCAACCTGTTCCCGCACATGACTGCGCGCGAGAACGTCACCATGGCGCCGAAGCTCCTGAAGGGGCTGTCGGCCGAAGGCGCCGATGCGCTGGCTGAGGAGCAGCTCGACAAGGTCGGGATGCTCGATCGGATCGACTACTACCCCTCACAGCTTTCAGGCGGGCAGAAGCAGCGCGTGGCCATCGCGCGGGCGCTGGCGATGAAACCAAAGCTGATGCTTTTCGACGAAGCGACGTCGGCCCTCGATCCCGAACTAGTGGACGAGGTGAATCTGGTCATGAAGAAGCTCGCCGAAGAGCACATGACCATGATCATCGTCACCCACGAGATGGATTTCGCGGCCGCCGTCTGCGACCGGGTTCTGTTCATGGATCAGGGCGTTGTGGTCGAGGAAGGCCCACCCGAGGTGATCTTCCGCAACCCCGAAAAGGAACGCACCCGTGCTTTCCTGCGCAAGCACCTGGATAACGCGCGATGACTGACAACCGGCCCTACCTGTTCTACCAGTCCCGCCTGAAGCGGCCCTTCCTGGACCGAGGCGAGGGGATCTACCTGTTCGACGAGTCGGGCAAGCGCTACATCGACGGTTCGTCCGGGGCGATGGTGTCGAACATCGGTCATTCGAACTCCCGCGTGTTGGCGAAGATGAAGGCACAGTTGGACAAGGCGACCTTCGGCTACCGGCTGCATTTCCGCACTCATGCCGCCGAGGACCTGGCGGCGAAGACCGTGGCGATGACGCCCGATGGGCTAGACCGTGTGTTCTTCGTCTCGGGCGGCTCGGAAGCGGTGGAGAGCGCGGTGAAGCTCGCGCGCCAATACGCACTGGCGGTGGGTCAGCCCGGGCGGCACAAGGTGATCTCGCGCTTTCCCTCCTATCACGGCTGCACTTTCGGGGCTTTGGACCTGACCGGATACGCTCCCCTTCGTGAGCCCTTTGCACCGATGATGGAGGGGATGCCCAAGATCGACGCGCCGATGACCTATCTCGATCGCGACGACCTGAGCGAGGAGGAGCGCGGGATCAGGTATGCCGAACTGCTGCGCGCGCGGATCGAGGAAACGGGGCCCGAGACGGTGCTGGCCTTCCTTATGGAGCCGATCGGCGGGGCATCGACGGGCGCGCTGGTGGCGCCCGACAGCTATTACCAACGGACGCACGAGATCTGCGAAGAATACGGCGTCCTCCTGATTTACGACGAGGTGATGACCGGCGCAGGGCGCACGGGGCGTTTCCTGGCCGCCGAGCACTGGGGCATCGTGCCGGACATCGTGGCGCTGTCGAAGGGCTTCGGGGCGGGCTATGCGCCGCTAGGAGCCATCGTGGCAGGCGCGCGGATCGTCGAGCCGGTGCTCGATGCGGGCGGATTCCAGCACGGGTTCACCTATGCGGGCAATCCTCTGGCCTGCGCGGCGGGGCTGGCGGTCCTCGAGGAACTCGAGGAACAGGGCCTGATCGGGAACGCCGCGCGCATGGGCGATGTGCTGAAGGCGCGGCTCCAGGGCCTGATGGACTGCTATCCGATGATCGGTCATGTCCGGGGGAAGGGCCTCCTGCTGGCGTTCGAGCTGGTAGCCGACCGCACCACGATGCGGCCCCTCCCGAACGAGCTGAACGCGCACCAGCGGCTTGTCGACATCGCCTACGACCTCGGGCTCATCATCTACTCGCGACGCACGCGCGGCGGGATCGAAGGCGACCATTTCCTCGTCTGCCCGCCGCTGATCGTCACCGAGGCCCAGATCGACGAGATCATGAAGCTGCTCGACGCAGCCCTCGCCCGCTTCGCCGCCGAGATCGCGCCGGTCGCCCCGGAACCCGCGTAAGGAGGCGCGAGCCATGTCGAAGATCATCATCACCTGCGCGGTCACGGGATCGGTGCACACGCCGTCGATGTCGCCCCACCTGCCGGTGACGGCCGACGAGATCACCACGCAGGCCATCGAGGCCGCCGAGGCAGGGGCCACGATCCTGCACCTGCATGCCCGCTACCCCGAGAATGGTCGCCCGTCGGCCCAACCCGTTCATTTCGCGGCCTTCCTGCCGCGCATCAAGCAGGCCTCGGACGCGGTGCTGAACATCTCGACCGGCGGCAGCGCGGTGATGACGTTGGATGACCGTTTGGCGCCGGCCCTGGCCGCCGAGCCCGAGATGTGCTCGCTCAACATGGGGACGATGAACTTCGCGCTCTACCCGGCGGTCGAGCGCATCGCGAACTGGAAACACGACTGGGAGAAGCCGTTTCTCGAGAACTCCGACGACCTCGTGTTCAAGAACACGCCCCGCGACATCGCCCGCATCCTGGGCGATCTGGGCCAGGCGCGCGGCGCGCGCTTCGAGTTCGAGTGCTACGACGTGGGCCATCTCTACATGCTGCGCCATTTCGCAGACCGGGGGTTGGTGGCGCCGCCGTTCTTCGTCCAGTTCGTCTTCGGCATCCTCGGCGGCATTGGCGCGGACCCGGAGAACCTGACCCACATGAAGCGGATCGCCGACAAGCTGTTCGGGAGCGACTACACGTTCTCGGTGCTGGCCGCGGGCCGCCATCAGATCCCTCTGACGACAATGGCCGCGACGATGGGGGGGCACGTGCGCGTCGGGCTCGAGGACAGCCTGACGATCTCGAAGGGCCGCCTCGCCGAGCGCAACGCCGACCAGGTGGCCAAGATCAGGCGCATCGTCGAGGACGTGGGCCGAGAGACGGCCACCCCTGCCGAGGCCCGGGCAATGCTCGGGCTCAAGGGGGCGGATCGGACGGCGATCTGAACGGTGGACGCGTGGGAGATCAGAGCGGCGGCCGAATGGGACCTTCCACAGCTCGATGCGGCGCTGGCGAGCCTATCGCGCGAGATCGGCGATCCGCACCGGACCGGCGTGGAGGAGCTTGGCCGCGCTCTTTTCGGCATGCCGGCGCTCGCCTGGGCGATGGTCGCCGACGGCGCGCACAGTTTGGCCGGGGCGGTGCTGTTCACGCCGGTTTTCTCGACGGTTCGGGGCGGGGCCGGGGTGTTCGTCTCGGATCTCTGGGTGGACGAGGCCATGCGGGGCGGCGGGCTGGGCGGTGCGCTCCTCGGCGGCGCGGCAAAGGCGGCGGCGACGCTCTGGGGGGCGCACTTCCTGCGACTGTCAGTGCATGACGCGAACGCGCGGGCCCGGGGCCTGTATGAAAGGCTCGGATTCACGCCGGTCACGGGGGAGACGGCAATGGTCGTGACAGGCCCTGCCTATGAGCAACTTCGGAGGACGACATGAAGGCCATTCTCGACGAGCGCCAGGCAAAGCACGACCCGCGGAATTTCATGGCCAACGGGGTCGTCTCGCGCAGCCCCGAACAGCCCGCGCGCATCGGCGTCCTGAAGGCCGGGGCCGAGGCAGCAGGCTATGTCTTCGAGGCGCCCTCCGAATCCGGTCTCGGCCCCATTGCAGCGATCCACAGCGCGGAGTACCTGAGCTTCCTCCAGACGATCCACGCCCGCTGGTCCCGGATCGAGGGTGCGTCCTCCGAAGTGATCCCCAACGTCCACCCGGCCAACCGCACGGACAGCTACCCGCAATCCGCGATCGGGCAGGCAGGATTCCACCAGGCCGACACGGCCTGTCCGATCGGTGCGCATACGTGGGAATCCGCCTATTGGTCGGCCCAGACCGCGATCACGGGAGCCGACCTCGTGGCCGGAGGCGACAACGGCGTCTACGCGCTCTGCCGCCCGCCCGGCCACCACGCCTTCACCGACCTCGCCGGAGGGTTCTGCTTCCTGAGCAACTCGGCCATCGCCGCCCAGCGTCTCCGCGCCGCCGGCCTCAGGCCCGCGATCCTTGATGTCGACGTCCACCACGGGAACGGGACGCAGGGCGTCTTCTACCGCAGGTCGGATGTCCTGACCGTCTCGATCCATGCCGATCCCGTCCGGTTCTACCCGTTCTACTGGGGCCATGCGCACGAGCGCGGCGAAGGCGACGGGGTGGGCGCCAACCTCAACGTGCCGCTACCTCGGGGTGCCGGAGACGATGTCTACATGGGGGCGCTCGACACCGGGCTTGACCGAAGCGCGTCGTTCGGGGCCGACGTGATCGTGGTGGCGCTCGGCCTCGACGCCTCGATCGACGACCCGTTCAAGGGACTCGCCGTGACAGTGGGCGGATTCCGGCGGATCGGTGTCCGGATCGCCGAGGCCAGTGTGCCTGTCCTGCTCGTACAGGAGGGCGGCTACTTGTCCGACGGTCTGGGCAAGAACCTGACCTCGTTTCTCGAAGGCCTCCAGTCGACTTAGTCCCGCAGCACCAGCCCCTCCAGCCGTTTCCGCACCGAGGCGGGCATCGCCGCCGAGGTCCGGGTGCCGGGGTCGAAGAAGACCTCCGTGATCTCGTAGGTTGCATGTAGCGCGCACGTTTCGGCGTGGCGCATCTCCAGTTCGAACGCGACGCTCTTGGTGCCAATCCGCGCCACGACCCCATCGATGACAATCAGGTCGCCCGCCACCAGCTCCTTGACGAAGTGTGTCGTCGCCTGCGCCGTCACGCAATGCACACCGTGCTCGTCCAGCATCCGCGAATAGGGCAACCCGATGCATGTCCAGAGGTGGTAGGTCGCGTCGTCGAAGAAGGTCGCGTAGTGGCGCACGTTCATGTGGCCGAAATGATCGTGGTGCCAGGGATGCACCACCGCCCGCATTACCTCGAACCGCTTCGCCATGTTCCGATAAGTCACCTTAAGGATACCCTTCCGAAGGGAACCCGTCATCCAGCGGACGGTCAAGCCGAACGCGAATTTTATCTCGCTCCCTTGCGGCAGGAGCTGCAGCAGTTCCACTGAGAGATGCTTCACCAACCGGGTAGCGCTTTCGGTTTGGA
>CAZPPH010000126.1:4755-8508 GCA_964588375.1 uncultured Rhodobacterales bacterium | reverse complement strand
GCCGCGGACGAAGCTCCGAGGACCGCCGCCCGCCACTGCCAGCCCTGCCGCACGGTCTCAGGCCGGTTCTTCTTCTATCATCTCGCCGTCAGGTCCGAGAAGATACCACTCACCGCCGAAGGACTCGATATCCTGGCCCTCGGGCGCTGCCCCGGCCTGATCGCGGACGAACGTGTAGAGCGGCCAGCCGTTGTAGGTCACCACCGCCTGCCCGTCACGTGCCATCGTGCCCGCGAGGTCCGGGTCGAGCCCGGGTCCGACCATCACGTCGCCTTCGACGGTGACGAGGGGCCACGCGGCGAGGCAATCCTCCGAACTGCAGGTAATGGCGGGATCCGCGCCATTGCCCTGGGTATCGGTCGTGAACATGTACACGGGCTTGCCGTCCGGACCCACGATGTATTGACCGAACTCACCCGCTTCTGCGACGCTCAGGGTGAAGTGTTCCTCGGCGAATGCGACCGATGCCGCGATGGCGGTCGCCACGACGGCGAGGGAAAGTGTTCGACATGTCATCGGTGCCTCCTTGATAAAGGTGACCGCAAGAGCCGCGGTCAGCCGGAAAACCTCCCGCCCGTGGCTTTGTTCCTCGCGCGAGACATTTGCCCGTCGGCCCGAAGCCATTGCACTCCGTCGGCACGGACGAAGACCGCCCGCGCGAACGGGGTGAAGCGACGATGATGACGCCGCAGGAAGTCGTCCGGAACGTCCGCGCTCAACCGGTCGTCCAGCCCGTCGCGCTGCGCGTGAAACGGTACCGGACGTCAGCGAGGAAGGTCTTTCCCGGCTCGTGGATCATCCGCGTGATGGCGACGGCGCGGGCGTCCGCATCGAGGACCGCGAAGTCGTTCGCGGCACCCCGCCGGCGTGTCGAGGACGACGTGCCGCAATGCACCTGCAACGTCATGCCTTCCTTTTTCCGCGCGACGAAGGGCTCGGCATGGAACCTGTGAACGTGCCCCGACAGGATCATGTGAGGGCCGCAATCGGCCCAGTCGGCGAGTGCCGTCTCGGCATTGCGCAGGAGTTTCTTGGCCACCTCCGGGCTCTGGTGAAACGGATGATGCGCGACGATGACCGGCAACCGCGCGCCGGCCCCCCTGATGTCGCCGCAGACCCGCGCGATCTGCGCCTCGCTCACCCGGCCGGCCTCGCGGCTGAACCGATTCGTCGTGTCGACACCGATGAGCGAGACGTCGCCATCGTGCCATCTCGGCTCGGTCTCGGGCGCGATCCACCTGCGGTAGGTGGCATGGGGGCTCAGCCACCGCGCGCCGATGTTGTAGAGCGGGATATCGTGATTGCCCGGCACGGCGAAGACCGGCGCCGGAATCGCCTCGACGAACGCGCGCGCGGGCCTGAAATGCGACCGTCTCGCGCGCTGCACGAAATCCCCCGCGATCACGACCATGTCTGGCCGCGCGGCCTCGATCGCCTTCAGCAGTTCGGAGACGACGCCGCGATCTTCGCGGCCGAAATGCAGATCGGCTATCAGGACAAGACGCGTCATCGAGGCTCGCCCGCGTCGGCGGGCACGACCACCGTGATGGCGTCCGGAACCCTGCAGACCCGGAAGGGGCTTTCCATCACGTCGCGTTCGCCATCATGGGCGACGGTCTGGCGCGGATACGCGGTCTCGACGACGATCTCCCGCCCGGTGATCAGCCGGTAATCCGCCCCCGGCTCGACGCGCCGGAGCAATATCTTCAGGGTCCGCCACAACAGCACGGCCCTGTTGGTGTCGGGCGCGAGGTAGAGCGCAAGCTTGCCGGCCTCGATCTCTTCGGGACCCGAGAGGCCGTATTCGCGTGCCTGGTAGGCACGCACCGCGAAGAACGCCAGCGGCGCGCGCGCCTGCCGACGCTCGCCGTCTGCCGTGATCGTCATCTTCAGCGAGCGGTAGAGCGTCAGCATGGCGACGATGACGGACCAATAGGCCGCCAGGCGGCTGCGCCCCCAGCGCTCGTAGATCGTCTCGCGTGCCTCCAGAACGGCGGCGTAGGCCCCGATGCTGGCATTGTTGATGAAGACGCAATCGTTGATCCGGCCGAGGGCGATCGGACGGTCCCGCCCGTTCCCGAGCACGTCGAGCGCAGTCTCGATGTCCTGAGGTATGCCGAGGCTTCGCGCGAAGAAATTGAAGGTCCCGAGTGGCAATACGCCGAGCTTCGCCCTGTTGCCCGCGAGAATGCCGCAGACGAGGCTGACCGTGCCGTCCCCGCCCGCCGCGACCACCATCTCATGTCCCTGCGCGACGGCCTCCTCGACCGCACCCTTCATGTCGCCGGGGTCGAGGATCCGGAGGGCCAGATCGCTCCGGTCCCGGATCAGCGCCTCGATCCGCCGGGCCTCGTCACCGGTCCGGGTCCGGCCCGAGGCCCGGTTCATCAGGACAATCCCGCGAGGCCGGGTCTTGCCGTGCCGGTCGCCGGCCCTCGCAGATGAGCCATCGGGTGGGGTGTTGCCGACCGGAAGCGTCACGTCTGTCCCTGGCTCCTGCCCTTTCCCTCATGGAACGCCGGCTTTCTCCTTTCGTTCCGATCCCGGCATCTGCGGGCCTCGCCTCGTCCCGCGCCGTGGCGCGCACGGCGGCAGGAAGACCGCCCTCGCCAATATCGCTGGCCGCCGGCACGAGGCGTGCGCCGCGCCGTCGGCCCGGACGCTCCGGCGACAGTGGCGGAGAAACGAATTGCCGCCTTCATCCCCGGCGCGTCATCAGCGCGTCGATCTCGTCGCGCAGGGGCATCGACGCGGCGGCTCCCGGCCGGGTCACCGAGATCGCCGCCGTCGCGGTGGCGAAATCCAGCGCCTCGACCGGGTCGGCCCCGCCGGCGAGGGCTGCGGCGAGGGCGCCGTTGAAGGCGTCGCCGGCGCCGGTCGTGTCCACCGCCGGGCCCGCCGACATCGCCGGGACATGCACCGTCCGTGCCCGGTCGCGGTAAAGCGCACCGTTCTCTCCCAGCGTGATCACGGCCGACCCGGCGCCCCGGGCGATCAGCGCATCCGCGGCCCGTCCGGCGTCGTCGAGGCTCGTCACGGCGATGCCGGTGAGCCCCTCCGCCTCGCTCTCGTTCGGCGTGACGATGTCGCAGAGCCCGAGCATGCCGTCGGGCAGCGCCGCCGACGGGGCGGGGTTGAGAATGGTCAGCACCCCCGCCTCGCGGGCGATCCCGAGTCCGCGCAGCGCCGCGTCGAGCGGCTGTTCGAGCTGGGTGAGAAACACCTTTGCCCCGGCGATCGCACCGGCCCGCGCCTCCACATCTGCGGGCGAGATCGTGCCGGCGACGCCCGGGCTGACGATGATCGCGTTCGCGCCGGTGGCGTCCTCGATGAAGATGTAGGCCGCGCCGGTGTAGCTGTCGGCATCGACGCTCACCTCCGGCGTCACTCCGGCGTCGGCCCAGACGCTCCGGGCGAGGTCGGCGAAGGCGTCGGCCCCGAGTTTCGACACGAACCGCACCCCTGCCCCGGCCCGCGCGGCGGCCACCGCCTGGTTCGAGCCCTTGCCACCCGGCCCCAGCACGAAGGACTTGCCGAGCAGTGTCTCGCCCATCCGCGGCGGCCGTTCGGCGCGGAAAGCGCAGTCGGCCACGAACACCCCCAGAACCGCGACCTCGCCGGTCATGCGGTGCCTTCCCGCGCCATATTCGATGTCGTCCCGCCGCCCATCACGTCCTCCCCGTCGCGCCATACCCTAGAAGAGCGCCCCACCGGCGCCAACCGCTCTTCCGTCCGCGCGTCGGCGTCACGCCC
>CAZPPH010000126.1:0-4655 GCA_964588375.1 uncultured Rhodobacterales bacterium | reverse complement strand
CACGCCCGGCCACCGCGCCGCGCCGCCCGCGTTGCCGACCCGTCCGGGCGCTTCTGCTGACGCCCGGAAGCCGCCACGGAAAGTGGCGCCCTCATGCTCGCCGACAGTGCCGGGCCCGAACGCGACCCGAACGAACCGCCGCACTGGAACCCCGCGCGACATCCGCTATCGTTCCCGGGACCGTCATTCCGCCGGAGACCCGCCTTGCGCCCAGCCCTCGCCGCCGTCCTCGCCCTGTTGTCAGCGCCCGCCGCGCTCGCCGAAAGCCACGACCTCGTCACGAGCCACGGCATTTCAGCCTTCGGGGAACTGAAATATCCCCCGGACTTTCAGCATTTCGACTATGTGAACCCCGAGGCGCCGAAGGGCGGTTTCATCAGCTTCCGCGGCGCGCTCGCCTCCCAGACCTTCGACAGCCTCAACCTCTTCATTCTGGACGGCGACCCGGCGCAGGGGCTCGAACGCATCTACGACACGCTTCTCGCCCGCGCCTGGGACGAGCCCGACGCCGCCTACGGTCTTCTCGCCGAAAGTCTCGAATACCCCGAGGACCGGGGCCATGTGGTCTTCAACCTCCGCCCCGAGGCGCGTTTCTCCGATGGAGAGCCGGTCACCGCCGACGATGTCGTCTTCACCTTCGAGATCCTGAAATCCGAGGGCTCGCCCCTCTACCGGCTCCAGTTGAAGGATATCGAGAGTGCCACCGCGCTCGCCGCCGACCGGGTGCGCATCGACTTCGCGGACGGTGTCTCGGCGCGCGATCTGATCCAGACCGCGGGCGCGATCCCGATCCTGCCCGAGCACTACTACGAGACCGTCGATTTCACGCGGTCGACCCTGGAGCCGCCTCTGGGCTCTGGCCCCTACGTGGTCGAGAGCGCCGACGCGGGCCGCTCCGTGCGCTACTGCCGCAACGAGGATTACTGGGCGGCGGACCTTCCGGTGAATGTCGGCGCCTGGAACTTCGACTGCGCAACCTACGAGTACTTCGCCGACAACACGGCGGCCTTCGAGGCGCTGAAATCCGGCGGCTACCTCTTTCACGAGGAATTCTTCTCCGCCCTCTGGGCCACCGCCTACGACTTTCCCGCCCTCGACGAGGGCTGGGTGATCCGCGACACCATCCCCGACGGCCGCGCCGCCGGCGCCCAGGGCTTCTGGCTCAACATGCGCAGGCCGCAGTTCGCCGACCCGCTGGTGCGCGAGGCGCTGAGCTACGTCTTCAACTTCGAATGGTCGAACGAAACGCTGTTCTACGGCCTCTACGGACGTACCGACAGTTTCTGGGAAGGCACGCCGATGGAGGCCACGGGGCTTCCGACGGGCGCCGAACTCGCCCTCCTCGAACCCCACCGCGACGCGCTGCCCGAAAGCGTCTTCACCGAACCCGCGGTCTCGCCGCCCGTCAGCGGAGCCCAGAACGCCGACCGCCGCCTCATCGCCGCCGCCGGGCGCCTCCTCGACGAAGCCGGCTGGGAGGTCGCGACGGACGGCACACGGCGCAACGGGGACGGCCGCAAGCTCACCGTCGAGTTCCTCGACGACGGGCCGGCCTTCGAGCGCATCGTGCTGCCCTATGTCGAGAACCTCGGCCGCCTCGGCATCGAGGCCACTTTCACGCTTGTCGACGCCGCCCAGATGCAGCAACGCCAGGAGGATTTCGACTACGACGTGGTCCCCGCCCGCTTCAACCTGCCGCTGACACCCTCGGTCGAACTCCGCTCGCTCTTCGGATCGCAGAGCGTCGACGCCCCGGGCACCTTCAACCTCTCGGGCGTGAACGACCCGGTCGTCGATGCGCTGATCGAGACCGCCCTTTCCGCCGAAAGCCGCGATGACCTCGACATCGCCGTGCGCGCCCTCGACCGGGTGCTGCGCGCCAAGCACATCTGGGTGCCGCAATGGTCGAAGGGCGAGCACTGGATCGCGTATTGGGACGTGTTCGGCCGCCCGGACATCAAGCCGCCCTACCGGCGCGGCGACGAGTTCTGGTGGTTCGAACAGGAGAAATACGACCGCCTCGTCGAAATCGGCGCGCTTCGTTGATATCCACCGCCGTCCCGGGATCTCGCGCGCAAGCTCCCGCGCGCGGACCTCACCCGAACCCGCGCCGCGTCCCGGGCCCGACCCGGGACCTCGAAGTGATGGCAGCCGACCGAACACGGAAGGGTCCCGCGCCCCGCGCCGAAACCCCTGGTCCGGGGCAAGCTCCGCGTTCCCTCAGAAATCGACCTCGGTCGCGACCCCCGTCTCGATCGCCCGGTCGAGCGCCGCCGACGCCACCGCGAGGTCCTGCAAGCCCACCCCGGTACCATCGAAGAGCGTGATCTCCCCGTCGCTCGTCCGCCCCGGATGCTCGCCGTTGATGACCCGGCCGATGGGAATGACGTCGCTCTCCTCGATCATCCCCGCGCCGACCGCGTGCTGCGCCTCGCCGAGGGTGACCGATTGCGCCACCTCGTCGGTGAAGACCGTCGCGCGGGCGAGAATCGCGGGCTCGACCTCCTGCTTGCCCGCCGTGTCGGTGCCCATGCAGGCAAGGTGCGTGCCGGGCCGCACATCGTCGTTCTTCAGCGTCGCCTCGAAGCTCGATGTGATGGTGATGATGACATCCGCCTCCGCGCCCAGCCTTTCGAGATCCACCGCCTCGAACGGCAGCCCGAGCTCCTCCGCCGTCGATGCGAGCCGCGTCAGCATCTCGGGGTGCAGGTTCCACCCGATCACCTTCTCGAACGCCCGCTGCCGCACCGCCGCGCGCATCTGGAAGGCCGACTGGTGGCCCGCGCCGATCATCCCGAGCACCTTCGCGTCATCGCGCGCCAGATGCGCGATCGACACCGCGGACGCCGCCGCCGTCCTGAGCGCGGTCAGGAGATTTCCGCCGACCACCGCCTTCAAGCGCCCGGTGTCGGCATCGAAGAGAAACACCGTCGACTGGTGGTTCGGAATGCCCTTCTCGGCATTGCCCGGCCAGTAGCCACCCGACTTCACGCCGAGGTTCAGGCCCTTCCGGTCGAAGCCCGACTTGAACCCGTAAAGCGCGTCGGCATGGCCGATCGCCTCGCGGATCACGGGGAAGTTGTAGGCGTCTCCCGAGGCCATCGCCCCGAACACCGCCTCCACCGCCCCGAAGGCGGCCTCCTCCGTCATCAGGTCGCCGATCGCGGCTTCCGGTACGATCCACATGTGTCTTTCTCCCCGGGCCGGACGCGCCGCCCGTTCATCATTGGCCCGGAAATATCCCGGGGGTCCGGGGGCAGCGCCCCCGGCCGGTCGGATCGCGAAAGCGATCCGAAATCAATACGCCTTGCCGCGCGCCGAAACCGGCCAGACCGCCTCGACCTTGCCGTTCCGCACGCCGACATACCAGTCGTGGACGTTGCAGGTCGGGTCGCAATGGCCTGGCACGAGCTTCAGCTTGTCGTTGACCTTCAGCACGGCGTCAGGGTCGGCGATCACCCCGTGCTCGTCCGAGCACTTGACGTATTCAACATCCGTCCGCCCGTAGATGAACGGCAGACCGCTGTCGACCGACTGCACCTTCAGACCCGCATCGCAGATCGCCTTGTCGGGCTTTGCGTGGCTCATCACGCTCGTGAGGATGAAGAGCGCGTTCTCCCACTCGCCCGCGTCGATCCGGTTGCCGTCCTCGTCGAGGATGCGGCCGTAATCGGCGTCCATGAACGCGTAGGAGCCGCATTGCAGCTCGTTGAAGACACCGGAGTTCGACTCGAAGTAATACGACCCCGTGCCGCCGCCCGAGACGAGCTCCGGCTTCAGCCCGACCTCGTCCAGCGCATCCACGGCCGACTTCACCATCGCGATCGCGATCTCGGTCTTGCCACGGCGTTCCTCATAGGAATCGATATGCTGCATCGCGCCCTGGTAGGCCTGGATGCCGAGGAAGGTGAGGTTGTCGGCGGCGTCGATGGCCCTGGCGATCTCCACGACCGCCTCGGGTGTCGTCACCCCGCAGCGGCCCGCGCCCACGTCCATCTCCACGAAGCAGGAAAGCTCCGTGCCGTGCCTTTTCGCCGCCGCCGAAAGGTCGGGCACGTTCGCGACATCGTCGACGCAAACGATGGTCCGGCAGCCGTATTTCGGCAGCCGCGCCAGCCGGTCGATCTTCGCAGGCTCGCGCACCTGGTTCGAGACCAGCACGTCCTTGATCCCGCCGCGCGCGAAGACCTCGGCCTCCGACACCTTCTGGCAGCACACGCCCACCGCACCGCCGAGCTTCTCCTGAAGCAGGGCCACGTCGACCGACTTGTGCATCTTGCCGTGCACCCGGTGGCGCATGCCGTGCTCGCGGGCATAGTCGCCCATCTTCACGATGTTGCGCTCGAGTGCGTCGAGGTCGAGGACAAGGCAGGGCGTCTGGATGTCCGCCTCGTCCATGCCGACCTTCGCCGGAATGTCGAAGCCGACCTCCATCTCGTCCATGTCGAGAACGTCTTTCATGTCGTGCTCCTTTTTCAGCCTTTGATCCACGGCAGCTTGTCGAGGTCGACATTGCCGCCGGTGATGATGACGCCGACCCGCTTGCCGGCGAAGGTGTCCCTGTTCTTGAGGATCGTGGCGAGAGGCACCGCGCAGGAGGCCTCGATCACGATCTTCATCCGCGCCCAGGTGAGCTTCATCGCCTCGACGATCTC
>CAZPPH010000125.1:0-8523 GCA_964588375.1 uncultured Rhodobacterales bacterium | reverse complement strand
GCACCAATCCGCGAAAGCACATCCGGAAGTACCCCGAGGAGAAGCGCGAGCGCTTTCTCAGCGCGGCCGAACTGCGCCGGATCGGCGAGGTGCTGCGCGAGATGGAGGCGGAGGGGATCGAGCTGCCCTCGGCCATCCTCGCCGCGCGCCTGCTGATCCTGACCGGCTGTCGGCTGAACGAGATCATGTCGTTGAAATGGGACCACATCGATTTCGACGAACATGCTTTGCGCCTCCCGGATTCCAAATCCGGCAAGAAGCTGGTCCATCTCGGCTCACCGGCGGTCGAATACCTTCGCAACGCCCAGCGCATCGAGGGCACCCATGGGTCATCGCCGGCACCCTGCCGGGCAAGCCGCTGAGCGATCTACAGCCCTTCTGGCAGCGCGTCCGCGCCCGCGCTGGGGTGAAAGATGTGCGCATCCACGACCTGCGCCACACCTTCGCGTCGACCGCCGTCGCCTCGGGTCAGCGCCTTCCGATGATCGGCAAGCTCCTCGGCCACACCCAGGTCCAGACCACGGCGTGCTACGCCCACCTCGCCGCCGAGCCGGTGCGGATGGCAGCCGATGCAGTGACGAAGGATCTGCGAGAAGCGCTCGGATGAGTGGCGGAGGGGATGGGCCTGAAAGACAACCTTCTCCAGGTCCGCGATATATCCCTGAAACCAC
This sequence comes from uncultured Rhodobacterales bacterium, assembly GCA_964588375.1. Taxonomy (GTDB): domain Bacteria; phylum Pseudomonadota; class Alphaproteobacteria; order Rhodobacterales; family Rhodobacteraceae; genus JASJAR01. The sequence continues at coordinate 7,852 of CAZPPH010000125.1, read as the reverse complement.
TTTGATAGAGTCTACGTTGCGGCGACTATCTTCTGCCGCTGCTCACCGAGTCCCCCGATCCCGAGGCGCATCGTTTGTCCGGGTTTCAGGTAGACTGGCGGTTTCTGACCCAACCCAACGCCGGGCGGGGTGCCGGTCGAGATGATGTCGCCGGGCTGAAAGCTCAAGACCCTCAGGCGAGATCCGAACGCAGACCGAGGTCGGCGGCCGCGACGTCGAGAAGCGATGACATCGACGCCATGGCCCGGTCGGGATCGCGAAGCCGAATCGCATCGAAGACGTCGTGATGGGTCTCGATCGTCGCGCCATAAGACTGTGCCAGCGATGTCGAAAGCCGGAAGGCCGTGCGCAGGGCCGCGTCGATGATGATCTCGAACTCCCACAGGACGGGATTGCCCGAGGCGGCGAGGATTGCCTCGTGGAACGCGGCATCGGCCTCGACGCAGGCGTCGATGTCGGATGGCAGGGCATCGGACATGGCCTGCAGCGCCGTCTCCATCCGGACGAGATCGGCGGCCCCGGCCCGGCGTGCCGCGAGGGCTGCCGCCGGGGGCTCCATGATGCGGCGCGCCTCGAGCAGGTCCGAAAGGAACTTCTGGTCCGGCCGAAGGTCCAGCGTCCAGCGCACCACATCCGGATCGAGCCGGCGCCAGGTCTCCCGCTCGGTCACGCGCGCGCCGGTCCGGGTGCGGATCTCCAGCATGCCCTTGTCGACCAGCACCCGCATCGCCTCCCGGACGGAGGAGCGGCCGACACCGAGCTGGCGGCCCAGTTCCGCTTCGGTCGGCAGGTTGTCCCCGGGCGCGTATCGTTCTGACACGATGTCGCGCGCCACCGTGTCGACGACCATGCGGTAGACGCTGCGCCCGTTGCGCCGCGGGCTGACCGTGGCGAGCGCGTCCGGCACCGGCATCTCGCCGGCTTCATGCGAGGGCTTTCCGGTCAAGTCGGCTCCTATCCTGCGAACCGCGTCTCGGGGAGCCCCGGCACGTCGGTCTCGAACGCCAGCAATGCCCCGGCAAGGGGTTGCGCGGCAAGGGCCTCCCCCGTCAGGTCCCAGATGGCGGTGGTCACGTAGAGCGTCCTGAGGTCCGGCCCGCCAAAGATGCAGCTTGTGGGCTTCTGAACCGGCAGGTCGACAACGCGGTCGACGGTGCCGTCCGGGGCATAGCGCGCCAGCCGCCAGCCGTCCCATTGCGCGTTCCAGAGGTAGCCTTCGGCATCCACCGTCGCGCCATCGGGCTGTCCAGGCTCGTCCCGCGTATGAGCAAAGACCCGGCGCTCGGCGATTGCGCCTGTCTGAGGTGTGTAGTCGTAACACCAGATCTCCTGCTGCAACGTGTCGGCGAAGTAGAAGCGGCTGTCGTCCGGGCTCCAGCAGAGCGCATTCGATATTCCGATCCCGGTCTCCATCCGGTGCAAGCTCAGGTCGGGATCGAGCCGGTAGAGCGCGCCGGTCCGCTCGCTCAGCCGGTCGTCCATGGTCCCAGCCCAGAACCGCCCCTGCCGGTCGACCTTGCCGTCGTTGAAGCGATTGGTGGGCGTCTCCGCCTCCGGCCGGGCGATCCAGTCGGTCTCGCCGCTGTCCAGATCGTAAAAGGCAAAGCCGCTGGCAAAGGCGCAGACGATCCCGCCGCCCTCGCGCAGGGCGAAGGAGCCGATGCGCTCCGGCACGGTCCAGGTCGTGATTTCGCCGGTGATGGCGTCGAAGCGCTGCAACTGGCAGCCCTCGATATCCACCCACCACAGCGACGCGGTCTCTGGGTCCCACATCGGCACTTCGCCGAGGATGTTCCTCGTGCCGGCGGCCACGCGGATCTCAGTCATGTCAGGTCTCCTCCCCGGGCTGCGGAGGTCCCCTGCCCCTCGCGCGCCAGCCCTCGCGGGCGATCAGCTGCCACGCCGCGGCCCGCATGGCGGCCCGGCGCTCCGGCGTGCGAAGCCCGTGAAAGCCGACGGCGACAAGGGTCAGGACACCGGTCCAGACATACTGCCAGTAGGCCGAAACGTAGAGCTGGTTCAGCACGTTCTGCATCAGGATGATCAGGATCGCGCCCAGCATCGTGCCCAGGGCGGTGCCGACACCGCCGAAGATCAGCGTCCCGCCGACCACCACGGCGGTGACGGTCGAGAGGGTGAAGGTCGTTCCCGCCTGCGGGTCCCCCGAGCCGATCCGGGCCGCGATGATCAGGCCGGCCACCGCCGCCATCAGGCCCGAGAAGAGGTAGGCGCCGGCGCGCAGGCGGTCCGTCGCGATGCCGGCGGCCCGGGCCGAGGCCTCGTTGTCGCCGGCGGCGTAGAACCGCGCGCCGAGCCGCCCCCGCAAGAGCAGCATCTCGGCCAGCAGGTAGAGCACAACCGCCACGGCGAAGGCCAGCGGGACCATGCCGACCCGCATCGTGATCGCGTCGGCGACCTCTGGCGAGACGCGCCCGCCCGGGGATGGCCGGACGATCAGCGCGACGCCCTGGACGACGGAAAAGGTCGCGAGCGTCGCGACGAGGTCGGGAATCCTCAGGACGGTCGTCAGCGTCGCGTTCAGCGCGCCGACCGCCAGCCCCGCCCCGAGGCAGGCCAACACGCCAAGCGCAACCGGCACAGCGCTGTCGGGGGCCAGCAGGTAGGAGGCGATGGCGGTCACCAGGCTGATCGTCGGGCCGATGCTGAGGTCGATCCCGCCCAGCAGGATCGTGGCCATCTGCCCCAGGGCGCCGATGGCCAGCGGCGCGATCTGCCCGCCCATGGAGGCGAAGTTCCGAGGTGTCAGGAAATAGGGCGCGGCAAAGCTCGCCGCCGTCGCGATCAGCGCCACGAGCACCAGCAGCAACAGCCCCGGCAGGTAGCGCTGCAGGATCGGCCGCCGCGTTGGTCCCTCGGCCTCCGCGGCCACGCCCATGTCGGCCTTGTCGCCCGGCCCGCCGACGGCATGGCGCATCACGCTCTCTTCGGTGGCTGTTCCGGAGGCGAGATCTGCGGTGATCCGCCCGGCGGAGAAGACGAGGATCCGGTCGGTCAGGCCGATCAGTTCCGGCAGGTCCGACGAGACCAAGATGACCGCCGCGCCGCCTTCGGCCAGCTGCCGAATCAGGCTGTAGAGCTCCATCTTGGTTTCGACATCGACGCCTTGGGTGGGCTCGTCGAGGACATAGACGCGGGCCTTGCCGATGAACCAGCGCGCAAAGACGATCTTCTGCTGGTTGCCGCCGGAGAGCGTGCCAACCAGCGTCTCCGGCCCCGGCGCCTTGACCTGGAGCGACTGCATCTGCCCGTCGACCTCGCGGCTTTCGCGGCGTGCGTCGATAAGCCCGCCTCGGGTCCAGCCGCCGACATGGGGCAGTGCGGCATTCTCGCGGATCGAGTGGATCGGAAAGAGGCCCTCTGCCTGGCGGTCGGCGGGCACGTAGATCAGGCCCGCGGCAATCGCCCGCGCCGGGGTTCCCAGCGACACCGGCCGCCCGTTCAGCCTCACCTCGCCGCCCTGCAGCCCGAGGCCGAAGAGGGCACGCGCCACCTCCTGCTGGCCCGACCCCTCGATCCCGCCGAAGCCCACGACCTCGCCCGCCCTCACGTCGAGGTCGATGTCGCGGGCGAGCGCGGTGCTCAGGCCCGTGACCCCAAGCACGACATCGCCCGGCGCCGTGGCGCGCGGCGGGAAGGTCAGCCCCATCTCCCGGCCGACCATCATCGACACGATGCGGGTCTCGGTCGCCTCGGCCGCGGCCAGCGTGCCGGTGACCCGTCCGTCCTTCATGACGGTGACTCGGTCGGCGATCGCCCGAACCTCGGGGATGCGGTGCGAGATGAAGACGATGGCGGTGCCCGCGGCCCTGAGTTCGGCGAGCACCTCGAAGAGACCGCGCGTCTCGGCGGGCGTGAGGGCAGAGGTCGGCTCATCCAGGATCAGGACCCGCGTCTCGCGCGACAGCGCCCGCGCGATCTCTACCTGCTGCATCTGCGCACGCGACAGTTCCGACGGCAGGGCTAGCGGATCGACGCCCGAGCCGATTCGGGCCAGGGCAGCCCGCGCCGTCTTCAGCATCGCCGCCCGGTCCACCAGGATCCGACCGCCGGGTTCGTGCCCAAGCGAGATGTTCCACGCCACGTCCAGCGTCATGGACAGCCGCGTGTCCTGCCAGACCATCGCGATGCCGCCTGCAAAGGCATCCTGCGGCGAGGCGAGGCGCACCTCTTCCCCGTCGATCATCACCGCACCGCTGTCCGGTGGATGGGCGCCGGTCAGCACGCGCATCAGGGTCGACTTGCCCGCGCCGTTCTCTCCGACCAGGGCGTGGATCTCGCCCGGGCGGATATCGAAGGAGACGGATTTCAGGGCGTGGACGCCGCCAAAGCGCTTGTCCACGTCCCTGACGGACAGGACGGGAGGCGCCGTTTCCGGCGCCTCCCCGCTCGCTTTCAGCTCCTTGTCACGCACCGAAGATGTCGCGCAACTGCGCATCGCTGAGGGAGGTGTCGGTAAAGACACCGTCCGGCAGGTCGGGGCGGATATAGTCCCGGTAGTTTGCGGCGGTGATCAGTTGCGGTTCCAGGATCTGCTGCTTGGGCACCTCTTCGCCCTTCAGCAGGCTGACGGCGGCGCGCATGGCGAAAATGCCCTGCCATGTCGGCTCGCTCATCAGGCCGATGTCGAAGCCCGGGTGGCTGTCCTTCTCGGCATCGTAGAGCTTGAGCATCCCGTTGTAGTCGTCGCCGGTCACCGGCACCAGCGGGCGCCCCGCGTCGAGCAGCGCCTTGATGGCCCCGGCCCCCACCTGGGCGCCGTCGCACCAGATGCCGTCGATCTCGGGATGGGCGGCGATCAGGTCGGCCATGATGACCTTGGCGCGGTCCTCTTCCCAGTAGGCATCGCGGAAGGCCAGCACCTCGATCCCGTCGGCCATCGCGGCCTGCGCGCCTTCCCAGCCGGCGGCGGTGTAGGAGTTGCCGGGCAGCCCGCCCAGGGCCACGATCCTGCCGCTTCCGCCAAGAGCCTCTGAGAGCCACGCGCCCAGCGATCCGCCCTTCTTCGCCGGATCGGTGCCGACATAGGTGGACCAGTCGGTGCCGTCGACAGGCAGGTTGAAGGGCGCGGTGACGATCCCCTCACTCGTGGCATCGCGCAGGATCGGCGCGACGGCGGAGCCGGAGTTGGCGATCACGAGGATCGCGTCGAACTGCTGGTTGATCAGCGTCTCGATGTCGTTGACCTGCTTGTTGATGTCCCCCTGCCCGTCCACGGTGACGAATTCCGCGATCTCCGGTGTCGCGGCGGCCTCGGCCTCCAGCGCGGCGATCGCCATGGCGCGCCACGAGTTGCCGGAAAAGCCGTTGGAAAAGGCGATGCGGTAGGGCCCTTCCTTGGCGGTCGCGGTCACCATCTCGCCCATGGGCGTCAGCACCGCCCCCTCCTGCGCCATGGCCGGGCGGATCACCCCGCCCAGCCCGCCGAGGGCCGCCGCGCCCGCCGTCGTGGCCATGAACCTGCGCCGTGTCAGTCTGCCTTTGGTCGTCATCTCGGGCTCCTCCCCTGTAGATGTGGTCGTTGGACGCCGCTTCCGGCGTGGTCTCCGCCCCCGAGCGGAGCGGTCATCGCCCGGGGCCCGACAGGCGCCGGTAGACGATCACCGACAGGATGATGATCGCCCCCTGCAGGACGAACTGCGTGCCCGTCGTGACCCGCACGATGTTGGTGAAACTGTTGAGTTCGGTGATGAAGATCGCCCCGCCCACGGTCGCGAGAATGCCGCCGACCCCGCCGGTTAGCGCGGCACCGCCCACGACCACGGCAGCGACCGAGGTGAGCAGGAACTGGTTACCGATGCCCAGGGACGGCGAGCCGATATAGGCCGTGAGCAAAAGCCCCCCGACCGCGGCCATGACCGCCGACAGGATGAAGGCCCCAACCGTCATCCGGTCCACCGGCACGCCCATCAGGCGCGCCGCCACGGGGTTGGCCCCGGTGGCGTAGAGCCATCGGCCGAAGACCGTGCGCCGCGTTAGCACGAAGAGCGCCGCGGCCAGCGACAGCCAGATCAGCGTCGGCGCCGGGATGCCGAGGACCCGGCCGGTGCCGATCACCTCGAAGGCCTCGGCGGCCTCGCCCCGCGGGGCGCCGCCGGTATAAACGAGCGCGGTGCCGAAAAGGATCGAGTTCATCCCCAGCGTCGCCACCAGCGGCGTGATCCCGATCACGACCACGAGAATCCCGTTGAGCAGCCCCACCAGCACCGCGAGCCCCAGGCACACCACGATCGCCACCGCGATATTCTCCGGCTGGCCCAGCATCAGGCTCGTCGCCACGATATTGGTAAGCGTGATCGCGCCGGCCTGGCTCAGGTCGATGCCCCCGGTCAGGATCACGATGACCTGTCCAAGGGCCACGACCCCGAGGAACGCCGCGACCTGCAGGATGTTCAGCACCTGCCCCACCTGGAACATCGACGGCGAAATCAGCCCTGAGACCACGTAGAGCAGGGCCACCGCGATCCACACGGCGCCAAGCGCACGCAGCCCGTGCCCGACCGCGGCAAGGGCGCCCGCGCCGGTCACCAGTCCACCACCGTGCCGTCGTCCAGAACGGCGCGGGCGGCGTGCTGGACCTCGGGCGCAAAGGGATGGCGGGCACAGGCCGCCTCGTTGACCTCGACCCCCAGACCCGGGGCCTCCGGCACGGCCCATGCGCCATCCACCCGCTCGACCGGGCCGTCGACGACCTCGTTATACCAAGGCACCGCGCCCGACATCTCTTCTTGGATGACGAAGTTCGGGGTGACCACGTCGAAATGCAGTGCCGCCGCCGACGCGATCGGGCCCAGAGGATTGTGCGGCGCGATGCCGATGCCCGCGGATTCGCACATCGTTGCGATCTTCCGGGCCTCGGCTATGCCGCCGGTATGGCATATATCGGGTTGCGCGATGTGAAAGGCGCGGGCCGCCACATGGGGGGCGAACTCCGAGCGCCCGATCAGGCGCTCGCCCGCGGCGATGGGAACGGGCGAGGCGCGGGTCACCTCCCGCATCTGCTCCGGATCGCCCGGTTGCACCGGCTCCTCGACGAACATCGGTCGCCCCTCGGCCAGCGCCCCGATATAGGCCAGCGCCGCTGCCGTGGTGCCGGGACGGCCGTGGAAATCGATCATGATCTCCACGTCCGGCCCGACCGCGGACCTGAGTGCGGTCATCAGCTCCGCTACGTGATCCACCGCCCGGTTCGGGGCCATCATGTGCGTGTAGGGAATGCATACGACCTTGAGCGCCTTGTATCCCCGGGCGACCACCTCGGCGCCGCGTTCCGCCAGCGCGTCGGGCTGCATCGTCTCGTAGACGGCCTCCATGTCGCCCATGCCCAGGTGCGTATAGACGGCGACGCGATCCCGGACCTTACCGCCCAGCAGGCGCCAGACCGGCACCCCAAGGTCCTTGCCGAGGATGTCCCACAGGGCGAGTTCAATGGCCGAGATCGCGCTGGTCCCGATCACGCCCATCCGCCAGAATCCGTGCTTGTGCATCACGCGAACGGCATGTTCGATGTCGCGCGGGTCGCGCCCGATCATCAGCGGCGCCAGGTCCTCGACCGCGCCGGCCACGGCACGGGACTTCCATTCTAGCGTGCCCTCCCCCCAGCCATAGAGCCCGGGGACATCCGTCTCAACCCGGACAAAGAGCCAGTTCCGCATCTCGGCATTGACGAGCGTTGTCGTGATCTTGGTGAGTCTCACGCCCCGGCCCTCCCCTAGACTCTTGAACAGTAAGCAGAGTCTATTTGTCCGATCAATCAATTAATTTAAGCGGACAATATTTCCAGCCATCCGCAGCTCGTGCCACTGTCAAACACCCGCGGCCGATCGCCTGTCGC
>CAZPPH010000124.1:3009-8598 GCA_964588375.1 uncultured Rhodobacterales bacterium | reverse complement strand
CCCCGAAATGGCGGTGATCGAGCGCACGCTCATCCGCCTCGCGCATCTCGGGGCATCGCGGAGCTGACTGCGATCCGCAGCCGGTATCGGCGCCCCGATCCGGGCCGGCATGAGGTCGGTCGACCTTGCGCCGGCCGAAAGCCCCGCCAATAGTCGGCTCCGCCAGCAAACGGCATGGCAATGCCTTGTTGGCGAGCTTGACGGGACGGTGGCGCCGCCCGATGGTGGCGCCGTTCCGTCGTCATGCCGAAAGGTCCCCCATGCCCCTGCCCGCTCGCCCCATCGCCGTCGCAGCGCTTATGTCGACCCTCGCCCTGCCGGCCGCGGCCGAGATCACCGCCGCCGAGGTCTGGGCCGACTGGCAACGCCTCGTCACAAGCTACGGGCCGACGCTGACCGTAGGCAGCGAGGAGCGGACGGGTGACGGGCTGACACTCATCGACGTCGCGGTCGAATACGACGACCCCGAGGAAGACCTGCGCGTCATGGCGACGATCCCCGAGATCGTCTTCGAGGAGCGGGGCGACGGGACTGTCGAGATCACCGTTTCGTCGCAATACCCGGTCGCGGTGGCGGGCACCGACGTCGAGACCGGCCTGCCGTATTCCTTCAACCTCACCGCCCGCCAGCCCGGCCTCGTCACCATCGCCTCGGGCGACGAGGGCGCGACGCGCTACGACTACCTCGGCCCGGAAGTCACCGCGTCGATCGACACGATTGTCGTCGACGGAGAAGAGGTCGATTTCGACCTTCTCGTCGGTCTCAACGGCTTGAAGGGCAGCTACGAGGCGACGGACGGCGTCCCCGGCAGCTTTGTTTCAAAGACCGACGCCGAGGAATTCACGATTACCGCCGAAGGGGTCGATCCGGACGATTCCGCTGCCAGCTTCGCGATCGCGATGAATGTCTCCGACATATCGTCGGAGGGGTCTGGCATCGTGACCGCCCTTGCGGGGTTCGGAGACATGTCGACGGTGCTCTCGTCGGGCTTCGACACGAGCTGGACGGTTTCCCACGGCGCGGCGGAATACACATTCGCCGGAGCGAATGGTGCCGAGCTCTTCAACCTCACCACGACGTCCGAAAGCGGCAGCCTCGCAGGCGAGATCGGCCCCGGCGGGCTTGTTTACGAGGGGGGCAATACCGGCCTCGACGTGACGCTTTCCTCCTCCGACATGCCCTTTCCGCAAGTCTCGTTTTCGATGTCCGAGGCCATGGGGCGGCTCGCCATACCGACATTGCCCGCGGAGGAGGCAAGCGACTTCGGTCTGATGCTGCGGCTTGCCGGGCTCGATATCGACGAGGCGCTCTGGAACCTCTTCGACCCCGCCGGCCAGATTCCCCGCGACCCCGCCACGCTGTTGATCGACATTGCCGGACAGGCACGCTGGCTCGTCGATGTCTTCGACCCCGAGGTCACCGGTGAGATGGGGCCCGACGCAGTGCCCGGCGAGATCGAGAGCCTGACGATCGAGGCTCTCGAACTGTCGGTGGCGGGAGCCGAGATCACCGGGGACGGGGCATTCGCGTTCGACAATTCCGGCGCCGGCCCGTTCGCTCCCGCACCCTCGCCCTCGGGCACGCTCAACCTGCGCCTCGAAGGCGGCAACACGCTGCTCGACACGCTCGTCGCCATGGGTCTCCTGCCCGAGGAACAGGCGATGGGGGCCAGGATGATGCTCGGCCTCTTCGCACGGCCGGGCAGCGGGGAGGACACTCTCGTTTCCACCATCGAAGTCGGGACCGACGGCTCGATCTCGGCGAACGGCCAGCGCATCCGTTAGGGCGCTTGCAAGGGGCACGCCCCTGACCTAGGTCGGGGGCGATGACAAAGACGTTTCCCGACCTTTCAGGTCTGACCGAAGCACTGCTCGATGCCGCGAAGACCGCCGGCGCCGAAGCGGCCGATGCGCTTGCCGTGGACGGGACGTCGATTTCGATCGACGCGCTCGACGGCCGGCTCGAACATGCCGAGCGTGCAGAGGGCATCGAGGTGGGCCTGAGGGTCCTCATCGGCCACAGGCAGGCCTGCGTCTCGGCCTCGGACACCCGGGCAGAGACGTTCCGTGAAATGGCCGACCGTGCCGTCGCCATGGCCCGCGAGGCCCCCGAGGACCCGACCATCGGGCTTGCGGACCCCGACATGCTGTCGGCGCGCCGCGACGCCGCGATGCTCGACCTTTCCGACCCCGCTCCCGAACCCGCCCCCGCCGACCTTGAAGACGACGCGCTGCGGGCCGAGGCCGCGGCGCGCGCGGTAAACGGCGTCTCCAAGGTCCAGTCCGCCTCCGCGGCCTACGGCCGGCGGCGCATCCATCTCGCCGCGACCAACGGTTTCTCGGGTGGCTACGAGCGCACCGACCGGTCGCGCTCGGCAGTGGCGATCACCGGCGAGGGCGCCGGCATGGAGCGCGACTGGTACGCCGACACGCGCGTCTACGGCTCGGACCTTCTCAGCCCCGAGGAAATCGGCCGCCTCGCCGGCGAGCGCACCGCCGCCCGCGCCGGCGCGCGAAAGCCGCCCACCGGCAGTTTCCCGGTGATCTTCGAGGAACGCATCTCGTCGTCGCTGATCGCGCATCTTCTGCAGGCGGTGAGCGGAACCGCTGTCGCCCGCGGCTCCACCTTCCTGCGCGACGCGATGGGCGAGGCGGTTCTGCCGAAGGGCATCTCGCTCGTCGAGGAACCCCTGCGACCCCGTGCCGGCGGTTCGCGCCCGTTCGACGCCGAGGGGCTCGAGACCCGCGACCGGCTGATCGTCGGGGACGGTGTGCTCATGGGCTGGACCCTCGATCTCGGCACCGCCCGCAAGCTCGGTCTCGAAAGCACCGCGAACGCCTCGCGCGGCACGTCCTCGCCGCCGGCGCCCAGCGTCACGAATGTCCGGCTCACCGAGGGCGACAAGAGCCTCGACGAGCTTCTTGCCGACGTCGGCACCGGTCTTCTCGTCACCTCGCTCATCGGCTCGACGATCAACCCCACGACCGGCGACTACTCCCGCGGCGCCTCCGGGATCTGGGTCGAGAACGGCGAGCGGGCCTACCCGGTCAACGAATGCACCATCGCGGGCAACCTCCGCGACATGCTGCAGGGGCTGGTGCCGGCGAACGACGCCCGCCACCATCTCTCCCGCGTCGTCCCCTCGCTTCTGGTCGAAGGCCTCACGGTTGCCGGCGGCTGACCTCGCCCTCCTCGTGACCGCCGCGCGGGAGGCCGGGGAGATCGCGCTGGGGCACTGGCGGCGCGACCCGGAGGTCTGGGACAAGGGCGGCAACGACCCGGTCTCCGAGGCCGACTTCGCCGTCGACCGCCACCTGCGCGAGCGTCTTCTCGCAGCGCGCCCCGGCTACGGCTGGCTCTCCGAAGAGACCCCCGACAGCGCCGACAGGCTCGGCTGCGAGCGCGTCTTCATCGTCGACCCGATCGACGGCACCCGGGCCTTCGTCGACGGACAGGAGACCTGGGCACATTCGCTCGCCGTCACCGAGGCCGGCGAGGTGACCGCCGGCGTGGTCTTCCTTCCCGCCAAGAACCGCCTCTACGCCGCGGCCTTGGGCGAGGGCGCGCGGCTCGAAGGCGCCCTTATCGCCGCCTCTCCCCGCACCGAGGCCCCCGGTGCGCGGGTGCTCGCGAACCGGACCAATTTCGAGCCCGGCAACTGGACGGTTCCGCCCGACGACCTCGAGCGCAGCTTCCGCCCCTCCCTTGCCTACAGGCTCGCCCTCGTCGGCGAGGGCCGGTTCGATGCGATGCTGACCCTGCGCGACGCCTGGGAATGGGACATCGCCGCGGGCGCCCTGATCGCCGCCGAGGCCGGCGGCATCGTCACCGACCGCACCGGAGCCCCGATCCGCTTCAATGCCCCGGGCGCCCGGGCGCCCGGCGTGCTCGCCGCCGCGCCGGGCGTTCACGGCGCACTGCTCGCCCGCCTTTCCGCCGCTTGACCGGCGGGCGCGGAGGAGTAGGGTCGCGCCGACAAACGGAGGCCGACATGACGCAACGCCTGCACCTCGTCTTCGGCGGCGAGCTGGTGGACCCCGCCAGGAACGTGTTCCGCAATGTCGACGAGATTCACCTCGTCGGCGTCTACCCCGACTACGCCACCGCCTACGACGCGTGGAAGCGCGAGGCCCAGCGCACCGTCGACAACGCCCACATGCGCTACTTCATCGCCCACCTGCATCGGCTCCGGGACGAGGAGGCGGCCGGCTCCCCGACGGAGGAGCTGGGCGACTAGAGCCGATGGCGCGCAATTCGTCGGCGCTTTCGGTCTACCTCGTGGCGGCGGGGTTCCGCCCGCCGCTCCCGGCTCCCGAGAAGTTCGAACGGCAATTCGGCGAGAGGCTCTGGCTTCACGTCTCCGATGCAAGCGCGTCCGGGGCGGTACCGACCCTCATCGCCCGGCTCGCGGAGGCGCGCGGCGAACCGATGCAGACCGTGATGTCGGGCCATGTCGGAACCGCGCATGACATCGGCGCGACCGCGACAATGCTGCCGCGGGAACGCGCCGGCGATATCCGGTCCGTTCTCGCCGACGACCCGCCGGGCGCGGCGCTCTTTCTCGGCTTCGACCTGGTGCCGGCGTTCCTTTACGGACTGCGCGAGGCCGGCACCCGGACGATCCTCGTCGCGGGGCCGGATAGTTCCGACATCTCGGCCGCCGGCCGCCTCCTTTCCAGGGCCACCTTGGGGCTCTTCGACCACATCACCGCCACGACCGAATCAGCCGCGACGAAGCTTTCCCGCCTCGGGGCATCCCATGGCCGGATCGAGATCATCGGCCGGCTCGAGGTGACCGCCCCGCCCCCCACGGTCGACCCCCACGAGCAGGAGGCGCTTGCGCGCACCCTCGCCGGCCGCCCCGCCTGGCTGGCAGCCGATGTGGTGCTCGACGAGATCCGGCCGATCCTCGATGCCCAGCGCCAGGCCTTCGGCATGTCGCACCGCCTCCTTCTCGTGATCGCACCGGTGTCGGGCGAGGACCCCTCCGCGTTCGCCGCCGCGGTCGAGGCGCGGGGCTACACCGTCGCACGCCGCTCCGAAGGAGGCATGCCGACCGAGGACGTGCAGATTCTCATCGGCGACCTGCCAGAAGAAATCGGTCTCTGGCTGCGCCTTGCCCCGATCACCTTCGTCGGCCGGTCGCTGGCGCCCGCCGGCGGCGACGCGCGGCCGGACGCGCCCGCCGCCCTCGGCTCGGCCATACTCTACGGCCCCGAAATCGGGCCTCACCGGGCGGAATTCGACCATCTCGCCTCCCTCGGGGGCGCGCGCCTCGTGCGTGACGGTCAGGCCCTCGGCGCAGCCGTTGCCTCACTCCTCGCCCCCGACAAGACCGCCGCCATGGCCCATGCGGCCTGGACGGAATCGTCCCGAGGCGCGGAGGGCACCGACCGGCTCGTCGATATCCTGATGACCGCTCTCGACGACCCCGAGGCGCTCTAGAGCGTGTCTCCCGAAAGCGGGAACCTGTTTCGAGCGTCCGGATATGCGAAATCAGGAGGGTTTGAAGCGGATTGCGCAATGCGAACAGGCGCGACCCGCTCCCGAGAGGTCATTCGCGGTCTGGGCGCCGAAGGCAGCTTTGCC
>CAZPPH010000124.1:0-2909 GCA_964588375.1 uncultured Rhodobacterales bacterium | reverse complement strand
CCGGAATTCACCGCCGCCCGGATCTCCTGCCCGTGCTCGTCATGCTGCGGAGAGGCCCGCTCGAGAGCGAGCTCGGAGTCGGAGAACGTCATCGGGCTGCGGATGCCGGGCACGCCCTGAGGCGCTATCTGCATACCCCGGGCGACGACCTGGGGGTCGGCGAACACCTGGGCGAGATCGTTGATCGGCCCGGCCGGCACGCCGTGGTGCTCGCACGCCGCCAGTAACGCGTCGCGACACATCTTTCGGGTCCGCGCGGACAGCTCCTCTGTCAGCCCGGTACGATGCGCCACGCGGTCGGCGTTGTGGCGGTAGTCCGGCGCCGTGGCGAGTTCGCTGGCGGAGAGCAAATCGCAGAACCTGTCATACTGGGCGTCGTTGCCCACCGCGACGATGATCCAGCCGTCCGAACAGGGGAACACCTGGTAGGGCATCAGATTGGGGTGAGCGTTGCCGAGCCGGCCCGGCGGCGTCCCGGTGGCGAGGTAGTTCATGCCCTGGTTCGAGGTCACCGCGACCGCGGTGTCGAGAAGCGACAGGTCGATCTTCTGGCCCCGCCCGGTGCGGTCGCGCTGGGCGAGGGCGGCCTGCATCGCGATCACCCCGTAGAGCCCGGTGAAGAGATCGGTGATCGCGATGCCCGCCTTCATCGGCTGCCCGTCGGGCTCTCCGGTCACCGACATGAGCCCGGACATGCCCTGGATGATGTAGTCGTAGCCCGACCGCGCCGCGTAGGGGCCGGTGTGCCCGAACCCGGTGATCGAGCACCACACGAGCCGCGGGTTCACCTCCGACAGCACGTCCCAGCCGACCCCGAGCCGATCGAGGCTGCCGGTCTTGAAGTTCTCGATCAGCGCATCTGCGCCGCGGACGATGCCTTTCAACGCCTCACGGCCCTCGTCGGTCTTGAGGTCGAGCGCGACGGACTTCTTGCCCCGGTTGGCCGAGTGGTAATAGGCCGCCGACCGGTCGCCCTCGCGCTCGACGAACGGCGGACCCCAGTTGCGCGTGTCGTCGCCCCGGGGGCTTTCGATCTTGATGACCTCGGCCCCGAGGTCAGCGAACGTCTGCCCTGCCCAGGGCCCCGCGAGAACCCGGGCAAGCTCGACGATGCGCAGCCCCTCCAGCGGTCGCTGCATCAGCTTCCGATTTCAGCGTCGATCAGGGCCGAAAAGTCGTCGTAGGACATGTTCTGGTAGGTCGTGCCGTTGATCACGAAGGACGGCGTCGAGTTGATGTCGTGCTCGGCGGCGTTGGCCTCGAACACCGCCTGCATGGCGACCGCCTTCTCGGCGTTCGACAGGCAGGCGTCGAGCGCCTCGGGCTCGATCCCTGCGGTCAGACCGATCCGGCGCAGCGCGCCGGCCACCGCCTCGGCGCTTTCCTGCCGCGCCCACTCGGGCTGCTGGCGGTAGATCTCATCCACCAGCCCGAAAAACCGGTCGGGCCCCGCGCAGCGCGCCACGAGGCCGGCCCAGAGCCCCGGCCGGTCGAAATAGACCTCGCGGTAGATGTAATGCACCTGACCCGTTTCGATATAATCCGCCTTCAGCTCGCCGAACGGGCCGAGGTGGAACGTCCTGCAATGCGGGCAGGTGTAGGACGCGTATTCGATCACCGTGACCGGCGCGTCTGGCTCGCCCAGCGTCATCTCCTCGACCATCGAGGTATCGATGTCGGCATCGGCGGTTGCCGCGGCCTCCACGAGCTCGTTCTGTCCGGTCTGGGTCATGTACCAGTAAGCGCCGCCGCCGATCACGACGAGAGCGGCGACGATGGCGAGAAGTCGGGTCATCGGTCGGACCTTTGCTGTTGCTTGCGGTCAGATAGTATGTGCGCGCCCAGAGCTTCAAGGGCGGATCGGAGGCCGGCGTCGCCGACCGGCGCGGCCGCAGCCTCGGCCAGCGCCCGCGACGCGGGGTCAGGCGGTTGCGGCGCGGCCGGCGCGGCGCGGTACTCCGCAGACTCTTCCCCGAAGCCCGTGGCCGCCGTCTGGGTGAAGCGGATGCGCGCGATGGCGTTGTAGCCGTAGCACGCATTCACGGTCTCGCGGATGCGCTCCTTCTGCATCTCGAGAAGCGGCGCTTCGGCCCCCTTCACGAGAAGGGTGAGCGTCGCGCCGAGCCCCTCGCGGCCGTATTTCACCTCCACAGGCGTCGCCGCCCGGGCGGTCTCGTCGCCGACGATCTCGGCCCAATGGGTCAGCAGCCGCGAAACCGCGAAACCCCGTGTCGCGCCCACCCCCTTCACCCGCGGCTCGATCAGCGCGGCGGTGCGGCGAAAGCCCTTGCCGCGGCGGATCGCACGGGTGTTACTCTCTTTCGACATGTCCGGCCCCTCGACCAATTCCGCCACCATCCTACGTCCCGTTCCGGGCGCCGCCAGCCACTTCCGGCAGACCGCGATGACGAATGCGTGACGACACCCTAGCACAGCCCGGCGCGGAGCGCCTCCTCGCCTGGTATGACAGCCACGCCCGCGACCTGCCTTGGCGCGCGCCGCCCGGGTCGGACGCGCGTCCGGACCCCTACCGCATCTGGCTGTCGGAGGTGATGCTCCAGCAGACCACCGTCGCTGCGGTGAAGAAATATTTCGACCGCTTCACCAGCCGCTGGCCCGGTGTGGCCGACCTCGCCGCCGCCGAGGACGCCGACGTGATGGGCGAATGGGCCGGCCTCGGCTATTATGCCCGCGCCCGCAATCTCCTCAAATGCGCCCGCGCCGTCGTCGCCGACCACGGCGGGCGCTTCCCCGACACGCGCGAGGCGCTCCTGACCCTGCCCGGCATCGGCCCCTATACCGCCGCCGCCATCGCCGCCATCGCCTTCGACCGGCCCGAAACGGTCGTCGACGGCAATGTCGAGCGCGTCATGGCCCGGCTCTTCGCCGTCGAAACCCCGCTTCCGGCG
>CAZPPH010000123.1:0-8617 GCA_964588375.1 uncultured Rhodobacterales bacterium | reverse complement strand
CACTCCGGGAGACCGGCGTCACCCGGGCGTGGGGCGCGGCTGCTCCCGCGGGGTGGGGTAGCTTCGATGAAGCGACCAGAAATTGACGTCGAGCCGGCGCATCGGGCGCCGGTCGCCGCCCGGCGGGACGCGGTGGCGCAGCGCCAGCACGATGTCGGAGACGACTGCGGGGTTGTCGCGGAAGTAGCTGTGGCCGAGTGCCGGGCGCGCTTCCTCGACGCCGATGAAATGGACGTTTCCGATGCGCGAGAACGTCTCGCGAAGCGGCTCGGTCAGGTCATCCGGCCGGATGCGGCCGAAGCGCTGCCCCGACAGGAGCATCTGCGCGAGCCTCAGAGGTCCGTCGCCGGGGTTGATGTAGACGTTGATCTGCTCCAGCGCAGGGCCGAACTGCTCTGCCACCAGCCGCTGCTGCATTATCCCGAAGTCGAGATCGGGGGCCGACAGGATCAGCGTGCCGAGCTTCAGCGAGCGCCGCGGCACCCGCCCCGCCGCGCGCTCGGCGATGACCAGCTCGCGCAATGCGCTGGTGGCCACGTCGGTGCCCCGGCTGTGGGCGATCACGTTGATCCGTTCGAGCCCCGGAGTCGCGGCGAGCATCCGCAGCGTCTGCTTGAGATGGAAGATGGTGAACTCTCCCGCTTCCCGGTCGCGGAAGTAGCCGAAAAGCCCGGTGTTGCCCGCCGGCCAGGAATAGAGCAGGGGCACGCCGGGCCGACCCGCCCAGTGCCAGAGGTTGGCCAGTGTCCCCTGCGCCTCCTCGAATGTCGTGGCCACGCCGTGAATGTAGAGCGTCACCTCACGCCGCTCGGTGCGGGCGAGCGCTGCGGCGATCCCGGCGCGAAATGCCTGCGCCCTTTCATCCCATTCGGCCTGCGCCGACGGCAGGGTGCGGACGCTGCCCCCGGATACGTCGAAGGGAAGGGGCGTGGCCGGAAAGCGGACGGTCTCGGTTACCCGAACGGGGCGCAGGCGAATTGCGTTCCCACCGACGTCACCTCTGCTTGCCGCGACGAGCTCCGGCCAGTCGAGACCCTCCCCGAACTGCACCTCGGCCCGGCCGAACGCCATCTCGGCCGACCGCCCCGATCCGTACCGCTGTGCCGACGGTGCTCCGTCGAGCCGGGCACGGTCGGTCACGAAATAGATCGCCGGCCGCGCGGTCCGCGCCGCGGGCGCGACCTCCGCCGCCGGATAGCCCTCGCTGTCGGCGTAGACATTGGGCATCTCGGCGAGTTGCGGGACGCCGCAGGCAGCAAGTGCCAACAGAAGCGCGAGGGTGAATTGTGGTCGGCGCATCAGCGATGCTCTCCTCGGGAAGGGCCTGCGTCACCGTTTCCCACGGACCGGGGAGGAGCAAGCAGGGTAACCGCCTCTCACGGAGCTTTGAGCGGAGCGCCGGCGGCGGCGAGGCAGGGTGGCCACGCCGTCCACGACCTCAGGGAAGCCGCCGATTCACGCAGAGGGATCTCGCGGTCCTCGCGACAAGGCGTCTCGCCGACCCCGCCGTCGAGCAAATCAGTCCGCCGTGCCGCAGACCGGGATCGGGGCGTTCGGATCGGGCCGGACCACCTTCTGTATAAAGAACATCGCCCTGCGAGCCCGACCCCGACCACATCAGCGATCTCGCCGCCCTCGATCACGAAGAGGGCTGCGACGAGCACCCCGAGGCGGATGAACCGGGCCGAGCGGCCGCCCATGAACCAGCCCTGCACGGCCGAGCGGAGCAGGAACACGCCGACCGCGGCAGTAGCGCCTGCGCGGATGACCTATAGCCAGCCGCCGTCCATCAGGAGCGCGGAATTGTAAAGGAACATGAAAGGCACGATGAAGGCGGCGATAACGCCCTATCGGTCGCTTCCATGCCGGCGCCCTTTCGGTTCTGCCGGATCGATTTTCCCGCCCGAGCGAGAGGCTTGCTCTCCGCCGCCGGCCGTGATCCTTGGCAGAGGGCAGAAGGGGAGCGGAATGCGGGCCGATTACGTGATTGTCGGAGCGGGGTCGGCGGGCTGCGCACTGGCCTACCGGCTGGCTGAAGCGGGCCGCTCGGTGATCGTCGTCGAGGCCGGGGGCAGCGATGCCGGTCCCTTCATCCAGATGCCCGGCGCGCTGTCGTTTCCGATGAACATGCCGCGCTACGACTGGGGCCTCAGGACCGAGCCCGAACCCCACCTCGGAGGCCGTCGGCTCGTCGTGCCGCGGGGCCGGGTGATCGGCGGGTCTTCCTCGATCAACGGCATGGTCTGGGTGCGCGGTCACGCCCGCGACTTCGATCACTGGGCGCAGGCGGGGGCGCGGGGCTGGGCGTGGCGCGATGTGCTGCCGTATTACCGCCGGCTCGAGGCCTGGGACGGCAAGGGGCAGGGCGGCGATGCAGACTGGCGCGGCACCGACGGTCCCGTGCGGGTAAGCCGGGGGCCGCGGGCGAACCCGCTCTTCGACATCTTCGTGCAGGCCGCCGCAGAGGCCGGCTACGGGATCACGGGGGACTACAACGGGCACCGCCAGGAGGGCATCGGTCCCGCCGACCAGACGGTCCACGGTGGCCGGCGCTGGTCGGCGGCGCGCGCTTATCTGGGTCCGGCCATACGGCGGTTCAACTGCAGACTGGTGCGCGGCGAGGTGGCACGGGTCCGCTTCGAAGGTCGCCGGGCGCTCGGGGTCGAACTCGCCGGCGGCGACGTTCTTTCCGCAAGGCGCGAGGTCATCCTCTCGGCCTCGGCGATCAACTCGCCGAAACTGCTGATGCTTTCGGGCGTCGGCCCCGCCGCGGCCCTCGCCGATCTCGGTATCGAGGTCGTCGCCGACCGGCCCGGTGTGGGGCAGAACCTGCAGGACCATCTCGAAGTCTACGTGCAAATTGCGTCCCGCCAGCCTGTCACGCTTTATCGGTACTGGAATCTCGCCGGAAAGGCCTATGTCGGCCTGCGCTGGCTCTTGTCGCGGACCGGGCCCGGTGCGTCGAACCAGATCGAGACCCTGGGGTTTCTGCGCAGCCGGGCGGGGGTCGACTACCCCGATATCCAGTTTCACTTCATGCCGATCGCGATGCGCTACGACGGGCAGATCCCGCCCCAGGGTCACGGCTTTCAGGCTCACGTGGGCCCGATGCGCTCTCCCTCGCGGGGCCGTGTCGCGCTCACCTCGCCAGACCCCGCGGCGCCACCCTCGATCCTTTTCAACTACATGGCCGACCCCGCCGACTGGGAGGCTTTCCGTAGCGGCATCCGGCTTTTGCGCGAGGTCTTCGCGCAGCCGTCCTTCGCGCCTTACGCCGGCGAGGAGATCCAGCCCGGAGCCTCGACCCGGAGTGACGATGCGCTCGACGCTTTCGTGCGCGACCATGCCGAGAGCGCCTACCACCCCTGCGGGACCTGCCGGATGGGGGCTGCGGACGATCCCGGCGCCGTGGTCGACCCCGAAACGCGGGTGATCGGTGTCGAGGGGCTGAGGGTGGTCGACAGCTCGATCTTTCCCCGCATCACCAACGGCAACATAAACGCCCCCTCGATCCTCGTCGGCGAGAAGGCGGCCGATCACATCCTCGGGCGCGCGTCCCTCGCCGCCGACGACCGCGCGCCCTGGGTGCATCCCGACTGGGAACACGCCCAGCGGTGAGGCCGGCGGGGTCTTGCCAAGACGGGCCGGGCTTGGCACGGGGTAGGGCGGCCACCGGCAGGGAGGGCAGGCTTTGGATATCGCCTTGAGGCACGGAACGGGCAGCGAACGCTGGATCGCGGTCTTCGCGGTACTGATCGCTTTCGTGGCGTTGATGCCTCATCTCGGCGTGCTCGCGGCCGCGCTGACGGGCAGCCTCGACACGCTCAACCATCTCGCGGAGACCGTTCTGTGGCGTTACACATGGACGACGCTGGCGCTCTGCGTTCTGGTCAGCATCGCCACCTTCGCCATCGGCACCGGCACCGCCTGGCTGGTGACGATGACCGACTTTCCGGGGCGGCGTGTCCTCGAGGTGGCGCTGGTCATTCCGCTGGCCTTTCCCGCCTACGTGCTGGCCTATGCCTATACCCATCTGCTCGACCACCCCGGCATCGTCCAGACCGCCCTGCGCGATGTCACCGGCTGGGGGCCGCGGGACTACTGGTTTCCCGAAATCCGCTCGCTCGGCGGGGCGGCGGCGATGCTCACCCTGGTGCTTTATCCTTACGTCTATCTCCTCGCCCGGGCGGCGTTCATCAGCCAGTCCGCGACCACCTTTCTCGCGGCCCGGGTGCTGGGGCGCAGCGCAAGCCAGGCGTTTCTTGCCGTCGCTCTTCCGATGGCACGGCCGGCCATCGCCGCCGGTGTGCTCCTCGCGGTGATGGAGACGATCGCCGATTTCGGAACGGTCTCCTATTTCGGGGTGCAGACCTTCGCGACCGGTATCTACCAGAGCTGGTTCTCGCTCGCCGACCGGGCGGCGGCGGCACAGCTCTCGCTCGGACTTCTCTCCTTCGCGCTCCTTCTGGCGGTGTTCGAGCGCCAGAGCCGCGGCAACGCCCGCTACCACATGGGCCGGCGTCACGAGCGCATGGCGCGGGTGCCCCTCGACCGCCGCGCCGGCCTTCTCGCAGCACTCTTCTGTGGCTTGCCGGTGGTCTTCGGTGTCATCATCCCGTCGCTGGCGCTCTTCACCATGGCACTCGGTTCCGAGCAGGACCTCATGAGCAGCCGCTACGTCGGGTTCATCCGGAATTCGCTGACGCTCGCGAGCGTCGCGGCGCTCGTCACGGTCGCCGCGGCGATGATCCTCGGGAGCTTTCACCGGATCATGCCGGGGCGAATGTCGAATGCAGTGCTCTACATCGGCCGGATCGGCTACGCGGTCCCCGGCGGCGTGATCGCGGTGGGCCTTCTCGTGCCGTTCGCTGCCTTCGACAACGCGTTCGACGCGTGGATGCGCGAGACATTCGACATCTCCACCGGTCTTCTGCTCACCGGCTCGATCTGGCTTCTGGTCGCGGCCTACATGATCCGGTTTCTCGCCGCCGCGCTCGGCGCCTACGAGGGCGGCATCTCGGGCGTCAGCCCCAATCTCGACGCCGCCGCCCGGGTGCTCGGGCGCGGGGTGTTCGGCACCCTGGGGCGGGTGCATATCCCGATCCTCAGGCCCAGCCTCCTGACGGCGGCGCTCATCGTCTTCGTCGACGTGATGAAGGAACTGCCGGCGACCCTCATCATGCGCCCGTTCAACTACGACACGCTCGCGGTGCAGGCCTTCCGCCTCGCCGCGGACGAGCGCCTCGAGGGGGCCGCGGTGCCGAGCCTCGTCATAGGCGCCATCGGCCTTGTCCCGGTGATCCTGCTGTGCCGCCAGGTGGCGGTGCGCGAGCGCTGAGAGACGGCTTTTTCGTAGAGCCCGCAAGATCCCGGGTCGGGCCCGGGACGGATTTCACCCGCAAACAGGCTCCGGGCACCTCTCAGCGCATTCAGACGGCGACCGGTCCCTTGTCATAGATCCACCATTCCTCGGCAAAGGCGATCGTCCGATCGCGCCAGGGTTTTCTGTGCCCCCCCGACCAGTGGATCACCGACGTTTCCGACAACGGCCGCTTCAGGAGCCGCGCGACGAACGGATGATTTCCGTAGCCGCAGCGGTTCCACCGCGGCGAGAGGCGGAGGTAATTCTTGAACACGAGGTTCAGGATCGGCTCGTCCTGAAGCGAGAAGAGCTTGTAATCGTGCTCCGCGTTCCAGTCGAGATAGTGCCGGATCCTCTCGGTCACCGCCCCGGGCCAGGCACGCGCGTCGGTGACGAACATGCCGGAATTGAAGGGCCTCGGGATTGAAAGGCCCTCCCGCAGACCCACCAGCGGGCGGGCGAAATAGAGAAGGCCGGTGTAGAGTTGCGGTGCGGCGGCGAAGGGCGCGTCGTCGCGCAAGGTCGCCTCGGCCCAGAGCCGGGCGACGTCGTCGCGCACGATCACGTCGCAGTCGAAATAGATGAATTTGCCAAGCCCGGGAAACATCTCGGGCAGATAACACCGGGCGTATTGCATGGCCTTTCTGGCCGCCGCATCGTCGTCGAGCGGGCCACCCGCACGGCCCGCGATATAGGCGGCGATCCAGTCCGGCGCCCGCACCGCCGCTGTGGACCATTCGAAGACCGGATCGGGAAAGGCCGCGGCCACGCCGTCGCGGATCGCCCCGGCCTCTTCCTCGAGGTCCGGAACCGCGATGTGGAACCGCAGCGCTGCCGGGTCGGCGGCATTCGCCGCGATCGAGTTCATCGCCGCGATCATCGGCCGAAGGACCTTGCGGTTGAGACAGAACACGATGTCGACGGTCATGGCCAAGCCCGGGCGGAATTTGCAGGCCCTTGTCCCCGGCCCGGTGCGCCGGGTCAAGGTGCGGCGTTTGACGGCCCATGGGTGACGGGCTAAGCGGAGTCCGCCGGCATCGCCGCCGGCAGCGGCACCGGGGTCATATGACCGTCGACAGCACAAGACAGCCCGCCGTCGAAGCGGCCCTCGAAAAGGTCCGGATCGTCCGGCTGGGCTGGCTCTGGGATGACCTGAAGCGCCGGCGCGGCGAGTTCGCCATTGTCATCGGGATCACTCTCGTCGCACCCTTCGTCGCCCTGCTTCTGCCACTCAGGGTGCAGGACCGCACCGAGGATCTTCTGCAGAGCGCGCAGGTTGCAGCACTGGCCGGTGAACTCGGTATCATCCTCGTCATCGTCTTCGCGAGCCTCGCGCTGACGGTGCTGAGGCGCTACCTCATGGCCCGGCTCTGCCTCGGCATCATCACCGATCTCAGGCAGACGCTCTACCGGCATATCATGGCGCTCGCCCCGCGCGATTTGCAGCGCACCGAGGGCGGGCAGGTGACGAACGCCTTCACCTACGACCTCAACGTCCTGCATGCTTCGCTGAAGCGCCTTCTCGGCGCGCTTCTGCCGAGCCTCGTCCTCGGTACCGTCTACACCGGGGCGCTGTTCTGGTTCTCGTGGCGGCTGGCGTTTCTTCTGATCCTCGTGATCGGCCCGATGGCGCTTCTGACGAACTTCTTCGCCCGCCGGATCCATACCCAGTCCCACGCGGCGCAGGCCCGGCAGGGCCAGCTTCTGGGCGAACTGGCCGAAACGCTCGCGGGCCCCAAGGATATCAAGCTCTTCCGCCTCGAACCTCGTCTTGTCGAGCGGTTCGGCGGAGTCAACCGGGAGGCCTTCCGCACCGCGCTCCGCCGCGACCTTCTCTCGGAGTTGCATCCGTTCTCGGTGTCGATCATCGTCGCCTTCGCCATCGCCGCCGTCGTCGTCGTGAGTGCCGTGTTTCTCGCCGAGGGCTGGATCGACGCGGGGGCGCTCGCGGGTTTCGTGGTCTGCCTCGGGCTGCTCTATCCTCAGGTGCAGGAATTCAGCCAGTCCCTCGGCCAGGCGATGCAGCTTTTCGCCGGCCGAGAGCGCATCGACCGGGTGCTCGACCTGCCGCCCGAGACCGACGCCAGCGCCGAAGGCCTTGCCCCGGAAAACGGTGCCATCGACTTCCGCGATGTGGATTTCGCCCATCCCGGCGGCGGTCCGACCATCAGCGGCCTCACGCTTCATATCGCCGACGGCGAGCGGGTGGCGATCGTGGGGCCGAGCGGAGCGGGAAAGTCCACCCTCCTCGAGCTTCTGCCGCGATTCAACGAGCCATCGGCCGGCGGGATCGAGATCGGCGGCGTGCCGATCCGCGACATGCCGCTGTCGGCCCTCAGAAGCCGGATCGGCCTCGTGCTTCAGACGCCGTTTCTCTTTCGCGGCACGCTCCGTGAGAACCTGACCGCCGGTCGCGATGGGCTCAGCGAGGCGCGCATCCGCGAGGTCGCGGCCCAGGCGCGGGTCGACGAGTTCGCCGAACGCCTGCCTCAGGGCTACGACACCACCATCGAGCCGGGGGGCACGAACCTTTCGGTCGGCCAGCGCCAGCGCGTCGCCATCGCCCGGGTTCTCCTGAGCGACCCGCCGATCCTCCTGCTCGACGAGCCGACCTCGGCCCTCGACGTCGGCTCCGAGAGCCATGTCGCCGAAGCTATCCGTTCGGCCGCCAGGGGCCGCACGACGATCATCGTCGCTCACCGGCTCACCACGGTGCGCGATGTCGACCGGATCGTGGTGATGGACGCCGGTCATGTCGTGGAGGAAGGCACCCACGAGGCGCTGATCGCGAAGGGCGGGCTCTATGCGAGCCTTTATGCGCAGTTCGAAGGCTCGGAGCGGGCGCGCGCATGACGCCCAGCCGGCATCACACAGGGAGAAACCGTTCATGCCGACCGTTCATGATCCGGCCTATCTGAGGTCGCTCCTCGAAGCCGACGAGGCCGAGATGAGCGTGGTGTTCTCGAACCCCGCGCTTCCGGACAACCCGATGATCTTCGTCAGCGACGAGTTCGAGGCCCAGACGGGGTATTCCCCGGAGGAGGCAGTGGGCAGAAACTGCCGGTTCCTTCAGGGCCCCGAGACCGATCCGCATGCGGTCGAGGCGATCCGCCAGGCGCTCCGGGCCGAGACCCGCTTCGCCATCGACATCCTGAACTACCGCAAGGACGGCACTGCCTTCATGAACCGCCTGCGCATCCGCCCGATCTACGATGGCGACGGCAGGCTCATGTTCTTCGCCGGCGCCCAGAACCC
>CAZPPH010000122.1:0-8818 GCA_964588375.1 uncultured Rhodobacterales bacterium | reverse complement strand
GCTTTTCGAGATTGGCCGCGTAGGGCATCGGCACGTCCTTGCCGGTGCAGGTGATCACCGGCGCGTCGAGCCAGTCGAACGCTTCCTGCATGATCCGCGAGGCTATGTGATCGGACATCGAGGCGACGGGAAAACCCTCCTCGACGGTCACGCAGCGGTTGGTCTTCTGCACGCTGCGCACCACCGTCTCCATGTCGAGGGGCCTCAGCGTGCGCATGTCGATCACCTCGGCGGAGACGCCATCCTTTTCGAGCGCGTCGGCGGCTTCGAGCGCATAGGTCATGCCGATGCCCCAGGAGACGATCGTCACGTCGCTGCCCTCGCGCCAGATGCGGGCCTTGCCGAAAGGCACGGTCCAGTCGTCCATCACCGGCACGTCGAAGGATTTCCCGTAGAGGATCTCGTTTTCGAGGAAGACCACGGGGTTCGGGTCGCGGATCGCGGTCTTCAGAAGCCCCTTGGCGTCGGCGGCCGAATAGGGCTGCACGACCTTCATTCCGGGCACCGAGGCATACCACGCCGCGTAGTCCTGGGAATGCTGCGCGCCGACCCGGGCGGCGGCCCCGTTGGGCCCCCGGAACACGATGGGCGCGCCCATCTGGCCGCCGGACATGTAGAGCGTCTTGGCGGCGGAATTTATAATCTGGTCAATGGCCTGCATGGCGAAGTTGAACGTCATGAACTCCACGATCGGGCGCAAGCCCGCCATCGCGGCACCCACACCGATGCCTGCAAAGCCGTGCTCGGTGATCGGCGTGTCGATCACCCGCCGCGCGCCGAACTCGTCGAGCAGCCCCTGGCTGATCTTGTAGGCGCCCTGGTACTCGGCAACCTCCTCGCCCATGAGGAACACGTCGTCGTCGCGCCGCATCTCCTCGGCCATCGCGTCGCGCAATGCCTCGCGGACGGTCGTCGATTTCATCTCCGTTCCTTCGGGCACCTCCGGTTCGGCGGGCCGCTCGGACCTTGCCTGCGCAGGCGACGCCGGTGCGGCGGCGGGGGTGTCATGGGCCTTCCCGGCCTCCGGCTCGTCGCTCGCGCCGAGGGTCTCTTCCGGCTCGGGGGCCGGCTCTGGCGCGGCGTCCGACGAGCCGTTCCCGCTTTCGGCCGGAACCTCCTCGCCCTCTTCGACGAGCACCGCGATGGGTGTATTCACCTTCACCCCCTCGGTGCCTTCCTCGACGAGGATCTTCCCGACGGTGCCTTCGTCCACCGCCTCGAATTCCATCGTCGCCTTGTCGGTCTCGATCTCGGCGAGAATGTCGCCCGAGGATACCTCGTCGCCCTCCTTCACGAGCCATTTCGCGAGCGTGCCTTCCTCCATGGTGGGGGAAAGGGCGGGCATGAGAATTTCAGTCGCCATCCGTCAGTTTCCCCTCAGGCTTCCATGTAGATGTCGGTGTAGAGCTCGTCGACCGGCGGCTCCGGGCTCTCCTTGGCGAACTCGGCGGCCTCGTTGACGATCTCCTTGATCTCCTTGTCGATCGCCTTCAGCTCTTCTTCCGTCGCGTCGCCCTCGATCAGCCGTTTCCTGACCTGCTCGATCGCGTCGCGCTCCTCGCGCATCTTCTGCACCTCGTCGCGGGTGCGGTACTTCGCGGGGTCCGACATCGAATGGCCGCGGTAGCGGTAGGTCATCATTTCCAGAATGTAGGGGCCCTTGCCCGCGCGCACGTGCTCGACCGCCTTCTCGCCGGCGGCCTTCACCGCCAGCACGTCCATTCCGTCGACCGCTTCGCCGGGGATGCCGTAGGAGACGCCGCGTTCCCAGAAGTCGGGGCTCTTCGTCGAGCGCTGCACGCTCGTGCCCATGGCATACTGGTTGTTCTCGATCACGAAGATCACCGGCAGGTCCCACAATTCGGCCATGTTGTAGGTCTCGGCCACCTGGCCCTGGTTCGCCGCCCCGTCGCCGAAATAGGTGAAGGTCACCCGGTCGGTGCCGCGGTATTTCTCGGCGAAGGCGATCCCCGCGCCAAGCGGCACGTTGGCGCCGACGATACCGTGGCCACCATAGAAGCGCTTTTCCTTCGAGAACATGTGCATCGAGCCGCCCTTGCCCTTCGAGTAGCCGTCGATGCGCCCGGTGAGCTCGGCCATCACGCCCTTCGGGTCCATGCCGCTGGCCAGCATGTGCCCGTGGTCGCGGTAGGTGGTGATCCGGCTGTCGCCTTCTTCGGCAGTGGCCTCTAGCCCCACCACGACGGCCTCCTGCCCGATGTAGAGGTGGCAGAAGCCGCCGATCAGACCCATCCCGTAGAGCTGGCCGGCCTTCTCCTCGAACCGGCGGATGAGCAGCATCTCGCGGTAATAATGCAGAAGCTCGTCCTTGCTGGCGTTCGATGTCTCGGTCGAACGTTTCGTCGTCGTGCGGCGCGCGGCCATGGGCTCCTCCCGGGGGTGGTCACGAATAGTTCAGCGTTAAACTAACCCTTTAGCAAAGACCTGAGGGATTCTCACCCCCGAAATGCGCGGGATCACGGGAATGTCGCCATGCATTTTCTGCAAGCCTCATTCGAGCGCATGTCGCTCAGGAATGGGAACCATTTTCACATTTCCGGACACCCGAATTCATGGAGTTCGAGCGGAACGCGTCAGCGCGATTGAACGCAAGAGGCTCTAGCGCAGGACAATCTCGTCCGATCGTACCCGGCCGAGCACGTCGCGGGCCTGCTGGTCGAGAAGATCGAGGTCGAGAAACTCGTCCGAAAGCCGGCGGGTGAGGTTCTCCATCTGCGCGACTTCCGCCGCAAGCCTGTCGCGCTCGAGCTTCAGCGCGGCAGCCTCGGCATCGATCTGCACCCGTCGGAAGAGGCCGAAGTCCCCCTGTACGGAGGCGAAGGTGAAATAGGTGCCGAGCACGAACGTGCCCATGAGGTAGAGCGCGAGGCCTACCGCCGGTTTCTTCAGCGCCTTCGTCATTCTGCCTGGCTCTGCTCTTTCGTCTCTCTCGGACGTTACAGCAGACCTTGGCACGCGAGCCTGCCGAAGGGAATCCCCCTTGTGCAGGACCGGCGGAAAATCACTCTGTGGTGCCACATGGGCGACGGGTCGGGAGGGCACACCCTCCCGATTTCGGTCTTCGCCGCCGCGGTGCGTGAGGGCGAGAGGCTACCATCGCCAGCGGCCCCGCCCGTGGTGCGCAGGGTCGAGGAGGGCGCTTCCGGCTGCGTCAAATGGCGAGGCCCCCGGGGGCGACACCCGCCACGATCCCGGCGGGGGGGCCAGGATGGCTTCCCCGCCGTCCCGACGCGCCGGATCGAGCCTTCGCCTCCCCGGAAAGCTCGCGAGACAAGAGCGGGAGGCAGTCAGCCGGTCTCTCTTTGCGAGACGCGGCCCAAGCCGTCCGCCATCTGTCCGGCCGACGCTCAGCCGGCGATCGACGCCGCGTGGATGCTCTCGATGCTCGCCGCGAGCGTGGCGTCGAATTCCGCGTCGGACTGGCCGTCCGACAGCCCCTGGATCAGCGCCCGGCTGAAGCTCGCGATCACCCCGGTGTTCCGGGCCAGGATCGCGTTCGCCTCATCGCGGGAATAGCCACCCGAGAGCGCCACGACCCGCATGACTTTCGGATGGGCGACGAGGTCCGCGTAGTGGTTCGCCTTTGTCGGCAGGGAGAGCTTCAGCATGACTTCCTCGCCCTCGGGCACCTCGTCGAGGCCCTTGCGGATTTCGGCGAGCAGCATCTCCTCGGCTTCGGCCTTGTCCGAGATAGAGATCGTCACTTCGGGTTCGAGGATCGGCACCAGCCCCTTGCCGAGGATCCTCAGACCGATCTCGAATTGCTGCGCGACGATCGCGGCGACCCCCTTTGCGTTCGCACCGTCGATGACCGATCTCATCTTGGTTCCGAAGACACCGTTCGCGACTCCCCGGTCGAGAAGTGCGTCGAGGCCGTCGATGGGCTTCATCAGCTTCACGTCGTCCTTGGGTTCGGCAAGCCCCTTGTCGACCTTGAGAAACGGTACGACATGCCTGTTTTCCCAGAGATATTTCGCTGTCGGCACACCGTCGATCTCGCGGTCCATGGTCATCTCGAAGAGAATCGCGCCGATCACCTTGTCACCCGTGAAGGCCGGGCTCTTGATGATCCGGCTGCGCATTTCGTGGATGAGGTCGAACATCTCTTCCTCGGAGGAATAGCGGTCCTCACCGACGCCGTAATCCTTCAGCGCCTTCGGTGTCGAGCCGCCGGACTGGTCGAGGGCTGCTATGAAGCCGCTTGCGGCGCGCATCTGGGCGGCCATGGCCTTGTCGATCATCCTGGGGTTCTCCTTCACTGATCCTGCATGAGGGCCGCCACGCCGGGCAGCTCCTTGCCTTCCATCCACTCGAGAAACGCGCCGCCGGCGGTCGAGACGTAGCTGAACCTCTCCGCCACGCCCGCCGCGATGAGCGCAGACACCGTATCTCCGCCACCGGCGACCGATACGAGACGCCCCGCTTCGGTAAGCTCGGCAGCCTTCTGCGCGGCGGCGACCGTCGCGCTGTCGAAGGGCGGTATCTCGAACGCGCCGAGCGGGCCGTTCCAGACGAGGGTCTTCGACTTCTCGAACACTTCCGCGATCCGCTCGACCGTGCCCGGGCCGGCATCGAGGATCATCGCGTCGTCGGGGCAGGCGCCGGCCCCGACGGTCTCGTGCGGCGCGCCGGCCCTGAACTCGCGGGCGGTGACGATGTCCATCGGAAGGACGATCTCGCAGGCGGCCTCGTCGGCCTTGGACAGAATGTCCCGCGCGGTGTCCGTCATGTCCCGTTCCGCCAGCGAATTGCCGATCTCGAAGCCCTGTGCGGCGAGGAAGGTGTTGGCCATGCCGCCACCGATCACGAGACTGTCGACCTTGCGCAGGAGGTTCGACAGAAGGTCGAGCTTGGTGGAGACCTTGGCGCCACCCACCACCGCGACGAGCGGTCGCTCGGGCGAGCCGAGCGCCTTTTCGAGCGCCGAGAGTTCCGCTTCCATGAGCCGTCCGGCGGCGGCGGGCAGAAGCCGGGCGATACCCTCGGTCGAGGCATGCGCCCGGTGCGCCGCCGAGAAGGCGTCGTTGACATAGACGTCCCCGAGCGAGGCGAGAAACTGGGCCATTTCGGGGTCGTTGGCCTCTTCCATGGGGGAGAACCGGGTGTTTTCGATGAGGATCACCGCATCCGAAGGAGCCGCGTCGATCGCCGCCCGGTCGGGACGCTCGATGAACGTGACCTCGCGGCCGAGCACGCTTTCGAGGGCGGGCTGGACGTGGCGCAGGCTCATCTCCGGCACAGGCTTGCCCTTCGGCCTGCCGAAATGCGCCAGAAGCACCGGCTTGCCGCCGGCCGCGAGAACGTCGTCGATCGTCGGCTTGATCCGTTCGATCCGCGTGGCGTCGGTGACCCTGCCGTCTTCCATGGGGACGTTGATGTCGACCCGGACGAGCACCACCTTGCCGCCGAGGTCCATGTCGTCGAGGGTTTTCCAGCCCATCGCGGCCTCCTGTCCTTCTTGCGTTTCAATCACCTCAAGCGGCCGCCCGCGTCAACCGCTCAAACCGCGAGAGCCCGGGTTTCCCTTCTCCGCGCGGGGCACTAGGGTCCCGCCCAACCGAAATAGGGAGAGCCGCATGGCCGACATCAAGGACCCCGAAAACACCATCCTGATCGAACTCAAGGACGGCACCGTCACGATCGAGCTTCTTGCCGACGTGGCTCCCGAACATACCGAACGAATGAAGGAGCTTGCGCGTTCCGGTGCTTATGACGGCGTGGTCTTTCACCGGGTCATCGACGGCTTCATGGCCCAGACCGGCGACGTCCAGCACGGCAAATCCGGCGAGGGCTTCAACATGCGGCTCTGCGGCACCGGTTCGTCCGACCTGCCGGACCTGCCGGCGGAGTTCTCGAAGCTTCCCCATGCCCGGGGCACGCTCGGCGCGGCGCGGTCGCAGAACCCCAATTCCGCGAATTCCCAGTTCTTCATCAATTTCAAGGACAACGACTTCCTGAACGGGCAATACACCGTCTACGGCCGGGTCATCGACGGCATGGCCCATGTCGACGCGATCGCCCGGGGCGAGCCGCCGATGAACCCCGACAGGATGATCTCGGTGAAGGTGGCCGCCGATGCTTAAGCAGACCCTGATCGCAATACTCGCCGCCGGACCCGCCTTCGCGACGGGCCTCGAAATCGACATCGCCGGAGAAGCCGACGGTACCGTGGTCATCGACCTCTTCGAGGACGTCGCCCCGGCCCATGTCGAGCGCATCACCGCGCTCGCCGAAGCCGGCGCCTACGACGAGGTGGTGTTTCACCGTGTCATCGACGGATTCATGGCCCAGACCGGCGATGTCGAGTTCGGCCGCATGGGCGGCGACATGCGCATGGCCGGCCGCGGCGGCTCGGATCGTCCCGATCTGCCGGCGGAATTCTCCGACATTCCCTACGAGCGCGGCGTTGTCGGCATGGCCCGGTCGCAGGACCCCGACTCGGCGAATTCACAGTTCTTCATCATGTTCGGCGAAGCGTCGTCGCTCAACGGCCAGTACACCGTCGTCGGCGAAGTGACCGAGGGCATGGAGGTGGTCGACGCGATCAAGCGCGGCGAGGGCATGAACGGTTCGGTGATCGGCCAGCCCGACATGATGGAAGAGGTACGGGTCACCGACTGAGGCGCGGCCCTGGGGCGCGGCCGCGCGAGGTCCCGGGTCGAGCCCGGGACGGGTGTCGCGGAGAGGGTCCGCCCCGGCCCCCGAGCCGGGGCCTCTCCCCAGCGCCCGACACGTCTCCCGGGGCCGCCGCGCCCCGATGACACGCGATAAATCTTTCGCGAGGCGGGCTATGTCGATGCGCGTCTCGCGTCTACGCTGCGGGCACCGTCACATGGAGAGTGCCATGCGCCTTGTGCCCCTTGTTGCCGTCGCCATCATCGGCCTCGCCGCCACCGTCGCCAGCGCCGACCCCCGCTGGCAGCGCGAATTCCCCAAGACCGATTTCGAGACGACCACCGTCCCGATCGACGAGATCGTCAACGTCATCCCCCGCGACAACATCCCCGCCATCGACGACCCCGCGATGATCCCGGTCGGCGAGAAGGACGGTATCGGCGGGCGCGAGCCCGTCATCACCGTGAAGATCGACGGGGCGCTGCCGCGCGCATACCCCGTTCGCTACCTCACCTGGCACGAGATCGCCAATGACGAGGCGGGCGGCGTGCCCTTCGCCGTAACGTTCTGCCCGCTCTGCAACTCCGGACCCGTGTTCGACCGCCGGCTGGATGGCGAGGTGCTTTCCTTCGGGGTCTCGGGCAAGCTCCGGCATTCGGACATGGTGATGTACGACCGCGAGACCGAGAGCTGGTGGCAGCAGGCCATCGGAACCGGGATCGTTGGCGTTCATGCCGGGGCGAAGCTCACCCAGCTTCCGGCCTGGATGGAAAGCTGGGACGAGTTCCGCACCCGCAACCCCGAGGGTCTCGTGATGGCCGAGCCCGACTGGCCCCGCAGCTACGGCCAGAACCCCTATGTCGGCTACGACAGCGGGCGGCCCTGGAACCGGTTCTATTCCGGCGAGATGCCGCCCCACGGCATCAACCCGATGATGCGGGTTGTGCGCGTGGGCGAGCAGGCCTGGCCGTTCGACCGGTTGCAGGCCGAGGGCGCGGTGAGCGAGAACGGCGTGACCATCACCTGGACTGCCGGGCAGGCGTCGGCGCTCGACGGTGCGGTGATAGCCCGGTCGAAGGATGTGGGAACGGTCCGCGTCCGCGACGCCTCGGGCAAGGATCTGCCCCATGACGTGATGTTCGCCTTCGCCTACCACGCCTTCTTTCCCGAAGGAGAATGGATGCTCGGGTCCAGCTGACGGGAGGCAACGACCGGCTGCTCCGGTTCCGGCGCAACCCCGGCAGACCGTGTCGGCTGCCGCGCGATCGGGGGTGAATGGATGTGCGGCTGCCGGGCGTCCGGCAGTTCCGCGGCGATCAGTCCACCAGCGTGACCAGCGCGTGCCGCTTGCGGCCCGCCGAGAGCTTGACCGGCGAGGCGAGGGCTGCGGCGTCGATCATGAGACCCGGGTCCGTCAGCGGCGCGTCGTCGAGCCGGGCGCCCTGGTCCGCGATGAGCCGCTTGGCTTCCTTGCCCGATTTCGCGAGCCCCGAGCGCACGATGAGCTGCACCACCGAAATTCCGCCTGCGACCTCCTCGGCCGTGAGCGCCAGCGTCGGCAGGTCCTCGCCCACGCCGCCCTTCTCGAACACCTCCCGCGCCGTCGCTTCCGCCGCCGCGGCGGCCTCCGCGCCATGACAGAGCGTGGTCACCTCGTTCGCGAGCCGGATCTTCGCGGCATTGATTTCCGAGCCGCCGAGGCTGCCCAGCCGTTCGCATTCCTCGACGTCGATCTCGGTGAAGAGCTTGAGGAACCGTCCCGTATCGGCGTCGGTGGTGTTGCGCCAGAACTGCCAGAATTCGTAGGGCGAGAGCATCTCGGCATCGAGCCAGACGGCCCCGCCGGCGCTCTTGCCCATCTTGCGCCCGTCCGAGGTGGTCAGAAGCGGCGTCGTCAGCCCGAAGACCTCGCGATCGATCACCCGGCGGGTGAGGTCCACACCATTGATGATATTGCCCCACTGGTCCGACCCGCCCATCTGCAACAGGCAGCCGTGGCGGCGGTTCAGCTCGAGGAAGTCGTAGGCCTGCAGGATCATGTAGTTGAATTCGAGGAACGAGAGCGACTGCTCCCGGTCGAGCCGCGACTTCACGCTTTCGAACGACAGCATCCGGTTCACCGAGAAATGCCGCCCGATATCGCGCAGGAACTCGAGGTAGTTGAGCCCGTCGAGCCATTCGG
>CAZPPH010000121.1:5739-9032 GCA_964588375.1 uncultured Rhodobacterales bacterium | reverse complement strand
GCCGACAATATCGGCATGAACGAGATCCAGTTCTGCATCATGATGATCACGGCCCTGGGCGTCGGTTTCATCACGCCGCCTCTGGGGCTCAACCTCTTCGTGGTCTCGGGGCTGACGGGCGAGTCGATCCTGAAGATCGCCTACCGCGCGGTGCCCTTCGTCTTCTTCATGCTCGTCGTGACGTTGTTCATCGCTTATGTTCCGGCGATTTCGACCACGCTTCTTCCCGACATCTACAAGTAGGACCGAACGATGCCGAGAGAGTATCTCAAGAAAGCCACGCATCACGCCCGCAGCGACGCCTCGGAAACCAAGCGGATCGTCCGCGACATCCTCGACGAGATCGAGGCCGGCGGAGACGAGGCCGCGCTGAAATACGCGCAGAAGTTCGACAATTACGATGGCGAGATCCTGCTGTCGGACGAAGCCATCGCCGCGGCTGCGGCGAAGGTGCCCGAGAAGCT
Organism: uncultured Rhodobacterales bacterium; assembly: GCA_964588375.1. Classification (GTDB taxonomy): domain Bacteria; phylum Pseudomonadota; class Alphaproteobacteria; order Rhodobacterales; family Rhodobacteraceae; genus JASJAR01. Next base: position 8,568 of record CAZPPH010000121.1, on the reverse strand, counting down.
GCGCCGTGACATCGAGTTCAGCCAGGCCAACGTCCGGAAGTTCGCCGAGGCGCAACTGAAGACGGTCGCCGATTTCGAGATCGAAGTCGTGCCGGGCCTCATCGCGGGCCAGAAGTCGATCCCGGTCCACGCAGCCGGCTGCTACGTGCCCGGCGGGCGTTACAGCCATATCGCCAGCGCCATCATGACCGTGACCACCGCGAAGGTGGCGGGATGCGACCACATCGTCGCGTGCTCGCCGCCGCGGCCCGACATCGGCATCGCGCCGGCGATCATCTATGCCGCCCATATCAGCGGCGCCGACAGGATCATGGCGATGGGCGGCGTGCAGGGCGTGGCCGCGATGACCTTCGGCCTCTTCGGGCTGCCGAAGGCCAACATTCTCGTCGGACCCGGCAACCAGTTCGTCGCCGAAGCCAAGCGCATGCTCTTCGGCCGCGTGGGCATCGACATGATCGCGGGGCCGACCGACAGCCTCATCCTCGCCGACGCGAAGGCAGACCCGATGATCGTGGCGACCGACCTCGTCGGCCAGGCCGAGCACGGCTACAACTCGCCCGTCTGGCTCGTCACCGACGACCGGCCGCTCGCCGAGGAGGTCATGCGGCTCGTCCCCCTCCTGATCAAGGACCTGCCCGAAGTGAACCGCGACAACGCCACCGCCGCCTGGCGGGACTATGCCGAGGTCATCCTCTGCGGCGACCGCGAGGACATGGCCGCAACGTCGGATGAATACGCCCCCGAGCACCTCACCGTGCAGGCCGAGGACCTGGACTGGTGGCTCGACCGGCTGAGCTGCTACGGCTCGCTGTTTCTCGGCGAGGAGACGACCGTCGCTTTCGGCGACAAGGCGTCGGGCACCAATCACGTGCTGCCGACCTCCGGGGCGGCGAGCTACACCGGCGGGCTCAGCGTGCACAAGTACATGAAGATCGTGACCTGGCAGCGCGCCACCCGGGAGGGCTCGCGCCCCGTGGCCGAGGCGACCGCGCGCATTTCGCGGCTCGAGGGTATGGAAGGCCACGCGCGCACGGCAGATGTCCGGCTTCAGAAGTACTTCCCGGGCGAGAACTTCGATCTCTCCGCCAATGAGTGACGCGGCCGCCCTGCCCGGTCTCTTCGGCGTCGAGGGACGCGTGGCTGTCGTGACCGGCGCAAGTTCCGGTCTCGGCAGGCGCGCGGCCACGATCCTCGCGCAAGCCGGGGCGAAGGTCGTCGGCGTCGCCCGCCGGACCGAGGCTCTCGCAGACTGGCGCGCCGAGGCGGGAGGCGAAACCGCGGCCGTCGTCGGGGACGTCGCCGACCGCACCGCATTGGCCGATCTCACCGGCCGCATCGCCGCGCCCTACGGTCCGCCCGACATTCTCGTCCATGCCGCGGGTCTCAACGCCCGGCAGTCCGCCGACGAGGTGACCGGGGAGGCCTGGGAGGCCACACTCGCGGTCAACCTCTCGGCGCCGTTCTTTGTCAGCCAGCGCTTCGTTCCCCGGATGAAGGCGAAGGGCTGGGGGCGCATCGTGAATTTCGCCTCGCTCCAGTCGTTCCGCGCCTTCCCCGCCGGCATCGCCTACGGCGCGACCAAGGGTGGTATCGCCCAGCTCACCCGGGCGATGGCCGAGGCCTGGTCTGCCCATGGGATCACCGCCAACGCGATCGGGCCGGGGTTCTTTCCCACCGAGCTCACCGCAGCCGTTTTCGGCGACGCCGAGCGCGCCGCGCGCAACGCCGCCCAGACCTGCATCGGCAGGAACGGAGAGCCCGAAGATCTCGATGGCCCCCTGCTTTTTCTCTGCTCGGACGCCTCTCGCTACGTCACGGGTCAGGTCATCATGGTCGACGGAGGGTTCACCGCGAAATGAAGGCGCTTGTGTATACCGGGCCCGAAGCGCTCGAAATTCGGGACGTGCCCGAGCCCGCCGCCGGCCCGGGCGAGGTCCTGGTCGCCGTCGAGAGCGTTGGAATCTGCGGGTCGGACATGCACGCCTATCTCGGGCACGACGCGCGCCGGCCCGCGCCCCTGATCCTCGGCCACGAGGCGGCCGGCACCATCGTCGGCGGCGCGCGCGACGGCGCACGCGTCACCATCAACCCGCTCGTGACCTGCGGCGCCTGTCCCGCCTGCCGCGCGGGCCGGGAGAATCTCTGTCCGAACCGCCAGATCATCTCGATGCAGCCGCGCGAGGGGGCCTTTGCCGAGATCGTCGCGATCCCCGAGACGAACCTTGTCGCCGTTCCCGGCGAGGTGCCGCTCGACAAGGCCGCGCTGGCCGAACCGCTGGCGGTCAGCTGGCATGCCGCGCGGCTCGGGCTGGAAGCGCTGCACCCGGCGATGGAGCGCCGCGCCCTCGTCATCGGCGGCGGCGCCATCGGCCTTGCCGCCGCCCTCGCGCTCGGGGCCATGGGTGTCACCGACGTCGAGATCGCCGAGCCCAACCCGGCGCGCCGGGCCTATCTCTCGGAGACCGGTGGCATGAGCGCGCTCGCCGAGCCGGGAGAAGGTTACTCTCTCGTCGTCGATGCGGTCGGCTTTGCGGCGACGCGGGCGCTGGCGTCGGCGCGCGCTCTGCCCGGCGGGGTCATCGTCCATATCGGCCTCGGCGAGGACACCGGGGGGCTCGATATTCGGCGCATGACCCTGCAGGAGATCACCTTCGTCGGCACCTACACCTACACCGCACGGGATTTCCGGGACACCGCGGCGGCGATGTTCGATGGCCGCCTCGGCCGTCTCGACTGGGTGGAGACACGCCCCCTCGCCTCCGGAGCGGAGGCTTTCGACGATATCCGGTCGGGTCGGGTCGCTGCCCCGAAGACGGTTCTGAAACCCCG
>CAZPPH010000121.1:2284-5639 GCA_964588375.1 uncultured Rhodobacterales bacterium | reverse complement strand
GGTCATGCGCATCGTGAAGACGTTTGCAGCAACGCCATCGTGCCTTCGACAAGCGGCACCGCCAACTACGTCTAGCGCGCGGCAGGATCGGAGCGCATGCGTCCGGAACCGCCTCGGCCCATCAACACGTTGCGGAAGGAGAGCGCCGTGCACAAACACATACTCATTCCCGTGGCCCTCGACCACGAAGACCTTGTACCGAGCAAGATCAGGGTGGCGCGGCGCCTCCTCGGACCGGATGGTCGAATAACGCTTCTCACCGTTCTGGAAACCGTTCCGGGTTTCGTGGCCGAGTTCGTGACGGTGAAGTCGGAGAACCATCTGACGCAACGCGTCAGGGAACGGCTGGACAAGGTCGCGGAAGGCTCCGAGGATATCGTCACGGAGGTCGTCAGCGGAAAGGCCGGCGTGAAGATCGCGCAGTATGCCGGAGAGACGGATGCGGATCTGATCATCATCGGTTCGCATCATCCTGCAGCGCAGGATTACTTTCTGGGCTCCACGGCCTCCAGGGTCGCCCGCCGCGCGCCTTGCTCGGTCTACATTCTGCGGGAGACACCTGCCTGAGTGCCGTACCGGAAAATGACCGGTACTCTTGACAGCTGTCCCCGGCAGCATGCCTGACGCGTCCCGCGAAATGGTCGCGCCCTGCAGGATCGAGGCCGCCGAATGACGCGTCCTGACGAGACGATCCCGCCCGATCCCCGCTGAAGCTTCGAAAAATGAACGGCCGCCAAAGAGCCGGCAGCCCACCGATTTCCAGGGACGGCGAGGACCCAATGCAGGCCTCGCACGTCCTCCGGGCCGCCGGCCGGAGACCGGAGGGACAGGAATTCCTGTCCGTGGTGTCTCTTCGGCCCCGACGGCGTTTGATGGAAGAACGTCCGGACCGAGACCGTTCGGCAGGCCCGAAAAGCGCCCGTCGCGGAGTTGCCTGTCCGTCAGGCCGGAACCGGTCGGGGAATGAGGCCGTTCTCACCGCGACCACAAAGAGAAGCGATATGGCCTGGCATGTGCACGGGTCCCGGGCATCCCGTTTTCCGACCCGAGCCTTGCAGCGGAACTCGTCGGGGGGGGCGCGGAGAGGATGCGGCTCACACCGCGTTCGTTGCCGGGCTATGGAATGATGACGACGTCTTCGCGCCGGACGGCCCTGCCCTCGCGGGACCGCAGCAGTCCACCGCTCTCCGGCGTACCAGCTGACGTGGAGGTGATCCCATGACGCAAACCGTTGAAACCGGAGAGGTTCATTTCTTCTACCGCGCCAAGCTCGATGCCGGGAAGGTCGCGGGCCCCGACGATCTGCAGCGCCTCTTTCTCGCTCTGGTGCCCGACGACCGCGGTCTCGCGCGCCTCTTCGTCGTGGGGCGCAAGGTTCTGCCGGAGATCAGGCCGGGACAGTCGCACCCGACCGAACGGGACTGGCTGCTGCTGATTATGGTGGACGAGCCGGCGCGCGTGGGCCGCGCACTGCACCCCGTGCAGTACGAAACGAAGGGGCGCGGCGAACGAAAGGAGCCCGAGGCCGTGCCCGTCGGGTCGGGGCGCTACGCCATCGCCCCGCATGGTGACGCCACGCAACTGGCCTACCTTCTCACCGCTCCGGAGCGTCCCGGCAAGGCGCAGGAGGCGCTCGGCATCCGGCAGGAGGCGCGATACGTGCTCGCCGTCCGCAACCCCTCGGTCCGGGTCGAGGGCTTCCCCGAAGAGCGCCCGGACTACCCCGAGGACCTTGCGGAAAGCTTCGCCGACGAGCGGTGGATCGACATCTCGGACCCGCGGCTTCTCGACTACGAGAATGCGCAACTGGTGCTCATCGGCGCACGGGCCGAAATCGCGCCGCTCGACCTCGACCTCGGTGGGCGGCCCGACGTGTTCTCGACCTTCGGGATCGACAGGGGGGAATGGACCGACACGCCCCTCACGGACGGAAACTTCGCGCTGCCCGAAGGCGCGCCGGAGCCGGTTGCTCCGAAGGGCGACCGCAGCAAGGGTGGCAGACGCGGCGGCGCGGCAGCGCGGGAAACCGATTCAGCCGCCGGCGCGGCAGCGGCGCTCGAAGGCATCTCGTTTCCATCCGACCGCGCGGGACTGGTCGGGACGGCGCGGGACAACGATGCCCCGGAAGAAGTCATCCGTCTTCTGGAGGAAATTCCCGACCGGAAGTTCAGCACGATGGCGGACGTGACCGAAGCAATCGGGGAGGTGCGCTGAGATGGCCCGGCATCGCTGCAACATCTGCGGAGCGGAGTTCGACACGCTGTCCGAATACCGCCGTCACATGCAGACCTCCCATCCCGAGCGGGCGCCTTCGGCCGCCGACCTCGAAAGCGCCATCGGCGGCATCGGTTTCCCGGCACTGCCCGCAAGGCTGGCGGAGCATGCGCGTGCCCGGGGTTCCGGGGAGATCGCGGAAATTCTCGACGATCTGCCGCGCCGCGAGTACCGCGACGCGGCCGAGGTGGCGCGCGCCTTCGGAGAGATGCGCAGCCACGAGGAAAAGCCCGGCCACCAGCCGAGCGAACGCGGCGGTGCGGCGGCCATGGAGGCGCTTTCGGCCGCCCGGATCGCGAGCCTTTTCGAGGGCGTGAGCTTCCCTGCCTCGCGGGACGATCTTGCGGATCATGTGCGCGACCGCGCCCGGGATGAAGAGGTCAAGGTGATCGAAAGGCTGCCGGATCGCCGCTACAGCGACATGGCCGATGTCGAGCGCGGCTTCGGAGAGGTCGCCGGCGAAGGCCGGTAGAAGCACCGGCCCGCCCGGAGCGCCGGTGGTCCGGCGGGCCCGGCACGGGCTTTCGCGACCGCGGACCGGGGTGGCGGAGAGGACGTTCGCACGCCCCCGCCGCATTTTCCCCGGCAGGCTTCACCGAGCGTAGGTTCCCTCGAGCCGGGCCTCTTCGATCACGTGCTTTTCGACTTCCGCCCAGATGTCCTCCGCGCCCGCCGAGGCGGGTACCGATATGCTCGGCACATCGAGCGCTGCGAGGCGAAAGCGGTATCTGTGCGGCGGGTCGCCCTCGGGCGGTTGGGGACCGTCGTAACGGGTGTTTCCGAAATCGTTCTTCGCCACGCGCAGTTCGTCCCGTTCCGGCCCCGTCTCGACGCTTTCGGGCAGGTCCTCGCGGTCGGGCGAAAGATTGAACAGGCACCAGTGCTGGAAGGTGCCGCCCGGTGCATCGGGATCATCGAGAAGAAGCGCGAGGCTGCGGGTGTTTTCGGGAACACCGTCCCATCGCAACGGCGGAGAGATGTTCCTGTCAGCGCGGGCGTATTTTTCGGGAAGTGTCTCGCCATCGGCAAAGGCCGGGCTCGTCAGCACAAGGGGCATGGTCGCGTCTCCTTCGTTCGTGTT
>CAZPPH010000121.1:0-2184 GCA_964588375.1 uncultured Rhodobacterales bacterium | reverse complement strand
GCGGCGATCTTTGCCGGGCCCGAAGCCTGCACGCCCGGACCACCCCTCAAACCGCACCGGTCGCGACCTGGTTCCACTTGAGGCCGCCGGGGCGATGCGCCGGCGGATTGAGCCTCTCCTTTCGGCAGCGTTCGCTCTCGCGGGCGACCCGTCCCGCTTCGGACACCGGCGGTCGCATCCATCCCCGTTTCAGATCGTCACCCGTCGCATGAGCTGCGCGTTGATCGAGACGACCACCGTGCTCGCGCTCATGAAGAGCGCCCCCACGGCCGGAGACAGCACGACGCCCCAGGGCGCGAGCACCCCGGCGGCAAGTGGCAGGGCGATGACGTTGTAGCCCGCCGCCAGCCACAGGTTCTGCACCATCTTTCGACGGTTCAGATCGCTCAGCTTCAGGACCCGCAGAACATCCGTCGGGCGGTTCTCGACGAGGATGATCCCGGCGGACTGGACGGCGACATCGGTGCCGCTGCCGATGGCGATGCCGACGTTCGCACGGGTCAGGGCCGGTGCGTCGTTGATGCCGTCGCCGACCATGGCGACGCGGCGGCCCTTGTCCTGCAACTCCCTGATGCGGTCGTCCTTGTTCTCGGGCAGGACCCCGGCGAACCATTCCTCGATGCCGAGTTCCCGCGCCACCGCGCGGGCGACATCCTCGCTGTCGCCGGTCATCATCACGACCTGCATGTCCTGCGCGCGCAATGCCTCGACCGCCTCGCGGGCATCCTCGCGCGGGCGGTCGGCCATCGCGAAGGCGGCGACCGCCCGCTCGCCCTCGACGAGGTAGACGACCGTGTGCCCCTTTTCGCCCTCGCGCCGCGCGAAATCCTCAAGGGTCTCGCCGGCCTCGAGGCCGATCTCGTCCAGCATGTTGGGGCCCCCGACGCGCCACTCCGCCCCGTCGATCTCGGCGCGCACGCCGCGCCCCTTGCTGGCCTCGAAGCCCGAAGCCCCGGGCACCTCCAGCCCCTCTTCCTCGGCCGCGCGGCGCAGGGCGCGGGCGATCATGTGCTCGGAATCGCCCTCGACCGCCGCCGCGAGGGCGATGGCGCGGTCCCTGTCGAGGTCACCGCCGGTTTCGGCCGCGACCAGCGAGTGCTCGCCCTCGGTCAGGGTTCCGGTCTTGTCGAACACGATCGTGTCGAGCGTCCGCGCCTCTTCCAGCGCCATGCGGTCTCGCACGAGAATACCGGCCCCCGCGCCCATCGCCGTCGTGTTGGCCAGCACCAGCGGCACGGCGAGACCGAGCGCATGGGGGCAGGCGATGACCAGCACGGTCGCCACCCGCCGAAGGATGGAAATGTCCCAGCCAAGCACGAACCACCAGCCGATTGCCGAAAGCACCGCGACGCCAAGGGCGACGTAGAACAGCGCGCCGGCGGCGCGGTCGGCCAGCATCTGGCCGCGCGACTTGCCCGACTGCGCCTCCTCCACCAGCTTCATGATCCCGGCGAGCGCGGTCTCGTCGCCCACCGCGCGGACCTCGACACGCAGGCTGCCGTCGCCGTTGACGGTGCCGCCGACGACCTCGTCTCCGGCCTCCTTGGCCACCGGCTTCGACTCGCCCGTGATCATCGCCTCGTCGACCTCGGAGGTGCCGTCCTTCACGGTGCCGTCCACGGGAACGCTGGCGCCGGGGCGGACGAGAACCAGATCGCCCTCGCGCAGTTCGGAGACCGGCACCTGCTCGGTCCTGCCGTCCTCGGTCAGCCGGTCCGCCGTGTCGGGGAGGAGTTGCGCAAGCCTGTCGAGCGCGCCGGAGGCCTGACGCACGCTGCGCATTTCCACCCAGTGGCCCAGCAGCATGACATCGATCAGCGTCACCAGCTCCCAGAAGAACGCCTCGCCCTCCAGGACGAACACCGTCGCCATGCTGAAGACGAAGGCGACGGTGATGGCCAGAGAGATCAACGACATCATGCCGGGCCGGAGCTCCTTCAGCTCCGACAGCGCCATCTTCAGGAACGGCAACCCGCCGACGATGAAGACGATGGTCGAGAACACCGGACCGATCGCCTCGTCGCCGGGAAAGTCCGGCAGGCCGAAACCGAGCCAGCCCTGCAGGGTGTCGCTGGTCAGAAGGACCGGGACGGACAGGACAAGACAGATCCAGAACCGACGTCTGAACATCTGTTCGTGGCCGGCATGGTCGTTGTTATCGTGGTCGTGCCCGTCCTTGCCGTG
>CAZPPH010000120.1:0-9067 GCA_964588375.1 uncultured Rhodobacterales bacterium | reverse complement strand
GGCCGGTCGATCTCGGCCAGCGAGCGGTACACGGGGATGCCGCGGATCTCGGTCACGGCCGGGTTCGGGTTGACGGGGATGATATCGTACCCCGTCTCGTGCAGGACGCGAAGCACGCCGTAGCTGAACTTGGTCTTGTCGGCGCTGGCGCCCACCATGGCGATCGTCCTGACCGAGCGCAGGATGTCGGACAGGTACTCCTGCGAATAGTCGTAGCGGTGGGCGATATCCGGCTCAGACATCTAGGTCTCCTTCGGGGTAGCGATATCCGCCTTGAGTTCGTGCGGTTCGAGCGGGTCGAGAAACGGGTTGCGATAGAGGGTGTCGTGGCTCTCCACGCCGATCTCCAGGGTGCAGTCGGTCACCGGCCGCGCCACGCAGAGCAGGACATAGCCGTTGGAGATCTGGCGATTGTTCAGCGCGACCTGGCGGCGCTGATCGACGTCGCCTTGCGTCAGCCGGGCCGCGCAGGTGATGCAGCCGCCGTATTTGCAGCCGTAAGGCAGATCGACGCCCTGTTCGCGCAGGGTGTCCAGCAGCGGGCGGCGCGCGTCGACCTCGAACGTCGCGCGCCCCCGGTTTGCGACGGTTATGGTGCGGGTGTCGGTCACAGCCAGATGTCGCTCGTGCAATCGCCGCCGGGATAGCGGGTTTCGTGACACCTGCTCGGCCCGTTCGGCTCCTTGCCGAAATCGACGATGAAATCGGGGTTGATCGCCATGCCGCCGTTTTCCACGTCGCAATCGATCATCACCATCACGCCGCCCTGCGTTCGGATTTCGGGATAGAACTGGTTGTCCCAGGTCGAAAACAGCGATGTGGTGACGTAGAGACGCCTGCCGTCGAGCGAGAGCTGGAACATCTGCGGCCCGCCGGCGACCTTGACGCCGTTGACTTCCGGCGCGCGGCCGAGGAGGCCGCCCATCCAGACCTGGCCGGTCAGTTTCGGATTGTGCGGATCGGTGATGTCATACTGGCGCATGTCGCCGTGCAGCCAGTTGTTGAGGTAGAGATACCTGTCATCCATCGACACGAGGATCGCGGACATCACGCCCGGCACCGGGATCGGCCATTCGGGGTGCGGTTCGTTGTCGACGTCGATGACCTTTTCCCATTCCCATTTGCCTTCGCCGGACTTCCAGAAATGGATCACGTTCGTCGACAGGGCGGCGCCGCAGAATCCGTGTGTGCTGTCGGGGTCGTGGAGGAACTTGACCTCCAGCGGGATCAGGCCGTCCTCGCCGAGATACATGCTCTCGACGGGCTTGCGCGCCTCGAAATCCCAGATGTGCAGCCGGCGCCCGTATTTCAGATGGCCGACCTCCTCCAGGTCGAAGCCGGGCATGAACGTGTTCGGAGCCGCCCATTCGGAACTGATCATCACGTTGTGGCGCGGCTGGTACCAGAAGTCGTAGCCGAAGGGGATGTCGCCCATCGACTCTTCCCAGCGGCCGACGATCTCGAACTCCTTGTTCAGGTGCAGATAGCCGCCCGGCGCCTCGCCCTTGGCGTTGCCCAGAAACGAGATGATGATCTCGGAGCCGAGACAATGCACGGTATGCGGCCCGGACAAGTCAGCTTTCGCCTTGATCTCGGCGCCCTCGATCACCTTGTGCAGGCGCGGCGCACGCGGGTCGGTCGCGGTATCGACAACGTGGATGTTGTTCGACCGCACACCGGGCACCAGCAGGTACTTGCGCGACATCGAGCCGTCGCCGTGACAGGACGAGCAGGCGTTCCAGCCCATGTGGTGCAGTTCGTCCCCGATACCCGGCATCTCGAGCCTGTGGATCACCTCGGAGTAGGTCGGGCTCTCGGGGTCGGCGTCGACCGTGGCCAGATAATCCGGCTTCTGGATCCCGGTGCCGGTGTAGATCGCGATGGTATAGAGCAGCTTCTCACGAGGCGCCCTGATCGCCTCGGCCGGGCTTGCGTAACCCGGTCCGCAACATCCTCCGTCCATGACCTGTGCGCCTCCCTTGATTCCTCCGGCCGTGATTCTTCCGGCCTTGATTCCCTGATTATTCCCGCATAACGAAAAAAGGTGTATTGCGATATGAGAAAATCATGCATCTCGAGCGACTGAGTCTGATCCTGGAGATCGTCGGGCAGAAAGGTGAGGCGACGGTGGCCGACATCTGTGACCACTCCGACCTGCCGAAGGCGTCGGCCTACAGGCTGGTGCAGGATCTGGTCGGCGCGGGGCTGGTCGAGCCGGTGGCAAAGGGTCGCTTCGCGATCGGCGCACGCCTGAAACGGATCACGCAGGGCGCGCAGTCGGACCGCGCGCTTCTCGACCTTGTCGCGCCGGCCCTCCGGCGGGCCGCCGCCGAGCATGGCTCGGCCTTCTTCCTGTCGCGGCTGCGCGGCCGCGCGGTCGAAATCATCCATGTCGAGACGCCCGACACCGGCGTGTCCTTTCTCCATCCCGGGTTGGGCCGGCGGCCGCTGCACGCCTGTTCATGCTCGAAGGCCGTGGCAGCGTTTTCCCCCGATCTGTTCGAGAGGCAAAAGCTCGAAGGCCGGCTCAGGGCCTATACCGAGTTCACACTGACACGGATCGAGGACCTCGAGGCCGACCTCGCCACGATCCGGCAACGCGGCTATGCCGAATGCGTCGAAGAGATCGAGCGCGGCATGGCCTCGGTCGCGGCGACACTGGGCCAGACCGGACCGGGCGCGACCATATCGATCGGCGCGACGGGCTCGACCCGCGTGTTCACGCCGGCCTTCCGTGCGCAGATCGGGGCGAGGATCGTGTGCATGGCGCGCGAGCTGTCCGTCGGGCTTGACCGCGGCGCGCCGGCGCACGCCGCGAAGTCGGCCTGATCCCCGGGCCCGCATGGCGCCCGGGGGTATCGATCATGCCACCCGGACGGCATCCAGCGCGATCGATTTCTTGGGGTCGTAGAACGGCCGGTCCACGATCTCCGCCCGGGCGGGCATGTTGTCGACCAGAACCTCGACCGTATCGCCCAGCACGGCGTGCTCCGCTGAAATCAGCGCCAGCGCGATGTTCTGGTCCAGCCGCGGGGAATAGACCGCCGATGTCACCTTTCCGATGCGCACGTCGTCCTGCATCACATGCCAGAATACCGTGTTCGGCCCGGTCAGCGGCGCCCCGTCGATCACCAGCCCGACCTGCTTGCGGCTGATCCCCTCGTCGCGGATCCGGCTCAGGGCCGCCTTTCCGACGAAGTCCGCGTCCGTGTCGAGGTTGACCAACCGGCCGAGGCCCAGTTCGAACGGGTTGGTCTGGGCGTCGATGTCGGCGTGATACGACAACATGCCCGCCTCGATGCGTCGTATCGTCGAGGTGTGGCCGGGCTGGAGGCCGTAGGGTGCACCGGCGGCCATGATCTTTTCCCACAGTTCGTCGCCGCGCGACTCGTCGCGCAAATACAGTTCATAGCCCAGTTCGCTGGACCAGCCGGTGCGGGACACGACCAGCGGGATACCGTCCAGTTCAAGCTCCCGCAGCCAGAAATAGCGCAGATCGACGATGTCTTCACCGAAGAGCGCCTGCATGATGTAGCGCGATTGCGGACCTTGCAGCTGCAGCGGCGACACATCGGGTTCGCGGATCGTCACATCCATGCCCGAATGAAAGGCGAGCCCCTGCGCCCAGAGCAGGATGTCGCTGTCGGCGAGCGACAGCCAGAACCGGTCCTCTGCCAGGCGCAGCGCGATCGGGTCGTTCAGGATTCCGCCGTCGGCATTGGTGATGAGGACATACTTGCATTGTCCCACGGCCATCTTGGACAAATCCCGCGGCGTCAGCATCTGGGTGAACCGGGCGGCGTCGGGGCCGACGATCTCCACCTGCCGTTCGACCGCGACGTCGCACAGGATCGCCGTGTTCACGAGGTTCCAGAAATTCTGTTCCGGGTCGCCAAAATCGCGCGGAATGTACATATGGTTGTAGACAGAAAAGCTTTTCGCGCCCCAGCGGACCGTGGCCTCGAAGTATGGGGACTTCCGGATCTGAGTACCAAAGCCGGAGTTCTGTGTGATATTCATTTCGTACGCCCTCCCGAGACTGCAGAAAAACAAGCCGATGATGATGAGTCCTCACCATATCGAGACGCACGCCGCCTCCTCCTCGAAGCGGCTTTGAAGTGCCGACTTTCGTCGTCATGCAAAGACGAAATAGCCTCCGCATATAAAAACGTACGGAAGGATTCGGCCCTCCGCTTCTGCATGTGCGACAAGAGAAGGTATGGAAGCGGCAACCCGAGGCAATCCGACAGGATCTGGAAGGGTGCTTTGATCCCCAACGTTCGACCGCCCGAAGACAGAATTTTCCGGCTTCGGTCAGGGTGACGGGCTGGTGATGCCTTCCTGATCTCGTCGGCGTGATGGGAGGTTGTCCTATCCACCCGACGCACGATGACGATGACAGGCAGCCGCGGGAGACTTGCCCATCACCGACTACCGGCGCAACGTGGAAGAACAACACTCTGAACGGGGGAACGGACATGCCGCTAAGATGGATATCACTGGCGATTGCCGCACTCGCCTCAGCGCCCGCCATGTCTCAGCAGGCCGCGGATGCCGTGACGACCGAGGGCGCGGCGACCGGTATCGTCGAGGGGCTGAGTGCAGAGGCTCGGGCGGCGGTCGGGGCCAAGGCCGCCGGCGAACCGGTCACGTCCGAAAGCTGGATGGTTGCCGCGGCCAATCCGCTTGCCGTGGAGGCCGGAGCCGGGGTTTTACGGAACGGCGGCACCGCAGCCGACGCGATGGTGGCCGTTCAAGCCGTCCTCGGCCTCGTCGAGCCGCAATCCTCGGGCCTTGGCGGAGGCGCCTTCCTTGTCTGGTACGACGCCGGGAGCGGTGAGGTCACGACCCTCGACGGCCGCGAAACGGCGCCGTTGGCCGCCACGCCGCAGTACTTCCAGGACGAGAACGGAGAGCCGCTGGGTTTCTGGGAGGCGGTGGTCGGCGGCCGCTCGGTCGGCACCCCCGGAACGCCCGCGCTGATGGAAGCGGCGCACGAACGCTGGGGCAACCAGGGCTGGCCAAGCCTTTTCGAGCGCGCGATCACGCTCGCCGAGGACGGCTTCACCGTTTCGCCACGGCTCGCCACGCTGGTGGCGAACGAGCCCGACGACCGCCTGCCGCGCTTCGACGCGACCGCGGCCTACTTCTACCCCGACGGCGCGCCCATACAGGCCGGTGACACGCTGACCAACAAGGACTATGCCGACGTTCTCCGGGCGATCGCTCAGCGCGGCAGCGCCGCCTTCTACGACGGCCCGATCGCCGAGGCGATCGTCGATGCCGTGCAGGCGAATGGCGGGCTGCTGGCGGCGGAGGACTTCGCGACCTACGAGGTGGTCGAGCGGTCGCCGGTCTGCGTTCCGTATCGCGAAACCGAGGTTTGCGGCATGGGCCCCCCGTCGTCCGGCGCACTGACGGTCGGTCAGATCCTCGGAATGCTGGACGCGTTCGATCTCGCCGGAATGGGCCCCGACAGCCCGGAGGCCTGGACGTTGATCGGTGACGCCTCGCGGCTCGCCTTCGCCGATCGCGGTCGCTACATGGCGGACAGCGACTTCGTGCCGATGCCGACGGAGGGGCTGGTGGACGAGGCTTATCTCGGTTTCCGCGCGCAGCTTCTCGACCCGTCGCGGTCGCTCGACGACGTCGCGCCCGGCGAGCCGCATTGGGATCACGCGATGCTCTGGGGCGACGACGTCTCGCTGGAATTGCCCTCGACGTCGCACATCTCAATCGTGGATGCCGAGGGCAACGCGCTGTCGATGACCACGACGATCGAGAACGGGTTCGGGTCGCGTCTTTTCGTGCGGGGCTTCCTGCTCAACAACGAATTGACCGATTTCTCCTTCGCCACCCACGACAACGGCTGGCCCATCGCCAATCGCGTGGAGCCCGGCAAGCGGCCGCGCTCGTCGATGTCGCCCACGATCGTGATGCAGAACGAACAGCCGCTTCTGGTGATCGGATCGCCCGGCGGCAGCCGGATCATCGGCTATGTGGTCCAGGGCATCATCAACTACGTCGACTGGGGCATGAACCCGCAACAGGCGGTATCGGCGCCGCATCTCGTCAACCGTTTCGGCACGTTCGACATCGAGACCGGCACGGCGGCCGTGGACCTTGAAGGCCCGCTTCAGGAGGCCGGCTTCGCGACCAACACTCGGGACCTGACCAGCGGTCTTCACGTCATCGCGCTCGAGGATGGGATGCTCGTGGGCGGGGCCGATCCTCGGCGGGAGGGCATCGCCCTCGGCGACTGACGCCAGAGTACGGTGTTGGTATCTGAAGTGCCGGACCCGCGGCGTCGATCGCCGATCCGGGGCGAGCCGAGCGATACGCTGACCTGCGCAACCAACGTTTGGCAGGTGAGCAGATGCGCAGAGTGGCAGCCGTGCCCCTCAAGTTCTTGGCCTGCGAGCTTGTCTCCATGGCGCGCTGCGGTCGGTCCGGGCTGGGCCCGGCGGGAACGTGAGGCGGTCTCCGGGCGCACGAAGGAGGCGGCGGTGGCAGCCAACGCGCGCGGGGTGAAGTCGGGGAACCCGAACGGGGCGAATGTGTTCAGGAGGACGGGAAAGGACGGTCCTGGCTTGCGGTAGACCATGCGACGGTGACCGAGGACCGAAGGGCAGAAGATGACGTCGCTCCGGGGCATTCCGGTAGCACCGAACAAGCGGGGCATGATGAGCCGGCATGGCGGGCTGCTGCAGGTGACGAACGTGAGAGGGCTGCTGGCGCGGCCAGGCCGAGAACCGCGCGCGGCAGCGACGCTTCGTCCTGGCCCTCGCGACAAACAATATCGGCGGATGCGCCCATACCTCAGGCCTGCCGTTCCAACGATGGGAGCAAGCGGTTTATCCGGTTCCCGAGCGCGCGAAGCCTTGAGAAATACGCCACCGTCAGCGGAGGCGCAGTGTGATGGGATGAGCGGCATCGTGACTGCAAGTGAATTGAACGAAATGCGCCGAAGACGCACCATGCGAAACTCGACCGATCCTTGATCGGACGCGTTGTGGTCGCGATATTTCGCTGGCCGCCGGCACGACATGAACGACGCTGAGGCTTCTTGATGACCGGAGAAACGTCGACACCGACGCCCATCCGCGACTATGCGCTGATCGGCGATTGTCACGGCGCGGCACTTGTTTCGAGGGAAGCGGGCATCCATTGGTACGCACCGCTGCGTTTCGACGATGACCCCGTCTTCTTTCGCCTGCTCGACCACGCGCGCGGTGGCGCCTGGGAGATCGAGGTGGAGGCGACGCGCCGGATCAGTCGCGAATACCTGCCGGATACCGCCATCCTGCGCACCCGGTTCGAGACGGCAACAGGCGTGCTCGACCTGCTCGACTACATGCCGGTCGGCCGCAAGCGCGAGGCCGGAGTGCATGATTACGTTTCCCTGACCGCGCCCGGCTGGCTGGTGCGGCGGGCTGAGTGCCGCTCCGGCGAGGTGTTCGTCAGGATGCGTGTTGCGCCTCGCGGCGAAGGCTTCGAACACGCATCGCCCGGCTTCGAGATTGTAGACGATGGCGCGCAATTCGAGGATGGATCGACGCTCTGGTGTGCAGCCGAGATCCAGCCCGCGCCGGACGGCGACGGGATCGAAGCGGCGTTCCGCCTTTCGGAAGGCGAGCATCTGAACGCCGTCCTGACACGGCTGCGACCGCTCCACGATCCGCGGACCTCGGTAGATACCGCCTTCCATGCGACCTGCGCGTTCTGGAAAGAATGGTCGGACTATTCCCGCTACCGGGGCCCGTACGCCGACGCAGTACAGCGCAGCGCGCTGACGCTGAAGCTGCTGACCTACGCGCCTACCGGCGCGCTCGTGGCCGCCCCTACCACATCCCTGCCGGAAGAGATCGGAGGGGGCCGGAACTGGGACTATCGCTTCTGCTGGCTGCGCGATGCGACCTTCGCACTCTTCGGGTTGTCGGTCATCGGCTACAGCGGCGAGGGACGGCGTTTCTCGGAGTTCCTGTCCAAGCGCTGCCTCAGGCCCGGTGCAGAAATGCGCATCATGTACGGGCTCGATGGCGATCCCTTCCTGCCGGAACGGGAACTCGACCATCTTGCGGGCCATGCCGACAGCCGGCCGGTGCGCGTGGGTAACGCCGCCGCCGAGCAGCGCCAGCTCGACGTCTTCGGAGAGCTTCTCGACTGGGCACATCTGCGCCGTGAACTCGGCGGGAAGCTCGGCCGGGACGAGCGGGCGCTTCTGGCCGAAATCGCCGAGCATGTCTGCGACGTCTGGAACGTGCCCGATCACGGTCTGTGGGAGATGCGCGGCCCGCCGCTCCAGTTCACTCAGGGCAAGGCGATGGCATGGGTCACGCTCGACCGCGCGGCGAGGCTTCTGGGCGACCGCCCCCGCTGGCGCGAGAACCGTGAAGCGATCCTGACGGCAATAGAGCAGAAGGGCTCCGTCGGCGAACCGCCTGCGCTGACGCAGTCCTTCGGATCGCAGCATTCCGATGCGGCGCTTCTGCAGATCCCGCTGCTGGGTCTTCCGCTGAGCGACAGCATGATGGAAGCGACGATCCGGCATATCGAGCACGAGCTGCGCCGGGACGATGCGGTCTACCGCTATCTCGGCGACGACGGGCTGGAGGGTGGCGAGGGCGCCTTCGTCATGACGAGCTTCTGGCTGGTCGACGCGATGCTTGCAACCGGCCGTGGTGACGAGGCGCGCGCCCTGTTCGAGCGTCTCCTCGAGAGGGCCAACGACGTCGGTCTCTATTCGGAGGAGATCGACCCCGAGACGGGTGCGTTCCTCGGAAACTTCCCGCAGGCCTTTACCCATCTTTCGGTCATCGCGAGCGCCCAGCTTCTGCATCTTTACGAAACCCGGGGAAGGAAAGGGCTTTCGGGCACCAATGCCGACCGGGCGCGGCGGCTGGTGGGCGCGACCGATGGTCTGGCGGCGCTGGTTCACACGTTTGTTCGCAAGTGCCGGGTACGCCTGCGAAGCTCCCGCGCGTCGGTTCTGATGATCGGTGAGCCTTGAAGACTTCGGATCACGACGATGCGCGATATTTCCAGGCACGAGAGTGGCGTTTGTTTT
>CAZPPH010000119.1:0-9099 GCA_964588375.1 uncultured Rhodobacterales bacterium | reverse complement strand
GAGAGACAATGGCACGGGAACTGGTGCGGTTCCGCGGCATTATCGGTCATTCCGTGGCCATGCCGTGGCCACATTTGCGCCCCGATCGGTTTTGACAGGACAGTGCGAAACGGTAGCTTCTCCCCACCTGTCTGGACTGGGTGTGTACGCGGCCTCGTGGGGGCGGGCCCGCGGCACCGGGCAACCGGTGCATGTATAAGTGCTGCCAGCAGGTCGCGGGGGCGAAGGGGGCGAGGGGCCCCGTTCGTCCCCGCACTGGCCGCGCACTGGCCCTGGGACCCGAAGCCTCCGGGAGCGCGCGATGACCCCGAGCCGGACGGCCGTCACCACACCCTGTTTCACGCCGGGCACGCTTGTCGCCACCGCACGCGGCCCCGCGCCCGTAGAGACCCTGCGCCCGGGCGACCGCGTCGTCACCCGCGACGACGGGCTCTGCGAGGTGCTCTGGATCGGGCGGAGGACCGTGACCTTCGCCGAGCTCGGCCGTTCGGAAGAGTTCCGCCCGGTGCTCATCGCCGAGGGGGCGCTCGGAAACGGCGGTCCCCGGCAGAACATGTTCGTCTCGCCGCGCCACCGGTTTCTCATGATGCGCGGCGGCGAGGAGGTGCTGACCCCGGCGCACCGGCTCGTCGACGGGCGGGGCGTGCGGCCTGTCGCCGTTCTCGGGGTGAGCTACCTCCACCTGCTCTTCGCGCGCCACCAGGTCATTCTCGCCGACGGGGTCTGGACCGAGAGCTTCCGGCCGGGGGCTGCCGTCTGGGCCGGGCTCGGCAATTCGCAGCGCATCGAGATCGAGACGCTGTTTCCCGAAATCCGTACCGGTGCGCTCTATCGCCTCTCGCGTCCCGCCCGCGCCCTCGATGACATGCCGCTCTGGAGGCAGCGGATGGAGGTGCGGCCCGAGCGGCGCTGAGATGTCGCGAAAGGGGCTTTGCCCCGTCGCCAGCGCCGCAGCCTGAAGTATCTTCAGGTAGATGAAGGCCCGGGTTCGTCGCGCCAGCGCGCCCAGTCCTCAGCCGTGTCGAGGTCGGTCAGCGCCCGGTCGCCGGCAAGCGGCACCGTCAGCACGCGTTCGCCCTCGAGAAGGCCCGCCGCACCGGCGTCGCCTGTGAGACGGTTGAAATCGTGCAGCAGGCTCCGAGGGAAAAGGACGGGGTGGCCCGGGCGTCCGTCGGCCGTCGCGCCGCGCACGACCGGGCCGCCGCGGGCCTGGAACACCCGGGCGAGATGAGCGAGGTCGGTAGCCTCGAGATCGGGCATGTCCGGCAGGAGAACGAGCATGCCGGAATATTCGTCCTCGACAAATGCGGGCGCTGCCGCGTCGATCGCGGCCAGCGCCGCCTCCGCTCCGGACCGAAGGCTGGCCGAGAGGCCCTGGCCGGCGTCCGGCACCTCCAAGATCCCGACGGCGAGGTTTTTCAGCGCCTCTTGTCGCGCCCGGTGGTCCGGCCTCAGCCCCACGAGCACCGGGCCGAGCCCGGCGGCGAGCGCGGTTTCGGCCGCGCGCCTCAGAAGCGGGCGGCCGTCAACCGGTTCGAGAAGCTTGTCGCGGCCCTTCATGCGGCGCGAGGCCCCCGCCGCTGGCAGGAAGGTGACGATCATCGCCCCCCGCTCACCGCTCGGGGATCAGCCCGCGGGGGAAGAAACGCAATACCACGAGAAGGATGACCCCCATCACCAGAAGACGCATCTGGGCGGCATTACGGACGAGGTGGGCGCGCAACTCGGAGTCTTCGCCCATCCAGGCCGTGGCGACGTCGATGGCCATGGGGCCGAGCGCCTCCACCTGCACCCAGAGATACCAGACCAGCATGCCCCCGAGAACCGCGCCGAAGTTGTTCCCCGACCCGCCGACGATGACCATCACCCAGACGAGGAAGGTGAAGCGCAGGGGCGTGTACGTGCCGGGCGTGAGCTGCCCGTCGAGGGTGACCATCATCGCCCCCGCTATGCCGAGCACCGCCGAACCGAGAATGAAGACCTGCAGATGCCGCCCCGTCACATCCTTGCCCATGGCCTCCGCCGCGGTCTCGTTGTCGCGGATCGCGCGCATCATCCGCCCCCAGGGCGAGGCGAGAGCCGCCTGCGACAGCCACAGGAGCAAGAGCAGCACGGCCAGAAAGACGAAGCTGTAGAGCACATCGACCCACAGCGTCGAGGCGAGCACCGGGTCGACACCGAGGCCCGCCGCGCGTTCGACGAAGGCCGGGTCCTGCTGAAGGTCGATCTCGTAGGGCACCGGGGCGGGGCGCGGCAGGCCGATGACGTTCTTCACCCCGCGCGCCAGCCAGTCCTCGTTCTTCAGGATCGCGATGATGATCTCGGAGATCCCCAGTGTGGCGATGGCGAGATAGTCCGAGCGCAGGCCGAGCGCGGTCTTGCCGACGAGCCAGGCCGCCCCGGCCGCGAGAACCCCGCCCACCGGCCAGGCGAGAGCGATGGGCAGCCCGAGGCCGCCGATGTTGCCGCGAAGCGCGGGCTCTATCGCCTCGACCGCGTCGCGGGCGGGATCGAAGAGCGAGCGGTAGATCCAGTAACCGACGACGAGGATCGCCAGCACCGTGAGCCCCCGCGCCCAGCCCGGGTGCATGCGCCGCCAGGTCCGTATCGCGGCGTAGATCGTCGCCGCCCCGGCAAGGAGTGCCACGATGATGCCCGGCCCGCCGGCCGCCCAGGCCTCCGGGTCGCGCGGCGCGGCCACCAGCACGGCGGCGAGCCCGCCGATGGCGACGAACCCCATGACACCCACGTTGAGAAGCCCCGCGTAGCCCCACTGGATGTTCACGCCGAGCGCCATGATCGCCGAGATGAGCCCCATCTGGAAGATGGTGAGCGCCACGTTCCACGATTGCAGGAAGCCCGTCGCGACGAGCAGCGCCGCCATGCCGGCGAACAGGGCCGCGTTGCGAAGCGCGGGGCTCACGTGGCTTTTCCCGAGAACAGCCCGGTGGGTTTGATGAGCAGCACGACGACGAGAATCATGAACGACACCGCGAACTTGTAATCGGTGGCCAGAAGCTGGGCGAGGCTCTCGGGCGCGAGGCTCTCGGGCAGCACGTATCCGGCCACCTTCTTCCAGGCGTAGGTGATGCCGACCTCGGAGAAGGCGATCACGAAACCTCCCGCGATCGCGCCCACCGGGCTGCCGAGGCCGCCGACGATGGCGGCGGCGAAGATCGGCAGGAGAAGCTGGAAATAGGTGAAGGGCCGGAACGACTTGTCGAGCCCGTAGAGCACGCCCGCGACGGTCGCGAGGGCGGCCACGATCAGCCAGGTGATGAGCACCACGCGCTCGGGGTTGATGCCCGACAGAAGGGCGAGATCCTCGTTGTCGGAAAACGCCCGCATCGATTTGCCGGTGCGGGTCTTTTCGAGAAACCAGAACAGCGCGGCCACGACGATGATCGCGACGACCACGGTGATCACGGTTGTGGTGCGGATCGCGAGGCCCTCCTCGAGCCCGGTCATCTCGCGAAAGGTGCGCGCCGAGATGAGAAACCGCTCGCCGTCGGAAAACCGCTGGTCGTCGACGCCGATGATCATCCGCACGAGGCCGTTCAGGACGAACATCACCCCGATGGAGACGATGAGCAGGATCACCGGCGCGGCCCGCTGCGCACGGTAGAAGCGGTAGACCACGCGGTCGGTGGCGAGCAGCAGAAGAGCGGTCGCAAATATCCCGAACGGGAGGGCGAGAAGGGCGGTTGGCAACGGCCCGAAGCTCACCCCCTGCGCCTGGAGCGCCCAGGTGACGAGGATCGTCGCCATGGTCCCGAACGCCATGGTATCGCCATGGGCGAAGTTCGAGAACCGCAGGATCCCGTAGACGAGCGTGACACCGAGCGCGCCGAGCGCGAGTTGCGCGCCGTAGGAGATCGCCGGGACGAGCACGAAATTGGCAAGGGCCACGAAGGCGTTCAGAAAGTCCATCGCTCAGCGCGTCCCGCAGGTTCCGAGGTAGAGCACCGACAGCCCCGCTCCCGGCAGGTGAGCGGAGTAGCGCGCCGCCCCGCCGGCGTCAAACGACAGCATGTGAAAGCCGGGTTGTGCGACCCAGAAGGCGGCGAGCGCGGGGCCGGCGGCAGCCCAATCGATTTCCGCGGTTCCGGTGTCGGTGACCACCCTGTCGCCTTCGGGAAGTCCGCCCTCGGCGAGAACCGTGCCGGGGCTCAGGGCTGTCTCCAGCGTGAGTTCGAAGCCGCTGTCTGCGCAGACCTCGCCTTCGAGGCACTCGGTTTCGAAGCGGCAGTCGATATCGGCGCCCGCCGGCCCGGCCGGAACCGCCAGGGCGGCGGCTGCAAGGGCAGGGGCGAGACCGGCCGTCCCGGGCAGGCTCATTCGGCGCGCGGTCCGTCGGACCAGATCGGGAACCAGGCTTCATGCTCCTCGCAGCGGCCGTGGAGCGTCAGCTTGGCGTCATCGCGGGAGACATGGATCGCGGCGACGCCGTCCGCCCTCAGCCCGATGGTGAAGACGGTGTTCGACCGGGAGCTCGCGCGGATCATCACGTCGGTCTCGTCGGTCGTCGGCATGGGCCGGGCGTTGGCCGGGACCTTGGCCTCGTCGACCTGCATCATCACCCGGTGAAGCCCCGGCCGATCCTTCAGGCTGGGCACCGGCAGAAGTTTCACCGCCACCACGGGGTCATCCGCCGCATCGCCCTTGAAGGTGCACGCGATATCAGGCTCGGCCCCGAGGGCGAAGCCCGTCAGCATCGCAAAAAGCGCCATTTTCCCTTCCCCTTTTTTCCGGCCCCCCAGACCCTGGCCTCCGGACGGCTCCCACCCGTCCGGCCGTGCGCGAATCCGCGCCCTGCCTCGGCATTGAAGCGGAACGGGTTCAGGTGCGTAAAGAAAAGGTTTCACCAGCAGGGCGAATTTTGCCGAACGTTGCGGCGTTTGCCGCATTTTCCGGCAGGCGCGGGGTGCGCCGGGCGGCTCGGCGTCAGCCGCCGAGGAACGACCGGCGCACCTCGGGGTCGGCCAGCAGCGCCGCCCCGGTGTCGGTGAAGGCGTTCGCTCCCTGCACCATCACATAGCCCCGGTCGGCGATCTCGAGCGCCTGCCGCGCGTTCTGCTCGACCATCAGGATCGAGATGCCGGTGCGCGCGACTTCGATGATCCGGTCGAAGAGCTCGTCCATCACGATCGGGCTGACCCCGGCGGTCGGCTCGTCGAGCATGAGCACGTTCGGACGGGTCATCAGCGCCCGGCCCACCGCGACCTGCTGGCGCTGGCCGCCGGAAAGCTCGCCGGCCTTCTGGCGTCGCTTTTCGCTCAGGATCGGAAACAGGTCGTAGACCTGCTCCATCGTGCCGGAGATGTCGTCGCGGCGCAGGAACGCGCCCATCTCGAGGTTCTCCTCGACCGTCATCGAGGTGAAGATGTTCGAGGTCTGCGGAACGAAGGCCATGCCCTCGGCGACCCGCGCCTGCGGGGTGAGCTTCGTGATGTCCTTGCCGCCGATCCGCACGGATCCGGACCTCAGGTTCAGCATCCCGAAAACGGCTTTCATCGCGGTGGACTTGCCCGCGCCGTTGGGGCCGACGATGACCGCGATTTCGCCTGCTGCGACCGCGATGGTGCAATCGTGCAGGATATCGGCGCCGGAGCCGTAGCCGCCGGTCATGCCGTCGCCGATGAGGTAGGGCGCGTCGGTGCCGGCCTCGGCGGCGGCGGCGGTTGCGGTGTCGTTCATGTCAGATCCCGTGCCATACGCCCGCCATACGGGTTGCCATACGCTTTGCCATACACCGCCGGACCCGCCTTCAAGAGGCCGCTGCCTTGTTCTTGAGGCCCGTCCCGAGATAGGCCTCGATCACCGCCTCGTCGGACTTCACCTCCTCGATCGTGCCCTCGGCGAGCACGCGGCCCGCCGCCATCACGATCACCGGATCGCAGAGCCGGGCGATGAAATCCATGTCGTGCTCGATGACGCAGAAGGTGTATCCGCGCTCGCGGTTGAGACGGATGATCGCGTCGGCGATGGTGTTGAGAAGCGTGCGGTTCACCCCCGCCCCGACCTCGTCGAGAAAGACGATGCGGGCGTCGACCATCATCGTCCGTCCGAGTTCGAGAAGCTTCTTCTGGCCGCCCGAGAGGTTGCCCGCCTTCTCGTCGCGCAAGTGATCTATCGTCAGGAATTCAAGGACTTCATCCGCCTTCTTCAACAGCGCCCGCTCTTCCTCGGCGATCCGGCGGCGGTTCACCCAAGTGTTCCAGATGGTCTCGCCGGACTGCTGTCCGGGAACCATCATGAGGTTTTCACGCACGCTCATCGAGGAGAATTCATGGGCGATCTGGAAGGTGCGCAGGAGTCCCTTGTGGAAAAGCTCGTGCGGTGGCAGGCCGGTGATGTCCTCGCCCGCCATGGTCACCCGGCCCGAGGTCGGCTCGAGGTTGCCGGCGATGACGTTGAACAGCGTGGTCTTGCCCGCCCCGTTCGGCCCGATGAGACCGGTGATCGAGCCTTCGGCGATTTCGAGGCTCGCCCCGTCGACGGCGTGAAAGCCACCGAAATGCTTGTGCAGGTCCTCGACGCGTATCACCCGAACCTGTCCCCCGAAGTCCTTGTTTTTTATCGGTTCGGAGGGGCCGTGCCGGCCCCTCCGGATAGTCGGGTCAGCGGTAGCCGACCGTGGTGATCACGCCGTCCACCACCTCGATCTGGCGGTAGCTGCCGGCACTCTCGCCCGGGCCGATCAGCTCGACCGCCGTACCGCCCTCGAAGTCGATGTCCCCGCCGTCGGCGAGGATCTGCAGCGCCTTGGCAAGCTCGCCGGGAAAGATCTGCTCTCCCGGTGCGTTGGCGATATCCATCACGCTATCCTTGTAGACCGTCGGGTCGGTGGAGTCCGACGCCTGCATCGCCAGCAGGATGAGGGCGGCGGCGTCGTACGCTTCTGGCGCGAAGGGTGCGGTGCCATTGAACCCGCGGGCCTCGCCAATTCCGTCCATCATGGCGGCGCCGGGGCTGTCGGTACCGGGAACCTGGCCGGTCGAGCCCTCGATGTCGGTGCCGAAGCGCTCCTGCATCGAATCGCCGATCATCGCGTCGGGCAGGTGGAAGGTGTCGAATGCGCCGGCGTCGAGCGCAGCCTGGATGATGCCGGGGCCGCCCTGGTCGATATAGCCCGCGACCACCAGCCGGTCGCCGCCCGCCGATGCGAGCGAGGCGACTTCGGCGGAATAATCCGCCTTGCCGTCCTCATGGGGGATGTTGATCGTCACCGTGCCGCCGAGTTCGGCGTAGGCCGCCTCGAAAGCGTCCGACAGGCCTTTGCCGTAGTCGTTGTTGGTGTAGGTGACAGCGACTTCCTCTACACCCTGCTCGAGCAGGATATTGGCCATCACCACACCCTGGCGGGCGTCCGACGGAGCGGTGCGGAAGAAAAGGCCGTCGTCCTCGATATTCGAAAGACCGGGCGAGGTGGCGGAGGGAGAGATCATCACCATGCCATTGGGAAGCGCCACGTTCTGGAACGCCGCCCCCGTCGCACCCGAGCAGAGCGCGCCGACGATGCCGGAGACCCCTTCGGAGGTGATCAGCCGCTCGGCCGCGGCGGTGGCGGCGGCGGCGTCGATGCAGGTCGCATCGGCCCGGGCGGCGGTGACCCCGATACCACCGAGCAGAAGCCCGCTTTCGTCAACCTCGGCCATCGCGGCCTCGGCGCCGCCGGCCATGTCGGCGGCCAGCGATTCCGCCGGGCCGGTGAAGCCGAGAAGGACCCCGAGCGTGATGTCGCCCGATTGTGCATGGGCGCTCCCGGTGGCCATGGCCGCGGCAGTCGTCGCCAACAAAAATCGTTTCATTGCTTACTCCCTGTCTGGTTCTTTGACCTGGCCGAGAAGGTAGTTATCCGGGCCGCAAAAGAAAAGCGGCTTTGGGCGGGCAGCCGCCGGGTCATGCGAAAGGGACTGGCGAGTGCGCAGGTCGTGCTTATCTGGTGCCCGACAGGATGCCGGACCCTCAGCAACAGGAGCCCAGTTCCCCATGCGCCTTGTACTCGCCACCCTTCTCGCCGTCAGCCTCACCGCGCCGGCCGCCGCCCTCGAAAGTTCGGCCGGCACGCTCCGGGTTCAGCCTGTCGTCACCGGGCTCGACGAGCCCTGGGGCCTCGCGTTCCTGCCCGACGGGTCGCTCCTCATCACCGAGCGCGACGGTCGGCTTCTGCATGTCTCGGACGGCGCGATCACCAATGTCCGGGGCGTCC
Source organism: uncultured Rhodobacterales bacterium (assembly GCA_964588375.1). GTDB lineage: Bacteria > Pseudomonadota > Alphaproteobacteria > Rhodobacterales > Rhodobacteraceae > JASJAR01. The sequence continues at coordinate 887 of CAZPPH010000119.1, read as the reverse complement.
CGCGGGTGCGCGCTTCCGGGCAGGGTGGTCTGCTCGACGTGATGGTGCCGCGCGATTTCTCCGCGAGCCGGGAAGTCTATCTCACCTTCGCGAGGCCGCAAGGATCCGCCGAGGGCACCGCACTCGCGAAGGGTCGTCTGTCGCCGGCGGGCAACCGTCTGGAGAATGCCGAGGTGATCTTCGAGATGACGCCGGGGTCGTCCGGTGGCCGGCATTTCGGCAGCCGCGTCGTCGAGGGGCCGGACGGCGATCTCTACCTCACCATCGGCGACCGGGGCGACCGTCCCTCGGCGCAGGACCTGCGGCGCCACAACGGCTCTGTCATCCGCATCGCCCGAGATGGGTCGGTCCCGCCCGACAACCCCTTTGCCGGAGAGAGCGGCGCATTGCCGGAAATCTTCAGCTACGGCCATCGCAACCCGCAGGGCATGGCCGTCGGCCCCGACGGAACGATCTGGACGGTCGAACACGGGGCCCGCGGCGGCGACGAGGTCAACACCCTCCGCGCCGGCGCGAATTACGGCTGGCCGGTGATCTCCTACGGCCGGCACTACTCGGGCGCTCCGATCGGCGAAGGCACCGAGCGGGCCGGAATGGAACAGCCGGAGTTCTACTGGGACCCGTCCATCGCTCCTTCGGGGCTCATGGTCTACTCCGGCCGGCTCTGGCCGGAGTGGGAAGGCGATCTCTTCACCGGCTCGCTCAACTCCGATTTCATCTCGCGGCTCGACACCGAAGGCGGCGTGCGCGAGGCCGAGCGCATCGAAGGTCCCGAGACGGGCCGGGTGCGCGACATCCGCGAGGGTCCGGCAGGGGCGATCTGGTTTCTGTCGGTGGCCGACGGCGCGCTCTACCGGATGACGCCGGGCGACGCGGGCTAGGGCTGG
>CAZPPH010000118.1:0-9134 GCA_964588375.1 uncultured Rhodobacterales bacterium | reverse complement strand
CATCGGCCTCGGTGGTGAAATAGCCACCCTTCCAGCCCCAGTAGGTCCAGGCGCCCGCCAGCCGGTCGAAGACCTGCCGCGCGGAGGTCTCGCCGCCCGTTCCGGCCTCCGGCGCGGCGGTCTTGCGCCACAGGAACTCCGGTACGCCCTTCTCGCGGACGGGCTTCAGCTCGGTCGGCACGCCCGCCTTGCGGAAATACTTCTGCGCGATCACGTCCGAAGCCACCTGACTCCACGCCGCCGGCACCTCGATGTTCTCGAGCCTGAACACCACCGTCCCGTCGGGATTTCGGATTTCCGACGTCGTCGTGGTGAATTCGAGCCCTGCATAGGCGTCCTGTCCCGCCTTCGTGAACCGCCGTTCGATCTTCATCTTGCCCCATCTCCGTCATTCCGCGGGGTCTCGTCTGACGCGAGCGCCCGCTTGTTTCTGCCGCTTGACGGGGGGCGACGGTTCCCTGCCCCGGTGCCGCGCACCGGGCCCGACCGGGTCGCGCTCTGGCGCCCGCATCGTCGGCATGGTTTCCGCTTGGCCTCCCCGCGCCACAATATCTAGTGTGCCATCAGCCAGCCAACACAACCTGACGTAGGAGAGCCGAGACCGTCAACGGAAAAATGTAACGGCCGTGTAAGAAAAATCCGTTGACCCTGACCCGGCGATCACGCAGCCCGCGTTAACCCTCGATTCATGCCCAGGGCCTTGTGGATAAACGTCCTTCGGTCCGACGGCAGGCTTTCAACAGCGATTGCGACGCGCCTTGAAGCACTTACCCTGCGACGCTTGAAAACGGCATCAATCCGTGGGGCGCGAAACTCGCCGCAAATCCCGTGACCGGGCGAAAAAGCGGCTGGCGTTTCGAGCCTTCTCGCGCGTCGGCCGAAAGTCCGCCCGGGTCATTCATGCCACACTCTGCGCGAGCCGGTCGTCCATGCCCCGGGCAAGGTGCTGGCGCCGGGAAAAAGCGCAAGCCCCCGAGTGGTCCCGGCCCATTTCGATGATGGTGGTCGGGGCGGCGAGATTCGAACTCACGACCCCCTGTACCCAAAACAGGTGCGCTACCAGACTGCGCCACGCCCCGACGGGCGGGTGATACACAGAACCGGACGGTCCGGAAAGCCCCTTCATCTTCACGCAAATACTTTCGGGGGAGCGCCGGGGGCAGACGCCCCCGGCCGGCCTCATCCGCAGGGCCAGGCGGCCACGTCGGAGGGGATCGCCGGATGGCGCATCTCGTCGCCCGCATCGATGCCCATGGCCCCGGCGAGCCCGCCGTTGATCTCGAGCACGTACTGCACCCCCGGCCCGCCGTCGATCACGGTCTCGTCGAGCGGCACGGCATTCTCGTGCACCCCGGTCACGGTTCCGGTCTCGTCGGCGAAGATCATGTCGAGGGGAATGAGCGTGTTCCGCATCCAGAACGTCGCCCGCTGCGGCGCCTCGTAGACGAAGAGCATCCCGGCACTCGCCGCCATGCTCTCGCGGTTCATCAGCCCGACGTTGCGCTCGGCCGGTTCGTCGGCCACCTCGACGTTGAAGCGCGCCGACCCGAACTCCCCCCGCAGTTCCACCGTCTCCGGCGCGCAGGCCGCCGCGGCACTTCCGGCCGCCGCGAGAACGGCCGCGACGAGGGCGCGGATCATTCTTCGCCGTCCGGCTGAAGCGCGGCTTCCCAGCTCATCACCTGTGACGCCATCCGGCCGCGTTTGCCCTCGACGACGCGCAGGCTGACCGCCTCTCCGGGCTGCAGTTCGGCAAGCCCCGAGCGGCGCAGCACCTCGACATGGAGAAACACGTCCTCGGGCCGGCCGAAGACATTGGCGAAGCCGAATCCCTTGGCCTTATCGAACCATTTCACCCGCGCCGGCTCGAGGGGGATCGACAGGTCGACGTCCGGCTCGAGATCCATGACGGGTTCGCCGCCCACGACCGGGGCCGGCGGCTCGATCCGCAGAACCTCGACGGCCTGGATGCCCCTTTGGGTCTTCTGGACGGTGACCTCGATCCCGGCCGCGTCGGCCACCGACGACTGGCCGAAGTTCCGCAGCACGTTGGCATGCAGCAATATGTCCGGGCCGCCGGTGTCGGCCACGACAAATCCGAAACCCTTGCCCGGATCGAACCATTTCACGGTACCTGTCACCGTGACCAGGTCATCGTCGGAATCGAAGTTCACTGTTCTTTCATCCCCCGGCCTTTGGCCGACTTTTTTACCAATTCTGTCCATCTGCCCCTCGCGACGCAAGGAGTATCGGACAGGTCGCCCGAATTTCCGCCGGCGCGCGCCTCTCTCAGGGCGACAACCGCTCCACCCGCCAGGCCGCCCCCGGCCCCTCGCGCCGCCAGCGGAACCGGTCGTGCAGCCGGAACGCCCCGTCCGCCCAGAACTCGATTTCCGTCGGAACGAGCCGGAACCCGCCCCAGTGCGGCGGCCGGGCCGGGTTCGGTCCGTGCCGCACACCCGCCCGCGCGACGTCGGCCATCAGCGCCTCGCGCGACGCCAGCGGTCGCGACTGGCGCGAGGCCCAGGCGCCCAGCCGGCTTTGCAAAGCACGGCTCCGGAAGTACTCGTCGGCGCGTTCGCCATCTTCCCGCTCGACCGCTCCCCGGGCGCGCACCTGTCGCTTCAGAGACTTCCAGTGCATGGTGAAGGCCGCCTTCGGATTGGTCGCGAGTTCCTCGCCCTTGGCGCTCTCGTAGTTGGTGTAGAAGACGAAGGCATCCGCTTCGATCGCCTTCAGAAGCACGATGCGTACATTCGGCAACCCGTCCTGGTCCACGGTCGCCAGTGCGATCGCGTTCGGGTCGGCAATTTCCTGCTCAGCCGCCTCCGCCAGCCAGCTCCGCGCCAGCGCGAAAGGATCGTCGCCGGCGAATATCCCCGTTCGTTCCATGTTCTCATCCCCCGCGCGGTGCCCTACCCGGTGCGCATGCGCCGGGGCAACCCTGCATCAGCACAGACTTGCCAGACTTGATGCACCTTTCCAATTGGCGTAAACGCCGCCGGCACGGCAATTGGGCCGGACCGAGGGGAGAGACGGCGATGTCGGGCAGCTTGATGGCGGGAAAACGCGGCCTGATCATGGGGCTGGCCAACGATAAATCGATCGCCTGGGGCATCGCGAAGGCGGTCGCGGCGGAGGGCGCCGAGCTTGCCTTCTCCTACCAGGGCGAGGCGCTCGCCAAGCGGGTCAGACCGCTGGCCGGCGAACTCGGTTCCGACATCGTCCTGCCGTGCGACGTGGCCGACAGTGCCTCTGTCGACGCCCTGTTTTCGGATCTGAAGGACCGCTGGGGCGGGCTCGATTTCATCGTCCACGCCATCGGGTTTTCCGACAAGAGCGAGCTTCGCGGCCGCTACGCCGACACCTCGCGGGAAAATTTCCTGATGTCGATGGACATCTCGGTCTATTCCTTCACCGCCGTCGCCCGCGCCGCCGGCGCGCTGATGGGCCCGGGCGGGTCGATGCTGACGCTGACCTATTACGGGGCGGAGAAGGTGATGCCGCATTACAACGTCATGGGCGTGGCCAAGGCCGCCCTCGAGGCCAGCGTGCGCTATCTCGCCGAGGATTTCGGCCGCGACGGCATCCGCGTGAATGCCATCTCGGCGGGCACCATCAAGACGCTCGCGGCCTCGGGCATCGGCGATTTCCGTTACATCCTGAAATGGAACGAGCTGCATTCGCCGATGCGCCGCAACGTCACCACCGACGACGTGGGACGCTCGGCGCTCTATCTGCTGTCCGACCTCGCCTCCGGCGTCACGGGTGAAATCGTCCATGTCGACGCAGGGTACCACGTCGTCGGCATGAAGAACCCCGACGCGCCGGACCTCACCCGCGGCTGACCGGGCCTTGCGGGAGATATGGCCGGGAGCTAAGACCCTCGGACCACCTTCCCGGGGGGAGCCCATGGACCTGACAGCGCATTGCGCCCTCGACCCAGTCCCCGCCGGAGCCGCGGGGCCCGGCACATGACGCTCGCCGCCTTCATCACCATCGCGGTCCTGCATCTTCTCGCCGCGATGTCACCGGGACCGTCGTTCGTCGTGGCCTTGCGCACCGCCGCGGTGGAGGGCTTCCGCCCCGCGTTCGGCCTCGCCATCGGCTTCGGCGCGGGCGCGGTCATCTGGGCCACCGCCGCGCTCGCCGGCCTCGCGCTCATCTTCCAGCTCGTCCCGGCTCTCTTCACACTTCTCAAGATCGCCGGTGGCCTCTTTCTTCTCTGGATCGCCTTCGCCACCTGGCGGCGTGCCCGCGAGCCGATGCCCGAGGTGACACCGGGCGCGCTGCCGACCCGGCTCGGCGCGGCGGTCCTGAAGGGCCTCGCGGTGCAGCTTTCGAACCCCAAACCCGCGATCTTCTTCGGTGCGGTCTTCGTGGGCCTCGTCCCGCCGGAGACGCCGTTGCCCGTGCTCGCCCTCGTCATGGCCGTCATCTTCATCGACGAGACCCTGTGGTATATCCTCGTCGCCCGCCTCTTCTCGCTGCCCCGGCCGCGCGCGCTCTACGCCCGCATGAAGGCCGGGCTCGACCGCACCTTCGGCGTCCTGCTCGCCGGTCTCGGCATAAAGATCGCCCTGCCCTAGAGGTTTTGCCCATGAACGACCGTCTTCCCCACGAAAAAGGCTTCCACGTCTCCTGGGACCAGATCCACCGCGACAGCCGCGCCCTGGCGTGGCGGCTCGACAAGCACGGGCCCATGGAAGGCGGCGGCTGGAAGGCGGTGGTCGCGATCACCCGCGGCGGAATGGCGCCGGCGATGATCGTCTCCCGCGAACTCGACATCCGTACCGTCGACACGATCTCGGTGAAATCCTACGATCACCAGACCCAGGCCGAGCCGCAGATCATCAAGACCCCGGACCCGGAGCTCGTCGGCGACGGCACCGGCATCCTCATCGTCGACGACCTCGTCGACACCGGGCGGACGCTCGAGATCGTGCGGGCGGCGATGCCGAAAGCCCATGTCGCCACCGTCTACGCCAAGCCCATGGGGCGCGAGCAGGTCGACACATTCATCACCGAGGTCTCCCAGGATACCTGGATCTTCTTTCCATGGGACATGGCGCTGCAATATGTCGAGCCCTACCGCGCGGGAGGCTGACGTCGTGGCCCGCCGCCCTGTCCGGCCGATCAGGTATTTTTGCCAAGATGAAGGAGCCGCGCCACATCCGGCCTTCATCTTGGTGAAAATACCTCGGGGGGATTTGGGCCGCAGGGCCAAAGGGGGGCAGCGCCCCCCGCCCGGGACCCCATGATCCCGCTCAACCCCCACCTGCGCGCCACCGACGCGCCCCCGGTGATGGAGGCCCGCCGCTGGCTGGACGGCAAGCGCTTCCCCGACGACAAACCGCTCCTGAACTTCTCCCAGGCCGCCCCGGTCGAGCCGCCGCCCCTGCCGCTCCGCGAGGCCATGGCCGCGATGGTCCTCGACAGGCCCGAGGCGCATCTCTACGGCCCCGTCCTCGGTCTGCCCGACCTCCGCGCCGCCATCGCCCGCGACTGGTCGTCAGCCTACCGCGGCGCCGTCGCCCCCGAGCAGGTCGCGGTCACCGCGGGCTGCAACGAGGCCTTCGCCGCCGCCATGGCCACGCTCGCCGGGCCGGGAGATGAAGTTCTCCTCGCAACCCCTTGGTATTTCAATCACAAGATGTGGCTCGACATGGCCGGTGTCACCACCGTTCCATTGCCCACCGACGCCACACTCGCCCCGGACCCCGGCACGGCCCGCGCGCTTCTCACGGAGCGCAGCCGCGCCATCGTCCTCGTCACCCCGAACAACCCCGGCGGGGTGGAATACGCCCCCGAGCGCCTCGCCGCCTTCGCGGCCCTCGCCCGCGAGGCCGGCATCGCCCTCGTCGTCGACGAGACCTACCGCGACTTTCACTCCGCCGAGGGCCCGCCCCATGCCCTCTTCGCCGACCAGGGCTGGGACGACACGCTGATCCAGCTCTATTCCTTCTCCAAGGCCTACCGGCTCACCGGCCACCGCGTCGGGGCGCTTCTGGCCTCGCCGCCGCGCCTCGCGGAGGTCGAGAAGTTCCTCGACACCGTCACCATCTGTCCGCCCCAGCTCGGCCAGCTCGCCGCCCTCTGGGGCATGGAGAACCTCGGCGACTGGCTCGCCGCCGAACGTCGTGAGGTGCTCGCCCGCAAGCGTGCGATGGTCGCCGGCCTCAACCGGCTGAAAGGCTGGCGCTGCCTCGGCGCGGGGGCCTATTTCGCCTATGTCGAGCACCCGTTCGACATCCCCTCCCCGGAGCTCGCGAAGCTTCTGGTCGACAAGGCCCATGTCCTCGTCCTGCCCGGCACGATGTTCCGCCCCGCGGGCGACCCCGCGGGGCTGCGCGAGTTGCGCTTCGCCTTCGCCAATGCGGATGCCGCGGGCCTTCACGACCTGATGGACCGCCTCGCCGCGCTCGGCTGAGGCTTGCCCGCCCCCGGGCACGCCGATAAAGACGGCCGGAACCAGAAACGGAGTACGCATTTCATGGTCAAGGGCATCGGCAAGGGCAAAGCCTCGCAGACCTTCGTCTGGATCATCCTCGGTCTCCTGATCGTGGGGCTCGCGGGCTTCGGTGCGACAAGCTTCACCGGTGGCGGCTCTGCGGTCGCCCGCGTCGGCGAGGCCGAGGTCACCATCGACGAATATGCCCGCTCGCTCCAGTCCGAACTCCGTGCGATCCAGGCCCAGGCCGGCCGCTCGGTGCCGTTCTCGGAGGCGCGCAATTTCGGCATCGACCAGATCGTCCTCGGCCGGCTTGTCGGCGCGGCGGCGCTCGACGACCAGGCCGCGGAGGCCGGTATCTCCGTGGGCGACGCGCGCATCGCGGAGGAAGTGCGCCGAACGCCGGCGTTCCAGGGCATCGACGGGGCGTTCGACCCCGAGACCTACCGCTTCGTTCTCCAGCAGAACGACCTGACCGTGCGCGAATACGAAGCCTCCCTGCGCGACGAGATCTCCCGGCAGATCCTGCAGGCCGGACTCGTCGGCGGTGTCGCAGCACCCGACCCCTACGTCGAAACGCTCATGGGCTTTCTCGCCGAGGAGCGCGATGTCACCTGGGCCGCGCTCGACGAAGACAATCTCGCCGAGCCTATCCCCGACCCCACGATGAGCGATCTCGAGCGCTTCCATTCCGAGAACGCCGAAGCCTTCACGCTGCCCGAGACCAAGGTGCTCACCGTTGCTTCGGTGACCCCCGACATGCTCATCGACACGATCGAGATCGACGATGCCACGCTGCGCGAGATCTACGAGGAGCGGCGCGACGAATACGACACCCCCGAGCGCCGGCTGGTCGAGCGGCTGGTCTTTCCCGACGAGGCCGCCGCCGAGGCCGCGCGCGCCGCCATCGAGGCCGGCGAGACGACCTTCGAGGCGCTCGTCGATGAGCGCGGGCTCACCCTCGCCGACATCGACCTCGGAGACGTGACCGCAGATGATCTGGGGGCCGCGGGCGAGGCGGTTTTCGCGCTCGACGGTCCCGGCCTCGCCGGACCCGCGACAACCCCCCTCGGCCCGGCGCTCTTCCGGGTCAACGCCGTCCTGCCGGCCACTTCGGTTCCGTTCGATGAGGCCGAGGCGGAACTGCGCGAGGAGCGCGCCGCCGAGCGCGCGCGCCGCATCATTCTCGACGAGATCCAGCCCATCGACGACCTTCTCGCCGGAGGCGCGACCCTCGAGGAACTCGCGGCGGAAACCGCGATGGAGCTTTCGACCCTCGACTGGAGGCCCGGTCTCGCAGAAGGGCTCGCGGGTTACGAGGCCATCCGCGCGGCCGCTACCGCCGTACAGGAGGGCGACTTCCCCGAACTGATCGAGCTGGAGGACGGCGGGCTTGCCGCGATCAGACTTCAGGAAACCCTCGAGCCCCGTCTCCAGCCCCTCGACGAGATCGAGGACGAAGTGGCGCAGGCCTGGCGGAGTGAGGTGCTGGGCGACCGCCTCGCCGCCCGCGCCCGCGAGATCGCCGACCGGATCGAGGCGGGCCGCGACATGGCCGCTTTCGACCTCGACCTGCAATGGGACCGGGGGCTCACCCGCGGCGGTTTCATCGAGGGCACCCCGCCGGGCTTTCTGCCCACGCTGTTCGAGATGGAACCGGACGAGGTGCGGGTGATCGAGGGCGAGGGCAGCGCGGTCATCGCGCGCCTCGAAGAGATTCGCGCGCCGGACTTGGACGACCCCGATACCGCCCGCATCCGCGAGGCCGTCGCCGGTCAGACCCGGCAGGCGCTTGCCGACGATCTGCTCTCGGGGTTCATGAACGCCGCCCGGGCCGATGCGGATGTCGAGATCGACCAGTCCGCGATCAACGCGGTCCATTCGAGCTTTCCCTGATGGCCGACCTCGCCCCGGCCTTTCCCGACTTCGCCCGGGGCTTCGAGGCGGGCGGAAACCAGGTCGTCTTCGCCCGGCTCTCGGCCGACCTCGACACGCCGGTCTCGCTGATGCTGAAGCTCGGCGGCGGCAGCCAGCGCGACGCCTTCATCCTCGAAAGCGTCACCGGCGGCGAGGTGCGCGGGCGCTACTCGATCATCGGCGTGAAACCCGACGTGGTCTGGGAATGCCGGGGCGAGACCTCGCGGATCAACCGGGCGGCGCGCTACGACCGCGACGCCTTCGACGACCTCGAGGGCTCGCCGCTCGAGACCCTCCGCGCGCTCATCGCCGAGAGCCGCATCGACCTGCCCGAGGGCCTCCCGGCAGCGGCGGCCGGGCTCTTCGGGTACCTCGGCTACGACATGATCCGCCTCGTCGAGCGACTGCCGGACGTCAATCCCGACCCCCTCGGCCTGCCGGATGCGGTGATGTTGCGCCCGTCGGTGATCGCGGTCCTCGACGGGGTGAAGGGCGAGGTCACCCTCGTCGCGCCGGCCTGGACGGGGTCGGGGCTATCGGCGAAGGCCGCCTACGCCCAGGCCGCCGAGCGGGTGATGGACGCGCTCCGCGACCTCGAGCGCCCCGTGCCGGTCGAGGGCCGGGAACTCGGAGAGGCCGCGCCCGACCCCGAGCCGGTGTCGAACTTCGCGAAGGAGGATTATCTCGCCGCCGTCGAGCGCGCCCGCGCCTACATCCGCGCCGGCGACATCTTCCAGGTCGTCCCCTCCCAGCGCTGGCGGCAGGA